>NZ_CP104467.1:6103226-6410441 GCF_025369935.1 Paenibacillus andongensis | reverse complement strand
GGTTCGAGGACGATATTTTGGACTTCGCAACACGATATTAGGCGGGGTAAGTTCACTTGCTCTTTTCATTGGCGGACAAATATTAGATCGTTATCCAGGCGGGCAAGGCTTTAACTATTTATTTATCATTTGCAGCGTTTGTGTGGTGTTAAATATACTGGCCTTCGGTTTATATCCGAATCCACCCTTCGAGCCATCTACGGCATCGAATCCGGTAGGGATGATTGGGAAGCCATTGAAAGATCGCGCTTTTCTTAAAGCGATTCTCTTTTTGGCTTTGTTTTTATTCGTGCAAGGGGTAACCGTGCCGCTCTTCTCTTATGTCATGCTCAAGCTGATGAAAATTAATTATGAAACCGTCTCGTTAATTACGGTCGTTCATACCGTAGTCATGATGGCTAGTTACTATGTATGGGGCAATCTAAATGTGCGATACTCGGCTCAAACCTTGCTGCTGTGGTCCTTACCGATCATTGCGCTAGCTTGTTTATTATGGGGAGCGATTGCTTTCATTCCAGCGGTTGTTGTTCTGTATGCCGTTCATATCGTTCTTGGCGTTGGGCTGGGTGGGTTTAATCAGATGGTGTTCACGTTTACGATTGGCGACACACCGAAGAGCGAACGTCCGATGTATATTGCTACTTATTCAGCTATTACCGGCTTTGCCGCTTTCTTGGGGCCAATTTTTGGCGGAAAAGTATATGCCCTGATCACGGATACCCCGATGTGGGTGCAAATCTATGGTGTTTCTACTCTGGTTGGCGCTGTTTTACTTGTACTTGGACTGGTGGTTGGACGTATGGTTCTGGGAAAACAAATGAGGAGTGAAGCATTGTGATGAAGAAAAGAATTGGATTAATTGGTCTAGGTGATATCGCACAAAAAGTGTATCTGCCTCTTTTATCAATCAACGAGCAAGTGGAAATTGCAGGAGTTATGAGCCAGGCCCCGGCGACGGTAGAACGGATGCAGGCAAAGTATCGCATTCCTTACGGGACAACGAATTTAGATGAGCTTCTTTCACATGAGCTGGATGCTGTTTTCGTACATAGTCCTACATCTACCCATTATGATATGGTGATGAAAAGTATAGAACAGGGTGTAGCTGTTTATGTAGATAAACCGTTATCCTACGATTGGGCACAATCCACCCAGATGGCTTCTTATGCGGAGCGAAAAGGCGTTTTGCTGGCAGCGGGGTTTAACCGCAGATTTGCTCCCCTTTATATCGAGGCTAAGCAATGGCTGCAGGAGGCAGGCGGCTTCGATTGGTGTTCAGCCGTCAAGCACCGTATCAAGCAGCAAGGTCATAGCGCCAAAGAGACGTTGTATGATGACCTGATTCACATGCTGGACCTATTGTTATGGCTTGGAGAGAGTCCGTATGAAGTGAGTACATACAATCAACAAGTCGATGAAGCAGGCAGATTGCTCCACGCGTCAGGGACGTTGGCATTCGGCTCTTCACTAGGCAATTACAGTATGGTTAGGCTTGCTGGTATTGATTTGGAAAAAGTGGAGTTGCACGGCAGCGGCCGATCGGTAGAAGTAACGAACCTGGAGTCAGCCGTTTTTTATGAAAAAGGTGCCGCGCCGCGCGTACGCTCCTTCGGCAGCTGGGACACGGTGCTTGAAAGACGGGGCTTTGCTGGTGTCGTTCAGCATTTCCTGAACAGCTTGGACAATCCGAATGCTTGCAGCATCCGTGGAGACCTTGTTCTCGAGTCGCATCAATTAGTGGAACGATTGTCTGTATAGATTGGAGGACTAATCGGCGTTTTTGTTTTGAAGCGTAGTTTTTCGTCCAAATAGAGGATCGACGTTCCCTCGCAGGAAATTTTTGGTTGCCGTAGCATCTTACAGCAAAAGGGAAAGAGGCATATCATCCAAAAATGACTTTGGATGATATGCCTCTTCTTATTTTCACTTCCCTAGCTTTTGCTGCAAGTATAGAACAGCATCCTGAAGCTGCTTGGCGGTCGTACTATCCATATACTTGCCATCTTTGATGACAGCATCAAAGATAGTCTGATCTTTAAGCTGACTTTGGTTTAGCAGTTTCTGAAACTGTGCAACCTTGTTCTGCAAGCTGTTATAAGTGCTTTGATTTGGAAAATATCCTAGATTCCATAATAAACGGAGCAGATCGTCCAAATGGTCGAGATCCATGACCACCTTCAATACAAAGGTACGTACCGTCGTATTGCCCGCGCTATCTGCTGCCGTTACTTCAATCGTGTGCTGACCAAGCCACAAGCTGAGCGGTTGGAGGTTAATGTTAGGGCTAACAACGGCACCGTCCAGTTTGACCACAGATGAGGCCACGCCACTTAAAGCATCTGTGATACTAACATTCAATACAATCGGATCCGTCCAAAATACAGTTAAAGGACCGGCAATGTTGATTTCAGGAGCTTGCGGATCGAAGCGTACCTCCGTAGAATGACCAGCTTCCTGATTGCCTGCCGCATCAACACTGTAATAGTGTATCGTGTTCACACCGTAAGTGTTTACCGTAACCGAGGTTCCGGGAGTGTCGGTTCCCCCATTTAGGATGTAAAAGGTCTGTTGTACACCGCTCAAAGCATCATAAGCGGCTAATGTGACGGTTTGCGGCGTGCGCTGCCACCCTGATAATGAATTATGCGTGGTAGCAGGAGCCGTTTTATCGATGCCTATAATCAAATCTTTGGGCACTTCTTCGTTATTCGTCACATCAATCGAGTGGTACTGAATTTGATGCACCCCTTCATCGGTGAAGGTGACCGGCTGAGTTGTGACTGGTTGCCATGTTCCACCCTGAATTCGGTATTCTGTCCGCTTGATTCCAACACCAATAGTCGGATGTACGGCTGTAAACGTAACATGCACATCTTGTTTGTTGAAGGTGCCTGCCCCCGTTGCACCGTCTGCTGTGGCTGTTGTTACTGGAGGGGTGACATTTCGCTTCTTCACTTCGAATGTAATCTCCTTGGTATTGTTCGTGCGATCCATCTCAGTGAAACGTCCGATATCATTGATATTGACGCTTAATTGGTAGGTGGCTTCTCCATTTGGCACTTCCCAATACCCATTTTCACCTCCTGCGTTCGTATAGAGTGTTGCACTGCCACCTACTGGGATGGATTGATTATACGTATCCGTGTAGCCGAAAGAACCGCCGTTCAAACCAAATACGGCCCCCGTTATTTTGCCGTCTGGGGTTGGGAGAATACCGACATTTTTCACCGTAACATAGAAACGAATTCCCGTTTGCCCCGCATACGGATTTGCTGGATCTGTTCCAAGGTCTGTTACTATAAGATCGGGGCCAGGTGTTAAAGGCTGGCGTTCCAAACTCAAAAACTCGAACGATTGATGGATGATCCGGCCGTTTTTAGCGACTACTTTGATGATATGGTTGGCCATAGGGAGACCCGTTTTTTCGAAAACAACCTTCTTCGCGCCTTGCGTGTTTGCTGTTTTCAAATCCACAGTTGCCTGTAGGACATCATCGATATACACATCAGCCTCGCCTAAAGTAGCCTCAATATCGGAATACCAACGGATTCCCGTCCCTTTAAAGCCCATAGCTGTGTAATCGCCCGGCGTTGTCGTTTCATGAAGATTGGCCCCATTGGCGCCGAGAGCGAAGGTAGGAGCGGAATAATACATATTCGTACTGGAATGAATGACATTCGTCCAGAGGGCTTGAGGCGTTTCATCCAAGATGCCTTCTTTCAGCTCGAACCAATCGAAGTAAGCGAACACATTATCGGTGCTCTTGACGATGGACAGCACCAGGTTGCTTATGTCCGCTGGCATCATGACGTTATATTCGATTGTTGTATAGACGTTAGGCTCTGTTCCCGGCAAATCCAGCGTTCGAATCAGCTGATTGTCGATAACAAGATTGACCTTTTTGTTCGCGGCCGAACTATATTTAAGCTTAAGAATATAATTGGTATTGGCTTTTACAGGCGGTTTCAGCATGTTCATTCGTCCTTGTGTAAAGTACATGCCGACGAATGTGCCATGATGGGTCACTCCTTCCAGCTCCGTTTGCTCCGCTTCAACATGCAAAGCTCCCGTAGGCGCAGTGGTAAAAGGAGAGGCCGGCAAGGTTAAGGAGGATATGGCTAAAGGATCGCTAGGTACGGATTCGTTGCCTGAGTCATCATAAGCAATCAGCGTATACAAGTGGGCGCTTTCCGGTCTAACATCTTGGTGCGAATAACGGGTTACGGCTTTCGGCAGCTTAGCGAGCAGTACGCCGTTATCATAGAGCTTATATCCGGTGACTTCTGAATTATCCGTAGAAGGCTGCCAAGTCAGCTTGATTTGTTTGTACGAAACGGCCCGTGCTTGCAGCGTAGGCTTGCTTGGTGCTGAATGTTCTAAAGGGGTCAAAATAAACTGCACGGCTTCACCGGGCTGGAGCGTTTCCGATAATTGTGCGCCCGAAGCGGCGTCAATGGTCGTAAAACTGCGAGCAGCCGCATACGTGTTGCCTGCGCCAAAGCGTTCTGCCGCATACTGGGCGTTAGTAGGCAGTGTAACATGGACGTTCATCGTGACCGGTGTCGTTTCAAAATTAACAAAATTGAGCAGAATTTTATTGGATTTTGCTCCTGTATTACTTACACCATGACTCGAGGTATCCACCGCACGGAAATAAGCTTTTTTCCCGGCAAGCTCGCTCTGATTTGTATACTCATAAGGAAGCGGTTTGCCATGCGTACTGTAGGCTAGCGCTAAGCGGCGAAAAACCTTCAAACGCGTTTCATCGGGATCACTCGTGTTGATCCACGCTTCGGCATCATCAGCGGATTTCATCACGATGTCCTCTTTGAGCAAGCTGTATTCTCGGAAGTAAGCCGCATGCTGCATGATGTAATCGAGGTAGCCGATGGTACTGCGCGTTTCCCGATCAAAGATGGATGCAAAACGGTGTGTGAATGTATCGTACCGGTTATTGTCGGTATGAAAATCATTAGCTCCCGTTTCACTCATCATCATCGGCTTTGCTAATCCGTCACCCTGATACTCAGGATAAGTCTTTAACGTCTCAACGAGAGCGCCTCCCTCACCGCTCGAGATTCCGCTTAAGGTATAGCTGTGGCCGTTCGTCATATCGGTATAGTCTTCAATCTGTCTGCGGTAGGCAGGATCACGCTCCCAACCATCGGGGATTCCTTTGGTGGGCCAGTAAGCCCAACCTGGGGAAACCGCTTTCAACCAAGGGTTTAGCAAAGGTTTCTGCTCACTAACATATTTGGCAAGAGCCAAGTCGGCGGCAAAGGCATTGTTGAACACGCCGGGTTCATTATCAAGCTCCAAGTATTCGAACAAATCCCCATTTTCTGCAATGAGATTGTTGTAGTACTCTTTGAGCTTCTCAGGGACAACCCCCGAAGAAAGTTCAGGATCCTTGATATAGGCTCCGAATGGCAGAAGAACGGGTGCCAAATTCAAATCACGCAAGGCAGTCAACCATTCCCGCGAGAATTGACTGGAACGAATGACGTTTCCGCTGTAGGCGAGTCCAAGCCATTTCGTTACTTCCATCGTTTGCAGATCGCGGTCTTTCAACACATGTGAAACAAGCGCTGTTCCTAGATGGGTATACCGCCCATGAATCGGTTCCGCAGCCGGAGCTCCTAATGCCTCAAGTTTGGCATAATCCCATTCAAACCAATGATAGTCATCACCTTCAGTTCCTGCATACAAGCCTCGATCCAAAGATAGCTTCAATTCATTAGATCCAACTTTCAGCATTTCCTTCGGGATATAAAGCTCGTAGGTTTCTTTAAATTTCCGAGTTGTATTTCCTCCGCTCAAGCCGACAATTTGGATTAAACCGGCCATGGTATCATTGGAAAATACAGCTAATTGCGGAACGGATACATACGCATCCAAGCTCCTGAAGCTGAACTGCACGCCATGCTCCGGGATCGCAGACAAGTTGTAAGTAATAACCATAGAACCGTTGCGGTTAAGCTTTAGTCCTTTAGATACCGAACTCCAATCTGTGCGAGTGGACCAGTCGGAAGGAAGGCTGAAGGACTCGATGGGTGTTGATTTATAATCGCTAAATTCAGTCGACAGCTGATTATCAAGCCCGATTTTCCAAAGCATCGTATAAACCGGCGCAGGCTGTTCCACGGTAGTTAGCGTGTAAAAGGCGGTTGAATACAGGATCTTTCCGGCAGGCTGCGCTGTCGTTTCTTTCAACCGAACTTGTATTTGTCCCGTTGTGTAATTGATATTGTCCAGTTGAAGCGGGTTCGTTATTACGGTTTGCCAAGTGTAACCGCGATCTGTGCTGTATTCATAGTCAGCGATATTCGCATAACCAGGAACGGGCGTCCACCCAAACGTATTCGCTGTGTCGTCCTGCACAGGATTTGTCGGTGCATCAGGCAGCACATAAGGTGTCAGGTAAGTGCCAGGTATCACCTGTTGGGCAATGCCCGGTCCTTGCCAGGCGACAGCCAAATTGTCATTCGAGGTGTTTTCTTTGTGCAGCGCCTCGATATAATATCTTTTCCCGCTGGATAGCGGAATGATCACAGATTTCTGAGTTGGGGATTTCTCCCACTCTCTGGGCTTGGCGAAGACGGTATTAGACGCTATCTTCTCTTTGTGCGCAGGATCGCCATCCGGACTCAGCCATAGCTCGGAGCTGTCATCTGCTGCAATCCAGAAGGTGTAGCCTCCGCTGACCGGCGGCGTCAGAAAACCGTAAATGCGAGAACCATAAAGATCCCCCGTATTGTTCGGTGTCTCGAAGTTAGCGAGTAACCTCGAACCCGTTGGAGGCGTCTTTAATGGAATCTGTTCTACTTTACCGCCAGGAATATTGTTCCAATAGTCCTGAGTAATACCTGTTCCCGCAGCCAAAGCACGATAAGCTGGAAAGAGCGGGAGCAGTGAGACAATGATTGCCGACAGAAGGATTGAAACAAGGAGTTTTGACTTGTGTAGGGATCTCATAATTACCTCCAGGTTAATGAGATTATCAATAGGATTCCCTAATCCTATCCGGGGTCCACGTCATGTGTAGACGGCGCTCCGCTCGCATCTAACTTGGAGCGCCGCTCCTCCTTCATTCTATTTCAACTCTTTCTGAGACTGTTCAGCAAATTTGTACAAATCATCGATACTAAATGCTTTGGTTTTGTTGTTCTCATACCATTTGGCGTAATAATCGTCGACTTGCTTGCCGCCTGCTTTTTCCCAAACATCCTTAGCATCCTTTACAGCTTGCTGTGCAGTATAGCCCGTGCCGCCGACCAAAGCTTTCAACCAAATATCGCCTTTATCGATGTTGTTGGATTTGCTTGTGCTTTTGACAATCGCTTGCAGATCATCAGGCAAGACCGGTAAGAAGTCGTAGCCGAGCGAAGGGATAGGACGATCTTTGTTAATATAGATTTCTTTGGATTTGAGGTTGATATCAAGCAATTCTTTCTGGGTGGGCACTTCAGGGCGCAAGTTCACCAGATACACTTCCGCGCATTTGCCCAGCAGCAAATCGGATCTCATCATATTCAGATCGTCGGTGTACAGTTCTTTCTTGTTTTTCTCTGTGTCGATAGGCTGCAAACAGCCATTCGAACCTTTTTGCGAATGTGTACCTTCAATACCGTTCTTGAGCAGGCTTGCATGCTCTGGATCCACCATCCAGTCAATATATTGCATAATCGCTTTCGGATCCTTCGCTTTGGCATTGACGACACCGACCATTTGCACAGGTGTGCTGATAATCGGGCTGAACTGCCCGAATTGGCTCTTCGGTAAAGCCATAGGAATGACCTTAGCCGTAGGGTTGTTCTTCTTCAAAGTTTCATAGTTCGAAATGGTAAACCATGCACTGTCGATCGCGAAAATTCCTAACTTTCCGTTCATGAAATCTTGAATGCCTTTTTGTCCGTTTTTATCAGTGAGAAAATCCTTATCGACTAAACCGTCGTCAAACAAACGTTTCTGGAATTCTACGGATGCCTGGAGGCGATCCCAATCATGTACGAATTGGCCGTTTTGCTCGGCCCAATCGATCGAACGGCCGAAGATGTGACTGATCACGGAGAAGCCGACGCCGCTCAGGTTGATACCGAAGGTATCCTTTTTACCGTTGCCGTCCGGATCCTGATTCACGAATGCTTTGGCCACGTTGTACAATTCTTCAGTTGTCGTTGGGACTTGGAGGTTCAGCTTCTGGAGCCAATCCTCACGGATTAAGAGACGATGATGCGGGGCCACGACATTCAAACGTCCGATTTCATACAATTTGCCGTCTTCCTTCGTTCCAATCTTGCGCAGCAGCGGGTATTTCTCCAGAATTTGCTTGTAATTCGTACTGTACTTGTCAATCATCTCATCGATCGGCATCAGCAGTTTCTGCGAATACCAGCTGTTTCTGTAGTTGGCATCATACTCCAGTATCAAATCCGGCGCGCTTCCCGAAGCCAGCAAGGCATTAAATTTAGGGAACGATTCCCAGCGGGGAACGGGGGTATATTTAACATCGACAGGACCGTTCTTGTTGATCCAATCCACCCAACGGTTTTTATCCCAGTTGCCTTCCTCAGGAGGAATGTTGCCCCGATCATAGACGGAAACGTTAATCGCTCCTCTTTTAGCAGGTTCGGTTGCCGGGGCTGGGGTCGCATTCGGACTTGTCGATGTCCCTGGATCGTTGACTTTGGCGGTGGAGCAGCCTGCCAATACGGCGATACAAGCTATTGTGGACACTAGAGCTTTCCAATGAACCCTGCGTAAAATAAACATGGATATACCCCCCTTAAATAATTCGTTTCCTAAAATAGTTCAAGTTAGCATGTTTTGCCCTTCGTGTTATCCTTTGATCGCGCCGATCATGACACCTTTAACAAAATACTTCTGCAAAAATGGATAAACGATCAGCATGGGTACAATGAGTACGATTACTCCCGCCGCTTTGATGGATTCGGGTGTCATTTGCTGCAAATCATCTGGTCTCACGGAATTAAGCTCTTGAAGAATCGATTGGCTGGCGACCATCTGTTGAATCATAACCGCCAAATTCATCCGTGTGCTGTCATTGATAAACATAAGTACATGTAAGAATGAATTCCAATAGCCGACGCCATAGAATAAAGTCAACGTAGCCAAGACCGGCAGGGATAAAGGGAGAATAATCCGTGTGAGAAGTCTCCATTCGCCACAGCCATCCATGCGTGCTGCCTCTTCAAGCTCTTCAGGCACATTCATAAAGAAGGTCCGAAGCACGAGCATATTAAAAGCGCTGATCAGTCCGGGCATCCATATAGCGCCGTAAGTATCCAGTAAGCCAAGACTTTTCACGATCAGAAACAGAGGAATTAACGGTGTTCCGAACAGCATAGTAAATACGATAGCCAGTGTAAAAAAGCGACGCGCATAGAAATATTTCTTGGCTAACGGGTATGCCGCCATGATCGTAAGCCACATGCTTAGCACAACACCTACAACAGTAATTACGACACTATTACGAAAGGCTTTGACCATATTCGTGCCAACATATAAGGCTTTGTACGCTTCTACAGTCCAGCCTTGCGGCCACAGGGTTACATGCCCTGAGACAATTGCCTGATAGCTGCTTAGAGATAAAGATACGATATGCATCAAAGGAAGAACGCAGCTTAGAGCTGCAAGGCCAAGGAACATATAATTGATCGTGTAAAAGATTTTCTCATCCCATGTTGGTTTCATGATGGGGAGGCTCCTTTCTTACCACAGTCCTTGATCGAATTTACGGGCAAGTTGATTCGCAAGGACGACGAAGAAGAAGCCGACCAGAGATTCAAACAACCCGACCGCCGTCGTTAAACTGAACTGTCCTCCCTGGACACCCACGATAAAGATATAGGTGCTGATGACATTCGAGACGTCCGAAACAGCTGCATTTTGGAGCGTGTACACATGGTCAAACCCGACTTCCATGACATTCCCCATACTTAGAATCAGCATGAGAATAATCGTGCTGCGAATGCCGGGCAGCGTGACATGCCAGATCTGCTTCCATTTGGACGCACCGTCGATGCTGGCAGCCTCGTACAGATGCGTATCGATTGAGGTAAGTGCAGCCAGATAGATAATCGCTCCCCAGCCGGCTTCCTTCCAAATCCCAGATCCGAGGAAGATAGCTATCCAGCTATGCTCCTGATACAAGAAGGCAGTGGTGTGACCCGTCCATAGCTCCAACAGTTTGTTAACGATACCGGATTGCTGGGAAAAGATCGTAACGACGATACCCCCGACAATAACCCAAGAGAAGAAGTGAGGGATATAGATCAGCGTCTGTACAATCTTTTTGAACCGCATGGCGCGAACTTCATTCAGTAAGATGGCAATGATAATCGGAAATGGGAATCCAGCGACAATGCTTAATAAGCTCAATGTGACGGTGTTGCGGATGATAGTCAGCGTCTGGGGTTGGGTGAAAAGGGCCTTGAAATGCTTTAGGCCGACCCATGGGCTTCCCCATATGCCATCCATCAAGTTATAGTTCTTAAAGGCAATAATATTTCCTAATATTGGAAAATATCGAAAGATAATAAAGTAAGTAATCACCGGTACAAACATAATCAACAGCGGCATATTTTGCTTGAAACGACGACGGGGCTGCGACTTAGCGGCATGGTGGGTAAATCTTCGTGTAGAAATCATGGGGGCTGATTGAATGTTGTCTAGCGGTGTATGTGGCATCGTGTGTCACCTCCTTTAGTGTAATTATTGAACCATCATTTGCTCCCTTGCCGTCGATGGAATCAATGTACCCTAGAGGTGCAATCCTTCTCAATATACATGAATTTGCGAATAAACTCTTTTGAAACTCCTTGCTGTACAAGGCTTTAGCGGATGTGATGCAGAGTGGAATAAACAACAATTAACGATATACTTTTCTTGAAAAATGGCATAATTACTCTTGCTTACGGTAATCGCCGGGCGTGACGCCGGTATACTTCTTGAAGGCGCGTATAAACGATATCGCATGCGTGTATCCAACCATGCTCCCGATATCCTGGACGGAGTCACGGCTGCTTTGGAGAAGCTTTTTCGCTTGTTCCATCCGGATCTTAACGAGATAATCGACGAATTTTTCGCCAAACTCCTCTTTGAAGGCACGGCTGACATGCGAGGCATGAAGCTGAAACCGCTCGCTTAGCGAGGTAAGCGATAACTCTGGGTCTGCATAATGGGTCTCCACGTAGGAGCGAACCTGGGTCATGACCGCATGTGTGCTTCTATCTTCGCGAATAGCTGCCATCCGCTGGGATACTTCCTCTAACATGTGAAACCACGCTGCATATAAGTCTTCGATCGTATCGAACTGTTCAATAACTTCATTCAGCTGAGGCAGCGCCACGTTCCACAATTCTTGGATGTCGGCTGAAAGCTCCATCATCTCCCGGTGTAAATGATAAACCAAATAATTCATTAGATTGCGGATCTCATCGTAGGAGAATAACCCGACTTTTAATTCGGTGAAAAGTTGCTCCAAGGCCGGCTTCCAACCCTTGTCCCCCAAGCGAAATGACTGAGCAAGTGATTTGACCAGGGGCAAGTGCTTATACATTTCCTTCTCGGCGGACGCTTCGGATTCCCAATGATACAGGACTTGATTCGTTCCTAAGGTCGATTTAAAACGAAGAACATGGATGGCAGCCTCGTAAGAATGAACGAGCTCTTGTACTTGTCCAACCACATGCCCGACACCGAGCGTAATGCGGAAATGCAGATGCTGCTCGACCCAGAAGCGTACATTCTCACACAAATTGGCCGCGAGCTTCTCGCTGTTTTTGGCATCTTGATCAGCAAATATCACGACACTTAGCCTGTGTGTAGCCGTCCATTCCGCCCATACAGTCAGGCCAAGCGGTTCAGCCGTTTCATAAACGACACGGCTTAGTACAAATTTGAGCAGTTCTTGATCCTTTTGAGAGAACATTCGGCATACTTCCATATACTTATCCATCTCGATGACCGCTGCAGCAAGCTGACCGAAGCCAGAAGGCAATTGCAGCCGATTCATCTCGGCTTTCCAATCTTCATAATCGACCGCCCGGCTGCCTTCCAGCCATTCTTTGAAAAAGTGCCGCCGCCGGAATACGATATCTTCCTCATGCTGCTTCTCATAGCGGCTGGATAACTCCATGAGGTTGCCTATGGCCCTGTCAATATATTGGAATTCGTCTTGTTTCTTGCCAGGGGCGCCCATCGACTTCAGTTCGGAATAAGCATGGATACGGGACATAATCAACTTAATCGGCCGATAATTGCGATATGTCACATAGGTCATCCAGATCCCGCCGAGAACAACCATAACTAGTCCCAATCCGATCCATACATAGGAGAATACTGAAGTGAAGGTAAATAAATAGTCATCCTTGAGACCGCTTCGGTATTCCCAGTTTGTATAAGTTGAATGGATTCGGGTCAGCTCAGACCCTCTTTTCCTAGATCCTGCTGCTCCATCTCCGTTTTCGGATGCCATCAGCTGTTTACCTTCGGGATCATATACCTCGATGAAACTGATCTTTGAATTGGACATATCACCGACCATTCTTGCAATAGAATCCATACTGATATTGACAACGACGATACCTTTTTGCCCGGATAACAGGGGAATCTTTCGTACTAAAGAAATGACGGCTTTACGCTGATCCATTTCCGCAAATTCTTTAAAGATCCGCTGATTCGTCAACTGATACTGAGAAGGGCTCTTCATCATTTCTTCAATAAATACTTTATCGCCGAAACGGTCTGACGTTATCATCGTGTTTGGACTAATGACCATTCGGTCAGAAACCCGGTAAAAATAAACCGAATCAATAAACTTGTTGTAATTCATCATCCCGCGAATCAATTCTGTGACTTCATAAGCCGAGTAATAAGGATTTCCCTCAAATCTGTTGTCAAAAAACTGGTCAATCCGCTGATTTGTCTGCAGCTCCTTGATCACATATTCGTCTATCGTCTTCAAGGCATAGTCAACCGACTGCATGATATGTAAAGCATACGTTTTATTGGCATTTTCAGCTTCTTTTTTGGACAGTTGGCTAATCGAAAGAATAATAAGCACAATGAGCACGGATGTGATCATGAAAAATACAGGCAAATAGGAGAATAAAAGCCGATAAAACCATGGTTTGGTCATAAAAACGCTCCTCTAAAATAATACATAAGCACAGTTCTGCCGCGCTTGTATTGCGACCGTTCACTGTCGTACGTTATATGCAAGATATTCAGGGATCATGCTTGTATAAGTGAATAGGATCGATATTGGCATTTCTATAACTTTAACCTTGCAGACACTATCCCTTTTGTTCAGGATAAGCTTGGTGAGGGGAGTTAGTCTTGATAGAGAGTGTCTATGTGCACTATCCCTTTGGTTCAGGATAAAGCTTGGTGAGGGAGTTAGTCTTGATAGAGAGTGTCTATGTGCACTATCCCTTTGGTTCAGGATAAAGCTTGGTGAGGGGAGTTAGTCTAGATAGAGAGTTTCTGTGTGCACTATCCCCTTTGTTCATGTTCGAAGAAGCTTATGAGAAAATTTTGTAGACTGCACAGAATCATGTTTCTGAGAGGACTGAAGGGGATCGAGAGAAGATAAGAAAAAATAATTGAATCAACGGAATAATAAGAACTTTCGTATCTGTACGGAACTACCCAAAATACAAAGAACTATCCTGACTCGAACAACGAGAACAAAACCGTTCCCGAAAGATACGATCCCGCCTCGCTACCGACTTCGTACTATATACATCTATAATAAAGCAGTGCGAAATCTTTTACTCTTTTTTTCTGAGTAAAAGGGATAGTGCAAATAGGAAGATAAAACAAACCCGCCACTTCAGCTGCTGAAACAGCTTGAAGGGCGGGTTTGTTTTATCTTGGCTATTTATCCGCAAGAACAGTTAAGGACAGGCTTGCGGGCAGCAAGCGCTTCGTCCATACGGCTGACGACGGTGGTATAGGGAGCATTTTTGACGAGTTCCGGGTTCTCCTCGACTTCTTTGGAGATGGCGATCATGGTGTCAATGAATTCGTCCAAGGTTTGTTTGCTTTCGGTTTCTGTAGGCTCGATCATGATGCATTCTTCAACGCTGAGCGGGAAGTAGATCGTTGGCGGGTGATAGCCGAAATCGAGCAATCTTTTGGCAATATCGAGTGTACGTACACCGAGCTTCTTCTGGCGGTTGCCGGAAAGCACGAATTCATGCTTACAGAAGCGGGGGTGAGGCACATCAAAGTATGGTGTCAGTCTAGCAAGCATATAGTTCGCATTCAAGACGGCATACTCGGACACTTTGCGTAATCCTTCTGGACCGAGTGTACGAATATATGTGTACGCGCGGACGAGGATGCCGAAGTTGCCGTAGAACCCTTTGACGCGGCCGATCGTTTGCGGGTAGTTGTAGTCGAAATAAAAGCTGCCGTCTTCGCGCTTTGCAACGAGTGGAGTGGGCAAGAACGGGATCAGCTTTTCTTTGACACCAACGGGGCCTGCTCCAGGTCCGCCTCCGCCGTGCGGGGTACTCATGGTTTTGTGCAGATTGAGATGCACGACGTCGAAGCCCATGTCGCCGGGGCGAGTGATGCCCATAATGGCGTTGGCGTTAGCGCCGTCATAATAGAGCAGTCCGCCTGCGGCATGCACGATCTCAGCAATCTCGATGATTTGTTCTTCGAACAAGCCGAGTGTGTTCGGATTCGTTAGCATTAAAGCGGCGGTATCGGGACCAACGGCTTTGCGAAGCTCATCAAGATTCACGAGGCCGCGCTCGCCCGATTTGATGGTTATGGTTTCAAACCCGGCAACAGTGGCGCTGGCAGGGTTAGTGCCGTGTGCAGAGTCGGGACAGATGACTTTGGTCCGCTTCTCGCCGCGACTCTCGTGGTAGGAGCGGATCATCATCAGTCCGGTCCACTCGCCATGAGCGCCAGCCGCAGGCTGTAGGGTTACGCGGTCCATGCCGGTGAGGGCTTCAAGGTCATTTTGGAGATTGTAGAGCAGCTCCATTGCTCCTTGTAGCGATTCTTCCGGTTGGTACGGATGTATTTTGGCGAAGCCAGGGAAGCGGGCTACGTCTTCGTTGATTTTTGGGTTGTATTTCATCGTACACGAGCCGAGTGGATAGAAGCCGTTGTCGATACCGAAGTTGCGACGTGAAAGCGCCGTATAGTGACGGATGACGTCTACTTCATATACTTCTGGCAGGTCAGGTTCGTTCTGGCGCCTAAACTTGGCTGGCAGGAGGTCATTCAAATTAACTTCTGGCACATCGGATTCAGGCAGTGAATAGGCGACACGGCCTGGGTGGCTCATTTCAAAGATGAGCGCTTTGCCGTCTGATTTCACGTTCACGTTGTTTTCGCTCATACGAGTTCCTCCAGATCAGCTGCGAAGGTATCGATATCTTCGCGCGTTCTTTGCTCGGTGACGGCAATCAGCATATGACCGGCGAGCTCGGGATAGTCGCGGCCGAGGTCGTAGCCGCCGATGATGTTCTTCTGCAGGAGCTTACTGTTCAGCTCCTGCACGTTCGTGCCGTCCGGCAGTTTGACGGCAAATTCATTGAAGAAGCTGCCTGCGAATGGCAGCGAGATTTTCGTAGACGCGGCTAGGCGGTTTGCCGCGTAATGGGCTTTTTGGACGTTGAGCTTGCCAACGTCCTGAATGCCTTGCTTGCCCATCGTGGACAAGTACACGGATGCGCAAAGCGCGAGAAGCGCTTGGTTGGAGCAAATATTAGACGTGGCTTTCTCACGTCTAATGTGCTGCTCCCGCGCTTGGAGCGTAAGGACGAAACCGCGTTTGCCATCGCGGTCAACGGTTTGGCCCACGATGCGCCCAGGCATGCGGCGCATCCAGCTCTCGGCGACGGCGAAGTAGCCGCACGTCGGCCCGCCCAGCGCAGCTGGGATGCCGAGCGGCTGGCAGTCGCCGACGACAATGTCAGCGCCGAGCTTGCCCGGCGCCTCGAGCAGCCCGAGCGTGAGCGGATTCGCGCTCACGACGAGCAGTGCGCCCGCGCCGTGCGCGAGGGGCTCAGCGGCCCCGATATTCTCCAAGCAGCCGAAGAAATTCGGCGATTGGAGGATGACGGCGGCCGCGTCATCGCTGAGCTTGGAAGTGAGGTCCTCGAAGTCGGTCACGCCCTCTGGCGTGAGACCGATCTCGACCACTTCCAAGTTCAGCCCGCGGGCGGTCGTGCGCAGGATCGCGCGCGCCTCCGGGTGCACCGCTCTTGAGACGAGCAGTCGGCTGCGCTTCGTCGCTCCGCTAGCCAAGGCGCCGGCTTCCGCCAGCGCCGTTGCGCCATCGTACATCGAGGCGTTCGCTACGGCCATGCCGGTGAGCTCACAGATGTATGACTGAAACTCAAAAATCGCCTGCAGCTCGCCTTGGCTGATTTCCGGTTGATAGGGCGTATACGCTGTGTAGAACTCTGAGCGCGAGATGACATGATTGATCACCACCGGAAGGTGATGATCGTAGATGCCAGCGCCGAGGAAGCTGGCATACCGGTCAAAGTCGGCGTTGCGACCCGCCAGACCGCGCATATAGCGCAGCAGTCCTTGCTCATCCAGCGCCTTCGACACGTTCAGTTCGCCTTGAAAGCGAACCTTCTGAGGTATATCTTGAAACATCTCCTCCATGGATGAGATGCCGATGGTTTCCAGCATTTCTTTCTGATCCTGTTCCGTAATTGGCAAATAGCGGTGCTTCATGATGGCGGCTTGCTCCTCTCTAGAGACGAATGGCTTAAGGTTTTCTTTTGTAAAAAGGGGTAGCAACAACTTTGGCTTTGACCTGTGCCCCTCTAATCTCAACATTCAATTCCGTGCCCAGTGTACTGTAAGCGGAATCGATTAAAGCTAAGCCCACATTCGTTTTGAAAGTAGGAGATTGTGTCCCTGTCGTGACTTCACCGATCTGTTGACCATCCGTATTGAAAACGGCATAATGCGGACGCGGAATGCCGCGTTCGACCATTTCGATGCCAACGAGCTTGCGAGGTGTACCGTTTGCCTTTTGATCAGCGATCACGTCACGACCTATGAAATCTCCCTTATCCAGCTTCACAAAAAATGAAAGTCCAGCCTCTAGCGGTGTAATATCCTTGGAAAGCTCTTGCCCGTAAAGGGGGAGACGAGCTTCAAAACGCAAGGTATCACGAGCGCCTAAGCCTGCTGGTACGAGTCCCTGCTCTTGACCTGCTTCAAGAAGCAGCTTCCACAGCTTTACAGCGTCCTTTTGATCTACATAGAGCTCGAAGCCATCTTCCCCTGTGTATCCGGTACGAGATAGGAGTGCTTTAATCCCGGCAACATCCGCTTCAGGAAGGAAGCGAAACGTTTTCAAGGATTGAATTGGCGCTTCTGTAAGTTTAGCTAAAATCAGTTCCGCTTGCGGTCCCTGCAGCGCGAGCATCGCCGTTTCATCTGAAATGTTGACTAATTCCACACGGCCCGTGAGGTTTTGCTTCATCCATTCCACATCTTTATCGATATTAGATGCATTGATGACCAGCATGTAGTTGTTTTCACCAAGTTTGTAAACGAGTAGATCGTCTACAACGCCACCAGTCGGATAACACATAAGGCTATATTGGCATTGGCCAGCTTCCAGCTTGGATACATCATTCGTTGTTATTTTTTGCAGAAAAGGAAGGGCGTCTTCTCCGTTTACTCGGACTTCTCCCATATGGGACACGTCAAAAAGCCCGGCCTGCTGCCTGACGGCGTCGTGCTCTTTTTGAATACCAGCGAACTGCACGGGCAGCTCCCAGCCTCCAAAATCAATGACTCGCGCTCCATGCTCCGCATAAATCGGGAAGAGCGGTGTTCGTTTTAGCATGCTCGTAACCTCACCTTCGATTGTTGACATTGCTATTTTGCCCGAAATATAAGCCGGAAAATGCAAAAAAGAGCAAAAAGTATGCAACACAAACATACCTTTTGCCCTGTCCTTTATACCTGAGAGTTACCTCGCTGGACCAAACGTCCGTCAAGTTTCCCCTTGGGTGTCCGTTTTCCCGCTGTTCGCGGAAATTCGAAGCTCTCCAGAGTTGCGTCCGATACAGGTCCTTTTGCCTGAGAGATTCACCGCTTTGGGCTTACTCCTTCGGCGCCGCGAGCTTGCCCTGCGGTCTCTCCCTATACCATCATTCGCCAATATTCAATTTAATTTATAATATTATTATGTGCCCAAATTGGTGTGAATTGTCAACTGCAACTTTTGAAAAGTGAGACTTGCCGCCTTAGTCCGGCCGTGTTGGCAAAATTTACTGCGACCACCTTGACTTTGATGTTCCCATTAGATTAAGCTAAAAGCAAAATTTGCTGGTAAGCGAGGCGTTTAACGATGAGTGAAGTACAAGCCAATTTATTTTACACCAAAGAGCATGAGTGGGTAGAGAAGCTTTCGGATACAGTAGTTCGCGTAGGCATTACTGATTTTGCCCAAGATCAATTGGGGGATATTGTGTTTGTGGAGCTTCCTAAAGTCGGAACATCCGTTACCGCGAATGAAAGCATAGGCAGTGTGGAATCGGTTAAAACGGTTTCGGATATTTTCTCGCCTGTTTCGGGCAAAGTAACAGCAGTAAATAGTTCCTTGGAAGGTTCACCTGAGTTGGTAAACAGTGCACCATTCAGTGAAGGTTGGATGGTTGAAGTCGAAGTTACAGGTGCTGAAGCTTTGGAAGGCTTACTAACGCCAGCTGAATATGCATCTTACATCGGTAACGACTAGTAAAGTGTGACTTTGGTCTCCAACCAAACGTTCCGAATAAGGAGAGACTTTGGTCCCAACCAAAGGTCCCTATATTAGGATGGAGGTTATCTCATGTTATTTGGGCAAAAGCCGCAGGAACAGAATGACCGTGTTCCCCCTGGCCAAACGCTGACACAAGGCTGGCCTGTGCTTCATTACGGATCCGTGCCTTACTATAATGATATGAGCAAATGGAATCTGCGTCTTTTTGGCTTAGTTGAGGAGGAGTTCCAGATCTCGTACAAAGACTTCATGGCTCTTCCGCGCAAAGAGTTCGCAAACGACATTCACTGCGTAACTACATGGTCCAAGCTGGACAATGTATGGGAAGGCATTGCTGTTTCTGAGCTTATGAGCAAAGTGAAGCTGAAGCCGGAAGCAACCCATGTCATGCTGCATGCGGAGCATGGCTGGACGACGAATCTTCCGCTCGAGGACTTCCTTCGTGAGACATCTTTTCTGGGCATCAGACACAATGGTGAGCTGCTGACACCTGACCATGGGGCTCCGGTTCGCATGGTCGTGCCGCATCTGTACTTCTGGAAAAGCGCGAAGTGGCTGCGCGGCATCGAGTTTATGCCGAAGGATAAGCCGGGGTTTTGGGAGCGGAATGGGTACCATATGTATGGAGATCCCTTCAAGGAGCAAAGATACGATTTTGATTAGAACATTTATTTCATGAATATAAGGGATATGTTACAGTAAAATATAGTTAGAGACGGATTCGCGGTCCGTCGTAAGTAACAGACTGGGTGAGATTCTCCTGAGTAACTGAATACGTGCAGAAGTGACCCACTAAGGCGACCAACCTAGAAGTGGGTCACTTTCTTTTATCGATATATGTTAGCAGCGCCAGAATGAACATTCCGAACGCAAACATAATCATAATCGCTTGGAAAGTTTCCATGGCATCCTCCTCCTTTCTGGAGAAATGCCGCACCCAAGGTCGTGCTGTACGAGTCTAGTGTAGCATATTTTACTAGTATAGCTTAGATTATCATGAACTTTTGTACACTTTTAATCCATGAACAAAGATATTCTCGTAAACTTGAATTATGAGGTAATGGCAGAAGGCAGAAGCGATCATGAAGTCGTAGAAATTATTCGATTTATTCGCCACGCAAAGGTGATTATGTGTTCCGCTATGGGGCAGCAAAAACTGGTTGTCGATTCGATTCATGCGGGCGCAATCTAAAAGATAAAGGTCCGTAAATTAATTTTTACCTAGCACTCATTTCTGGTTTCCTTAATAGGATGTTGTGAAGCGACATCATCTTAAGGAGGCATGCAACGGATGCAGAAGAAAAAGCTAACAATAAAGAGAAGAACAGCATTAGTCGTACAGAGGCACGTACATGAATTTGAAGGTAGTACGAAACTAGCTGAAGAAGGCGCTGATCGACATAACCATCGCTTTGCTGGTGTTACAGGGCAAGCGATTCGGGTAGGAACAAGTCATGTCCACGAAATTGATCTCACGCATACGGATTTCTTAAACCATTTTCATAATCTGAAAAAGATTAGAACGGGACCTGCTATTTCAGTCGGGAAGGGCAAACACGTACATTTTGTTACAGGCCAAACTACGCTAAATGATGGTCATGTGCACCAATTTAATTTCGCTACATTGATTAATGCACCTCTTGTCTAAGGAACGATTTTTTAAGTGAGAAGATATGATTTTGATTCATATTTTAAAGGGTTAGAGGCAAGTTGCTATTGCAAACTTGTCTCTTTGTCCATTCAAATGGATCTGTTGATTAGTGGATGTGCATTCATTGCGAATCACAAGTATCAACGGACTCAAGACGGTTGTTTCAAAGGAGTACTGTTTATAGAACGAAGTGTTATGTTATATTATGGATGTTGAAGAATATGCAACAATCGTTAGGATTACCATTAAAATGGGGAACCAACTCAGGTTGGCTCTTCATTTTTACTTAAGAAGAAAACTTATTTTTTTTCTACTTGTGGAAATCATATATAAATAATCGTTTGTATCTTTTTGAAATGGAGTTATTAGATGGGTAAAGCAGTGGCTGTTGTTGCTCCGTATATGCCTTTAGTTCTTTCGTTTTTCTGCCTTATTGCTGCTTGGCGTTTCGGGGATTGGAGAAATTGGAGGAAATATTACTCGTCCCTCATTTTTACCATATGTGTTGATTTTATGATTAGTATTTTATTGTATAATCACTCTTTATGGTATTTTCATAAGGCTTTTTTAGCGCCTAACCATACAATAGCTGATTTTTTGATTGCGTTTACAAACTTCCCAGCAATCGTATTACTTTATCTTTCACACTATCCATACCATTCGCGATTGCTTAAGCAAATCGTTTATATGATCGTTTGGGCCGGTTCTTTCGTGTTAATTGAAAGTATATTTCTGTATGTAAAGCTGTTGTCTTACCATAATGGATGGAATTTGGGTTGGTCTATTCTCGTCTGGATTTTCATGTTTTTTGGGTTAAGGTTGCATGATACGAAACCATTATGGGCATGGCTGTTCTGTTTTGTGACTAGTATATTTTTGATCATATATTTTCAGATCCCGATTTCTACTTTGAAATAAGTAGTAAGGAGCCTATTTCCGAATTGTATTATTTGCAAATTACATTCCGATAAGTTAATATTAGTTTAGTAATTGATCAATAACTAGTGAATGTAACTTTAAAGGTGGAATGAATGATGACAAAGAATTCTCCAACTTCGGTCAATCGACGAGCAGATATTGTATCCGCGGCAATCGAAGTATTTGCTGAAATAGGCTATTACCGTGCAACGACAGCAAAAGTTGCGGAACGCGCACAAATTTCACAGCCTTATGTTTTTCGGTTTTTTTCAACGAAAGAAGCACTGCTGCAAGAAGCGCTTGAAGTGTCTTGGACACGAATTCTTGAGGCTTTCCGCGCGGTTATTGAGACCGTTGCTCCTGATCAGCTCGAGAAAGAACTGGTTGATGCTTATATTCATATTATGAAATCTTATCAAAATGAAACACTGCTGCAAATGCAAGCTCAAACGATTAAAGAGGATATGATCGCAGAGGTCATGCAGAAGGGATTTCGGGATGTTCACCAGGTGGTGCTAGAAGCTTTTAAGCGGTCAGGTTTCGAAAAACCTTATGAGAGAACTTTGATTTTTCTTGCTAGAGGGATGTTGTGCAATATTTCAATGGCGCTGTCTGTACCCGAATTAATGCTTGTGGATGAATAAGCTGATTCTGGTTCATGCAATCCAAATACCCACGCTCTTCCTTTGCGGGCGTTATGTTTTTTGCGTAAAATGGAGTGAGATGCCAGCTTGAGGTGACAATTAGGCAGAAGTGTACATACAATGTCTAAGGGTTGAGAGGGGTGTCTGAAGAATGCCTTCAATTGTAAATGGTGGTATCAAGATCAACAGTGTCGCCTCGGGGTCAAATGTCCAGATTGGTGATACTTTTGTTATTTATCTCTCCAGTAGTTCGAAAATCTTCTCGGGAGCTAACTCATTTTCCCCTGGTGATAGTTTTGGAAGTGTCCAGAGTGTTCTGAATGGCAGCACCAATACGATTGATCCAGATGTTGTTGATACGCCGAACACGAATATATAAATGAGATGAGATTACTTCCACATATTGGATGACTGTACTGATTAAGAGGACGGTCCTAAAGAGTTATATGGGTTCGAAAGTTATACGAGGATCAAACCATATGACTTACCATATAGGGGATAGTGCATCTTGCTTAGACTAAAGACGATTCGTTTAAAGAAGAGAAATCTAGTATGGCTCATACCAGTATTGATTCTTGGAACTGGTGCTTTTCCAGACATTCTGGACAGCGGTTGGTGGAATGCGTTAGGCATTATTCTTTTTTTGATTATCATTTTTGTATGTGGCTGGGATTGGTTTCAAGTGGTTCAGGAACAACGCGAACGCGAACAAATGTGAACCGGCGCTTCAATTGTATGAGAAAACCCCTACATGGGGTTTTTATTATTTTTACCCTGACATAAGGCTGTCAGGGTATTTGCCGTATGATAAAGGTAACACTTGAAATGTCGCAAGAACAGTGAAAAGGGAGATGATATCTATGACTCATCCTGCACTAGAAATGTACGATTACCACGTATGGGCGAACCAAACTATGCTAAATCGATTAAAAGAACTTCCTCAGGACGTATACAATAAGGAGATTCAAAGTGTTTTTTCTACGATATCCAAGGCGATCGCTCATATTTACTTGGTGGATGCGTGCTGGTTGGACATTATTTCCGGTAAAAGTATGAGGGAAGCAATGGCTGATTCAGCCCAATTAACGGCTGACGTGGAGTCGAAAGACATTGAGGAAATGGAAAAGATGTACGTTCAGATATCAGAGCGTTTTAAGACGTTTTTGAACCAACAGGAAAATATGGAACAAAGGATCATGCTCGATAATCCTTATACGAGACCGCGTGATACCAGTTTATCTGAAATGGTTCTGCAGGTCGTCAATCACGCGACCTATCACCGCGGTAATATTACGGCTATGCTGCGCCAAATGGGGTATGCATCCGTGATGACCGAGTATGCACTTTATTGGTACTCCTGAACAACAAACGGCTCTGTCGCAGTAGATGCGAACAGGGCCGTTTGTGGCTTATATCTTAATTCATGGATGCGCCTTCAGTGAATATTTGGAAGGTAACACCGAACTTGTCTTTTACCTGTCCATATGCGGGGCTAAAATGAGTCTCTTGGAGCTCCATAATGACTTGGCCGCCTTCCTTCAAGGCATTATAGAACTGTTGTGATTTTTCCTTATCATCCGATGTAATACAGACAGTCACGTTATCGCCCTTTTGAACAGTCTGACCTGGAAATGTATCGGAAAACATCAAACTAGACTCGCCAACTTGCAACATAGCATGTCCAATACGCTCCTTAGCATCCTCTGGTAAAGGAAAATCGGGGTTAGCCGGCATCTCGCCGAAAGATTGCGAGAAAAGAACTTGGGCATCCAATGCCTTTTCATAGAATTGAATAGCTTCACCTGCATTGCCGTCCATCACTAAATAAGCTGTTAATTTTACTGACATTTTAATTTCCTCCTTGGTGTTTGCTTCACGCAAATAGGTTACCTCTTATTATTACCATAAATTCATCAAAAAATAAAGAACATTTGTTCGTATTCATAAAATCTTAATCATTTCGTCCGCATATTGAAAAAGCTGCCCTCCTTCATGATTTTCCCTCATGTCGAAAGTAGACATCCTATACTATAATAAAATAGATGAAGTCCGTATTTTCACAACACGAAAGGTGATGGAGACACCCATGAACAAGTCTCGGATGTGGTCGCCAATTCAACAACTATTCCATTCCTTTTCTTTAAAACAAAGAATATGGCTTACTTTTGTCGTTCTGATCACCTTAGGTCTTATGGCAACGGGCAGTATTGCTTATTTGATAGCTTCCAAGGAGATTCAGCGTAATGCTATGCAGTCTAGTCAAGATACCGTTAACCAATCAGCGCAAATCGTGAATGAAAGGTTGAAGAACATTGGTATTGCCATAAGAGCGCTGATGTTCAGCGATGCCTTCAAACAATTAATGAAGGATGTACAAACGAATGATAGATCTAGTTACTACAAGTCATTGACCTCGCTGCAGTATGTTTTTTCCCAGGTGAAATTCAATGATTCAATGATTGATAGCATTCTGATCGCCACGCCGATCGGGGATTTTTATCCGACCTCCAGTGTGCGGAACACGGCGAATTCATTTTACAAATCGGAGATGTATGAGCACTTCAAGCAACTGAATCGTGGATTCTGGAGTCAAGGGCATGTCGATCCCTTTTTTACAGGCAAGCAAAGGGTGATATCACTCGTCACAGAAGGCGTTGGAGAAGACTCTTTCATGGTTTATGAACCAACCAATGTATACGTCGTAATCAATGTGAAAGAAGATGACCTGCGGGATCTTTTTATGGGAAACTTGACCAAAACGAATAAACAATATTATTTCATCGATGCCAAAGGAGAAGATGTGAATTACGCGGATAGGACGAGTAAGGACCATTTTATTCAAAAGCCCGCTTTTTTTGAGCAATTGAGTGATCAAATGAAAGGCTCTTTTTTCTACACGAATGATAAAAAGGACTATTTAGTTAATTACTCGCGTTTGGAAGTCAAGGACGATTGGATGATTGTCAGTGTTCAAGCGAAGGATGACTTGTTGGCCAAATTAAATGGGATTAAAAGAGCAACGACTTATGTGATTATTGGTTTTATAATTTTATCGCTTTTTATAACGAATAATTTAACCTATCTGCTTTTAAAACCCTTGTACAGACTGCAAAGACTGATGAAGCGAGTGGAAGAGAACGATCTTTCTGTTCGTTTTGAAAGCGTTTATAAGGACGAAGTATCCCAGGTCGGATTCCGTTTTAACCGGATGCTGGATGAAATTAAGCAGTTGATTGAAGACGTGAAGAATCGTGAACGCGATAAACGGAAGGCTGAAATTAAGGCGCTATCGGCACAGATGGACCCTCATTTTTTCTATAATACGTTGAATACGATTTACTGCAAATCGGTTTTGGGTGAAAACGACGACGTGAACGAAATGATCCTGGCTCTGTCGCAAATGTTCCAATTAAGCCTTAGCGGCGGGCGCGATCTGATTACACTGGGTGATGAATTAGAGCATGTTCGTCAATATTTGGCCATTCAGCAAAGGTCCTATGAGAATTTGTTCGTTTGCCATTTCGAGGTGGAACCGGAGCTGCTCGCATGCTTGGTACCTAAGATTATGATTCAACCACTCGTTGAAAACTGTATTTTACACGGATTTAAAGATATGACTTCAGGTGGAGAGATTCAGATTAGCGCTCAGGCCGAAGGGGACTGGCTGCATATAACGGTGGAAGACAACGGGCGTGGACTAGTGCCTGAGAAGCTCCTTCAAGGTATTGTTCACCCGACAACATCCAAGCATGGCTACGCGCTGCGCAATATTTATACCCGTTTACAGCTGTATTTTGGCGATCAACAGCGCATGGAGATCACGAATAACGACTTAGGCGGAGCACGCATTGAACTATGGATCCCTAGCTATGAAGGAGAGGAGGACTTCCATGAACATGAACCGACTAGTTAAATTATGTGTCGTTGATGATATTCGAAGCGTTGTGGACATGATTACGAAGAAGATCCCTTGGCACGAGCACGGCATCGAAATTGTGGGAAGCGCAACGAATGGGGAGGAGGGTTTGGCTATCATTCGTGAAAGCTTGCCTGATCTTATTTTAACAGATATTCGGATGCCTAAAATGGACGGATTAGAGATGACACGCCGTATATTCGAGGTGCTGCCGAACAGTAAGGTCATTATTTTAAGTGCTTATACGGATTTTGATTATGCACAAAAGGCCATTCAATATGGTGCACTTGATTATGTGAAAAAACCGTTCTCCGTTGAACAAATCGTGAAAGCCGTCGTGAAAGCCAAGGAAGTGTGGGAGCAGGAAAATCTTAGCCGCACGCACGTGCTCGGGCTTCAGAAGAAAATCAAAGAAAGTATGCCAGCCCTGCGGCAGGAATATTTATCTCTGCTCGTCCATCATCAAACCAGTGAAGCGGAATTGGCTAGATTATCGGATTTCCTGGATATTAATGAATTGAATCCTCCGTTCGCGGTGATGACGATCCAGATCGATCAGTTCACGGATAAGTACGCAGAAGTCCCTGTTAAGGAGCTTGAGCTTGCACGGTTTTCTCTGCAAAATATCGTGGAGGAAACGATTTCCTTCTATACGACGGCTGTCGTGTTTAGGGAAGCTTTTAATCGATATATATGCATTTTGAATATGGCGTCGGACGAGCCTCTGGTTGAAATTGCGGATCACTGCTGTGCCAATATCGCGAGGCACACCAAGTTCACGATTTCCATCGGCATTGGCCAAAGAGTTGGCACGGTGCAGGAGCTTCCGAAGAGTTATCAGCAGTCGCTGAGCGCTTTGTCTTATCATTTCTATACAGGGGGCAATGGTGCTTTCAGCTATAACGGGGACTCGCCGGATCTTCCTGTAGCGTGGATTTATACCGAAGATAGCGAGAATGAGTTTCTGTTCGCTTTCCGTTCAGGTAATCTGGATAAATGTGTGGAATGGGCGAAGGGCATTTTCAACGAGATGGGCAAAGCGTCTGTCTTACCTGAGCCCGGCGTCGTTGAACGTTTGCTGCAAGGACTGGTGCTACGGATGCTGCGAGTACTTTTGGAGAAATTTCCTCGGGCGAGCATGGTCGATTTCGAGTCGAAAGTCCATGAGATTAGAGGCGAGAGCGGCGCGGATCTCCAAGAGTATCGAGAATGGTTTGTTCAATTGTGCGATATCGGCTGCCGTATGATTAATCAAGAGCGAGCAAGCGAGTCGCAGAAAATCATCTATCGCTCTGCGGAGTACATCAAATCGAATCTTCATTTGGATTTGACCTTGGAGCATTGCGCGAAACAGGCGAATCTAAGTTGGGGCTATTATTCCAATTTGTTTAAAAAGGTGACGGGAACTGCGTTTCAGCAATTCGTTACTATAGCGAAGATAGAACGGGCGAAATCCATGCTGATTGAAGATTTCCAAGTGCAGGAGATCGCGCAGCAGCTCGGCTATGAGCACAGGCGGTATTTCAGTGAAGTTTTCAAGAAACAAACAGGCCTGACGCCGACTGAATTTAAAGATATGTCTCTGGGCAAGTCCTCGAAACCATGAGGGTTTGTCTTTTTTTTATGCTCACAAATAAGCGCGTTTTTAGCGCTTTTCACTGGATGGTGTAAAATGTAGAAATATCTGCCCTTGTTCATGAGTTGACCACATTATCAGAATGAACGAATTCTTTTAGTATAAAAGTGTAAACAAAAGCATTTCCAGAACGATACAAAGTGTTCGCAAACAAAAGGGAGGCTTACAAATGGTAAACAGAATTGGGACGGTCACTTTAAGCGTTTTACTGGCAGGCAGTTTGGCAGCGTGCGGCAGCAACAATACGGCAACTAGCCCGGCAGCATCTGCCAAGCCATCTGAACAATCCGCTAGCACAGTTCCTGTGAAGAAAGAGAAGACCAAACTCTCTTATTGGACGGGGGACCGTCATGATATGGATTACATTAAAGGTGTTGTGCAGAAATTTAACGAGACGAACGGCGAGAACATTGAAGTCGAAATGGTTGTGAAGACGGAAGATTTCAACCAAGCGATAGACTTGGCCTTCGCTTCCGGACAGGCACCTGATATTATCCGCGTGAAGGAAAATACGATCCAGCCTTTTGCGCAAAAAGGGTATTTGAAGCCAATTGATTCCTACCTTACGGATGCGATCAAGAAAAAATTCCCAATCATTGATGATTTCAACCGGATTGATGGGAAAATGTACAGCCTTCCGAACTATGGTTCAACACTCAGACTTGTTTACAATAAAGAGCTTTTCGCCAAAGCGGGGATTGCTGCTCCTCCGAAAACATTGAAAGAAATGGTCGAAGATGCGAAGAAAATTACAGCTGTAGGTAAAGCTTCCGGCTCTTATGGTTTTGCTCAAAACTTCAAAAGCCCAGAAAGCGCCCTTGGTAGATCGGCAAGGGTTATCGCTGAAGCTAGCGGTTACGGCGGATTTGGCTTTGATTTCAAAACCGCGAAGTTTGATTTCACAGGATTCAAAGAGATCATTTCATCGTTCAAACAAATGGTAGATGACGGCAGTACGCTGCCAGGTATGGAATCGCTGGATATTGACCCGCTGCGTGCACAATTCGCAGAAGGCAAAATCGGGATGTACATCTCCTTCTCATCGGAACCAGGTGTGTACGCGAATCAGTTTCCGGCCAAAATCGAATGGGCATCCGCACCGGTTCCAACGATCGATGGCACGGTTAAAGGCGCTACCTCCTTCTTGGGTGGTCAATGGTTAGCCATCAGCAACACAACCAAAAATGCAGACCAAGCATGGAAATTCATGCAGTTTATGTATACGGACGAAGTCTTGAAAACGTACCATGAAAAAGGTTTCGGTCTATCCATGGTGCCATCGGTTTCTTCCGTAGCGAAAAAACCGGAAATCAAAGGCATTGACGGCTTCCTTCCAGTAGGAAACGATGGCACGTGGCCGCTGCAGCCTACAGTAACAGTTGAAGGTATGAAAAAAGATGATGCATTTTTCAAATACATGATCAGCGGCGGGAATTTGGATCAAATTATTCTAGATCTGAACAAGCGCTACAATGATGCTCTCGATAAAGCGGTAGCTAAAGGTGCAGTGAAAGTGCAGCCGAACCCAAGCTTCGATCCGATGAAGTTAATGATGAAATAATAGCCATAACTGCGAGAGTGGAGTGAATAGCTCCACTCTCGCTCTCTAAGTATAGATGTAACAGGAGGGAACGGGATGAACAGGACACGCCAGATCGGGTTTTCATATTTATTTTTATTTCCAAGTTTTCTACTGACCATGGTGCTGGGCGTCTATCCGATTGCTTGGGCTATTCGATATATGTTTTATGATTACAAGGGGTTCGGAGATGCGTCATTTATTGGGTTTGATAATTTCAGGAGGCTTTGGCAGGACACGGAGTATTGGCATTCTGTCTTGAATACATTCATTTATGCAGGCGGTAAGTTAATCATTACATTGCCATTATGCTTGGTGCTAGCTGTTATTCTGAATCAAAAGCTGCGCGGCCGCAATTGGCTGAGAGCCATCTACTTTATGCCGACGATTATAAGTTCTGCTGTCATGGCTGTCGTATTTTTCATTATTTTCAACTCCTATAACGGCATTCTCAATCAATATTTGTTGAAGTTTCATATCATCTCCGAAAGAATCGATTGGCTCGGTCCCAAACACGCCATGCTTACGACGATCATCATCGCTGTATGGAGTGCGGTAGGCAACTATATGCTGCTGTTCCTTGCCGGTCTTCAAAATATCCCGAACGATGTGTATGAAAGCTCGTCGCTGGACGGAGCCAATAAATGGCAGCAATTCTGGTACTTAACCATTCCTATGCTAGGGCCTGTGCTGCAGATCGTAATCATGCTGGCGATCATTAATTCGCTTAAAGGGTACGAGAGCATTATGGTGTTGACCGAAGGCGGTCCGGTTGGAAAGACGGAAGTGATGTATTTGTACGTGTATAAGCTCTTCTTCCCGACACCATCAGGGGTACTTGCGGACCAACAATTCGGCTACGGAAGTGCCGTTGGATTCGTTACAGCCGTCATTGTAGGCATCATCACACTAACTTACCATGCGATGTCTAGACGTCTGAACAAACTTCAATGAGGGAGGATGCTGGGAAAATGGAAGTTACTGAAGCGTTATCGAATGCACGGATAAATAAACAAACCCGGCCATTTTCGTTTGCGAAAACAGGAGGAAGAGTACTGCTCTGGATCTTTTTACTGATAACAGCCTTACTGATTGTGTTTCCGATTGTTGTGACTTTTCTTGGCTCTTTCATGTCCAATATCGAGATAACAAAAGGTGGCAAGATTTTCCCGTCCTCTTGGAATTTTGTGAATTACAAAGAAGCATGGGTGCAAGCCAATTTCGCTCGGTTTACATGGAACAGCCTCTTTCTAAGCGGAGCAACAACGATCGGAACGCTGATCGTAGCATCGATGGCCGCTTATGTGGTTGACCGGATTAAATTCCCGGGGAAAGCCATCTTCGTCGCGATTCAGGCATCTACCATGTTCATATCGATTGGAGCCGTTGTGATTCGGCCGCAATTCGAGCTTATGGTCAAGCTTCACTTGCATACAAATTTATGGGGTGTCGTCCTTATTTTGGTGAGTGGCCACGCGTATATTTTCTTTATTTTACTAAGCTTTTTACAAGGTATTTCCCGGGAATTAGATGAAGCCGCGCGTATTGACGGCTGCTCGAACGGCGGGATATTTTGGCGAATTATTTTACCTTTGATGCGCCCAGGATTGGGTGTAGGAGCATTGTTTACATTTTGCGGAGCTTGGAATGAATATTTACGCCCGTTAGTGTTTACGATGACCAATCCCAAACTCCAAACACTGACCGTCGGACTATCCTATCTTCGCTATGGGGCATCGGCTGCGGTTCAAACGCATTATATGCTGGCAGGAGCTTGTTTATCGATTTTGCCGCTGCTCGTTGCGTATATGATCGCGAATAAATCGTTCATGCAAATGACAGCTGGCTCTTTGAAAGGCTAGAATACAAATATCATTTGGAGGTTGTCTACTATGGTTCTACCTGTACCTGGAATTTTAAAGTCGAGTTCATTGATTCATCGTCATCCTGCTAATCCAATTTTGGATGCGGATAGGGTTCCATATCCTACTGCGCTTGTATTTAACGCGGGCGTTACCAAATTTAACTGTCAATATGTCATGGTATTCCGCAATGACTATGGTTCCAGAAGCGAACATACACTAGAGCCTCATTCCACAACGGATCTTGGGATTGCTTACAGTCGTGATGGGATCCATTGGGAAGCTGGACCGAAGCCTTGCTTCAAGATGAATGATGGAGAAATTATTCGGGCTTATGACCCTCGATTGACGGTTATGGACGGTCGATGCTACATGTGCTTTGCTGTGGATACGCAGCATGGAATTCGAGGCGGTATCGCCGTTACTGATGATTTTGAAAACTTCGAAGTGTTGAGCTTATCAACGCCGGATCTTCGCAATATGGTGCTGTTCCCTGAGAAAATAGGCGGTAAATACGTTCGTTTGGAAAGACCCTTTACCGTATACAGCCGAGGGGGGGCAGATCGATTTGACACATGGATTTCCGAATCTCCGGATTTGAAATATTGGGGTAATTCCGATCTCCTGCTGGCAGTTGAGCACGTTCCCTTCGCGAATGATAAAATCGGGCCTGCCGCTCCTCCTATAAAGACAGACAAAGGCTGGCTGACCACGTTTCATGCCGTGGATATCGATCCTGCAAGAGGGAAGAACGGCTGGGAACCGACTTGGAAAAAAAGGTATACAGCAGGTCTCATGCTGCTTGATCTCGACAATCCGAAAAAGGTAATCGGCATGTATCAAGAGCCCTTGCTTGCGCCGGAAGCCAGCTATGAGATCGACGGCGGATTCCGCAACGATGTCATTTTCCCTGGAGGCATGATTTTGGAGCCATCGGGTGAAGTGAAAATCTATTATGGTGCTGCAGATGCGGTGGTCTGTTTGGCTACAGCGCATGTGGATGATCTTGTTCAGTTATGCTTGAAAGCATGAGGTGAAGGTGATGAGTATTTGGGATCAGCTTCAGAATCCTCCAGTCCAATATCGCTCAGTGCCGCTGTGGTCATGGAATGATAAATTGGAAACGGAGGAGTTGGAGCGGCAGATCGAGGAGATGCATAAAGCCGGGATAGGTGGATTTTTTATGCATGCCAGAGGAGGACTCCTTACTCCTTATATGGGCAAGGAGTGGATGTCGGCTGTACGGACTTGTATCGAGAAAAGCAAAGAGCTCGGTATGACCCCATGGTTATATGATGAAAATGGCTGGCCGAGCGGCTTCGCTGATGGTAAAGTTCCAGCACTGGGGATCGCTTACCAACAAAAAAGACTTGCCTATGAGCAAGCCCCTTTTCAGAATCCAGCTGAGAGAACGATTGGTTTCTATGCCAAATCAGAACATGGCTATCGTTTATTGTCAGCAGCAGATGAGAGCGGCGCAGATTTAAGGTTTTTCTATGAAGTAAATCCCTATTATATTGATACACTAAGTGTGGAAACCGTACGGGCTTTCATTGAAACGACCTACGAGGCCTATTGGGAACGCTTCGGCGAAGAGTTCGGAGACGATCTGAAAGGCGTGTTTACGGACGAACCGCAGTTTGCTCGCGGACATTTGCCTTGGTCGTTTGATCTGGAGCATGCTTTTGAGTCTAGATATGGCTATGACCTGAAGGAAGCTCTTCCCGCTTTGTTTATGAATGTGGAGGGCGCGAGTAAAGCAAGATATGACTACTGGGAATGCGTAACCGCGATGTTCACTCAGAGCTATGCGAAACAAATCGGGGATTGGTGTGATAGCAAGGGATGGTCGGCAACAGGTCACGTTGTAGATGAACAAGTGCTCATGCAACAAGTGACTTCGGTTGGGGATCCCATGGCATTTTATGAGTATTTGCAAATTCCGGGCTGTGATTGGTTGGGCCGGTTTATTAGCGAAGAGCCTATTGTTCCTAAACAGGTAGGCTCAGTGGCTCATCAACTTGGGAAAAAGATGACCATTACGGAAAGCTTCGGGTGTTCAGGCTGGAATGTCAGCTTTGAGGATCTTAAGCGGATTGGCGAGTGGCAATTTGTCCATGGGATTAATTTGATGTGTCAGCATTTGCAAGGATATACCTTGAGAGGCTTGCGAAAACGCGACTATCCGCCATCCCTATTTTATCAGCAGCCTTGGTGGGAGGATTATAAAGCTTTTAATGATTACTTCGCGAGGCTGTCGATGTTGCTTTCCGAAGGAACCCGTCAACCCGAAGTATTGCTTCTGCACCCGATCCGTTCTGCTTGGGTTCATCAATGCGGTGAGGATTCTTCTGGAATCGAACCTTACCATCAGGCCTTTTCCCAACTTTCCCGCCTAATGTGCCAAACATTTGTAGAGCACGATTACGGCAGTGAAAGCATTATTGAACGTCACGGTAGTGTCAGTAACAGCACCTTTATTATCGGCGAAGCGGCCTACCGAGTTGTGATCATTCCGCCAAGTACAACTTTGAACCGCGTTACGGTTGATTTGTTGAAGCAATTCGTCCTTCAAGGCGGCAGTCTTGTTGCATTTGCGCCATTTCCGACGCTTATTAATGGTCAACTGGACAAGGAATTAGATCAGCTAGTGGAGAGCGCGCTCAAACCCGAATGGAAGTCTAGTGCGCTGTTAAACGCCTTGTCCAGCACCGTATCTCCATCCAGCCGTATGTTGGATCATGCCGGGGAAGCAATAACGGAGGATACAATGAATGTTCAGACATTAGCTTTGGATGGCGCGATGATGTACTACTTCGTAAATTCCGGTAAGGAACGCTATGAGTCCGTACAGGTAGAGTTGTTCCGAAAAGGAAAAGTTTCTTTAATTGACTTGGAAACAGGCGGGGTTACACCTATCGAACAGGAAGATACCGATCGCGGCGTACGCATTCGATTGACCATTCATCCGGGGCAGTCCTATGTCGTGAAGATCGTACCTGAGGAAGCAGCACAAAGCGAAGAGATGTTTGATATTCATAGAACGACTTCTCGGCAACCAGAATCGAAAATCTTTTTAGATCATACTTGGAAGATTTCTAAAAGTGAGGAAAACAGTTTGACGCTAGATACATGCCGTTTACGTGTTGAAGGCGGCGCTTGGTCAGAACCTCAGCCCGTGGTGTTTATTCAAGAACTGCTTTTAGCTTTTGGTCGGCCTGTTCATATCGAACTGGAGTTCGAATTCCAAGTTGCGTTTGATGTGGATCTTTCACGCGAATTATATGTGGTCTTAGAGAAGCCGGAAGATATTAAAATCGAATTGAACGGGCGACAAGTGGAATCGATAAGCGCTGGCTGGTGGCGAGATATTTCTTTCCAAAAAGTTGATATTCGTGGAATGATCGTGCCAGGAGCAAATCGAATTCGACTGAAGTCTTATTTCTACAACTCTTCTAAGACATACGAAGCAATTGAACATGCGCGACAGTTTGAGTCTGAAGGAAATAAGCTGACGTTTGAAACAGAAATTGAAAATATCTACATCATTGGGTCATTCGGTGTAGAGTCAAGTTCGCCTTACCTGAACGGAGAGCGTCATGCGGTTCATACGATGGGTCCGTTTGTCCTTATGGAACTACCTGTTTCCGTGCATACTGGGGATCTCGTTAGCCAAGGATTTCCTTTCTACAGCGGAAAAATGCATCTGCAGCAAAAGGTATATGTCGATAGAAACGATTGGCTGGAGGCGAAATGGAGCTTTTCCACACCGCCAGATACCATCGTCAGCCGGTTGTATATAAACGGACAAGAGGTTCGAACGTTCCTCTGGGAGCCCTATGAGGCAGACATCACTTCGTTTCTGCGTAAAGGCGATAATTTGATCGAGGTAGAAATGGCAAACAGCTGCCGAAATCTGTTAGGTCCACATCATCATATAAAAGGCGAGCTCTATAAGGTAGGACCTGACAGCTTTACAGATAAACCCGGTTGGACGGATAAAAATATCGACAAGAATACGTGTATTTACACGGATCGATACACGTTCGTTCGATTCGGTTTAGATGTTTCACCGTATATTGAAATGAAATAAAAAAAAGGTGAAATGACCCGCTAAGGCTGCTGGCCTAGAAGCGGGTCATTTTTTGTCGAATAGTTCAACTTTTTATCCGAAATATGGTAGCATTCCCGCTGGTTTTCGGCTAGACTGAAGGAAGCTATTTACGAATATCATGTTAAATTGGGGTGGCGGCATGGCTAAAAAAGGTTTATCTATAGGGAAAAAGGCAGCACCATTTCGACTAGATTCTACACAAGGTATGAAGGGACTGGAAGATTTCAAGGGCAAGCCGCTAGTTATTATTTTCTTACGTGGAACATGGTGCCATAATTGCCAGAAACAGATGCCGGAGTTAAATGAGTATTATGAACGATTTTTGGAAAAGGGCGTAAATCTCATTGCGATTGCTGGACAAAAGCTAGCCAACATCAAAGATTATGTAAACGCGAATGGCATCAAATTCCCCATTCTTTCGGACGAAACGAGAGAAGTCATAAAGTCTTACGAGGTTTTCACGCCAATTAAATGGGACTCATTCCGAATTGCGATTCCAAGCACGTATATTATTGATGAACAACAAACGATTCGCTATTCCTATATTGGTGAGAACCAAGCGGACAGACCGTCAGCGAAGGAAATTTTAGAAGTGATAGATACCCTTTCTATTGTTTCTGATCAGGATAGCTCGATTCAAGAGGAGCTTCCGGTTTTCTTAGCGAATATGAAATCCACCCTTCAGCACGTGAATACTTCTGCTGCTTATGTGACGAAGAGTATAGAGAACAATCTACATAATATTGAAGGACTGAAGAAAGCTTCTCTAGGCAACTATGAGCAGTTAGAGGAGTTTGTGAGCGTATATGAGAAAAAGTCTGAGGAATTAAACCAATATAGTCATCAGCTGAACGCCACATCCGATGAATTCACGGATATTCAGCAGTTGAACCAACAACTAAGTCATAACATTCAAACGACACGCGGGTTGATGGATGAGTTAATTAGTATGACCCTTGTCGTAAATGAGATGAGTGAGGTCATCTCCAAAATTTCCCGACAAACCAAAATCCTAGCGCTCAATGCATCCATTGAAGCTGCTCGTGCTGGCGAGCATGGCAAAGGCTTCGCCGTTGTCGCACAGGAAGTGAGTAAGCTGGCTCATGGCACGGAGGAGTCGGCGGGCAACATCACAGCGCAGCTGCAAGCGATTGATGAGAAAATCAATGAAAGCTTCTCGTCTTTCTCTACGTTTGAAGATACGATGAATACGGTTAGAGAACGAATTTCCGTAAACACAGCCAACATCCTGACGATTTCGGATGGTGTCAAGGTGATTGCCAACGACACGCTGCAGCTAGGTGCCGAACTGAACAACATCAAGGATAGCCAGCACCAAGCGCAAATTGATCTGAGTAAAATTGGGGAAGTTGAAACTACAATCAATAGTGAAGTAAGTGAAATCCTACAGGATATGCAGTATCATGTGGATCAACTGAACGCTTTGGATGAGAGAACGAAAAAGACGAAATAATGAACTCTCCAGAATAACCGAAACACCATTTCATGTACGCATTATAGCGTATGTGGGAATGGTGTTTTTTCTTTTTTATGACAAATACCCCATTTGGGGTATGGTGCTTTGGTTGCATTTACAGGTATTTTTAGTATGTGAAATGAAGCTAATTGTCGTATTTTGTTACTTTTTCATAGAGAATTGAAGATCGTAATCAGGAGGTAGTATGAAAAGAATAAGTTCAATGATACTCGCTGTCATCCTCTTAATTGGAGGCGTTGTACCCTATGCAAGTGAGGTAAGTGCTGCTGTATTATTACCAGCATCTGTGAAGCAGCCAACGGGGATATCGGTTATTGCTGGCGGCCTTGATCCATTCACGGGGAAATACTTTTTAAAACCGGGTGACATGATCACGTTAGTGGTGGATTTCGAGAGCAGCTCACCTTCGGTCCTTTGCCACCAAGATAGTATGATTACAGCTGAAGTTGCGGGCAGCAAGACGACACCGGCTATTTTTAGAATTCCTGTGTCACCGCCGAAATATATGGACTATCCTTCCTTATTTCAGTACACGGTGGGAGCCTCTGATGCTTCCGGTCGGCTGGTTATGAAGCAGGGGCCAGAATTATGTTATTACAAAAAGTTGGATAACGCTTGGCACTCCTACTCGAATTACAGAACGAACTTTAGCGATGGAACCTCTATGGATAACGTCACGTATTTCAAAAGCTTGTTTAAGACCGAGGTTTATATTGATAACACCGCACCAACGATCACATTTGGACAAACATCCAATTCAGACTATAAGAATAGCCATGGTGTAACGGTAACAACTACCGATCTGCCGGTCGAAGGAAGTGTGTCACTCTTTTACACGTGGACGCAAAGCGCTGCGCCGCCCGCAGCTGCGGAGATTAACACCAGCATAGTGAGCGGCACGGTGGCTGCTGATCCAACAGGTAATGGTGCTTATTATCTTCACGCCCGTGCAGTTGACAAAGTAGGGCACGAAACGATTAATACGGCAGGACCCTTCAATTATGATCACGTGGCGCCTACAATTACCTTCGGGCCATATGCCGCCGATATTATTAAGAAAAGTCACGGCGTAACGGTAACTGCAAATGACACGCCAGTGAATGAGAATGTCAACCTTTACTATACATGGACTCAGAGTTTTTGGCCGCCACAAGACGAGGAGATTGCAACGGGCATTCTGAGTGGAGCGGCCGCATTAGATCCGCCAGGCTCAGGCGTCTATTATTTACACGCCAAAGCAGTGGACGCTGCCGGCAATACGACCATCAGGTCATCAGGTGCGATTATGTTTGATAATGAACCGCCCAAAATCACTCTCGGACCTATATCAAGTACCGCTCAAAGGAGCCAAAATGTGACGTACACGGTCATCGACTCTTTCTCGGGCTTGAAACAATGGAGCTACGAATGGTTCAAGGATGGGGTTTCCTACTCGACAGGTACTGCAAGCAGTTCTGTAGGAATGTTAAGCGTACCGAACAGCTTGGAAGGCAATTATAGGCTAAAAATCACGGCAACGGACTTTGCGACGAATGTGAGGACAATGGGAAGTCTCGATTATGTCATCGATAAAACGGCACCTGCGGTATCCTTTTCCGAACAAGGGAATAGCACGCCTGCCAATGCGCGACAAGTGAATGTATCCTTGCTGGAAGCTAGAGGAACGCTAGGTCAGGCAAGCTATTTGTGGTCCAGCAGTGTAACAGTCCCAAGTCCTAGCTCTCAGGAATGGAAACTATTTTATGATGGAGCAGGCTCCAAAACGTCTCACAGCGCAACGCTATCTTCCCCTGTGAATGCGAATAATACGCAATATTTACATATCAAGACCACGGACAGCGCGGGTAACATCGGTTATGCGAGTACAACACAGGGCTTTGTGCTGGATAATACGAAACCAACGGTTGCCTTTAGCAATCCAAGCACGAGCACGTACAGTAAGTCAGTTACGACAAGTCTTAGCTTGTCAGATAACATCACAACAACGCTTGGGAATTATGTCATCAAGTATGTCGTTACGGATCAAGCAACAACCGATGGAAACGACGTGACATGGAGCAGATCGACAAATGGAGCTTTTACCGTTGCCAATAAATCTGGCACTTACTATATTCATGTCAAAGTCTATGATCAAGCAGGCAACTGGCAGCTTGCCCGGGGCGGTCCGTATTTGCTCGATGACTCTGCTCCCACCGGAACGATACATATCCCTGTGGAACAAACGAACAACAAGTCCGTAGAGGTAGAGCTCACAGCGGCAGATTTGCATGGACCCATCGACATGCGATTATCGGCTAATGGAGGGACAACTTGGGGGAGCTGGGAAGCATTTGCTACCACTAAACTCGTCACCATCCCGGAAACGGAAGGCGTAAGGACGATCTCTGTCCAGTACCGTGATGCGGCTGGCAACATCAGTACGACTTATTCGGATACGGTTATCTATGATGTAACGAAACCGACCGCAGTTAAAATAAGCTACAACACAACACAAACCACGAATCAGTCTGTTACGGCGACATTGACAGCAGTAGATAACATCACGGCTTCAGGTGATATCGACGTGGTTAATCTCAGCGGGTTCAGTTATGTGTTTCAAGCAAACGGAACGTACACGTTCGTTTTTCGTGATAAAGCGGGCAATGAGAATACGGCAGTCGCAACCGTAACCTGGATCGATAAGACGAAGCCACAGATTCAGTTCAGTGCAGAGGGAGTTTCGGACAAAAGGAAAGCGGCTAGCTCCGTTATTTCAGCGACGGATAATGTGACCGCGTCAAACCAGCTTACTTATGCCTATGCCTGGTCGATGAATGCAAGTACGGCTCCGACAACATGGACCGCGCTAGGTGCAGATCATACGGCCGAATTGAGCGGGGCGAATGGCCTCTGGTATTTGTGGGCGAAGGTAACGGATAAAGCAGGGAATGAAGCTATCCGCCGCACAAACTCGCTTTTCCAGCTCGACAATACGAACCCGGTAGGCGTAGTTACTTATAGTCCTGCTGGACGCACCGCTAGCGATGTGAAAGCAACCTTAGCTACCAATGAATCGGTAAGGGTGATGAAACCTAGCAATGGGAGCAAGGAGAACCTATTTACAGATAACGGTTCTTTTGAGTTTGAGTTTGTAGATGATGCAGGTAATGTCGGTAAAGCTATGGCGACGGTGAATGGAATTGACCGAAGCTTACCTTATGCAGCGGTGACCTTATCCCCTAGCGGTTGGACGAACGGCCCTGTTCGTGTGACTGTTGATGCGTCAGGCAATCCGGCGCTGTCCATAAGCCATATTGTTGTTCCGGAAGATGCGGTTCCAGTCTCGCAAACGGTTCAGCAAGCGGTCTATGATTTTAAAACGAATGGGATTCTTCAATATACGCTGCTTGATGGGGGAACTCCGCTGACAAGCGAGGGAGAAGTCGTGATCCACAATATCGATCTCGTGCCTCCGACAGCAGATTTGATGTATAGCACGCTGAGTAAAACGAACGAAGATGTGACCGTAACGTTAATTACCTATGATGACAATCACGGCGTAGTCACGATAGCTGGTAGCGATACGTATACCTTTACGGAAAACGGCTCACATACGTTTATTTTTCAAGACGAGGCGGGGAATGTCTCGCAAAAGACGGCAACGGTCAACTTTATTGATAAACAAGCACCCGTGCCAGTGCTTACGTATAGCGAGAGCACGTGGACGAAGCAAAATGTGACGGTCTCCCTTACCTTTATGGGTGAAGATGATCCGGTAACGATCACCAATAATGAAGGAAGTGCGCAATATACGTTCAAAGAAAATGGAACTTTCGTGTTCTACTATCGAGATGCAGCCGGAAATGAAGGTCAAGTAACAGCAGAGGTAACCGTAATTGACCGAGATGCCCCAACAGCGATCGTGAGTTATAGCGAAGCGGGATGGACGAATCATGATGTGGTCGCTACGTTAGTGGCTCAGGATAATTCCGGGGTACTTCCAACGGTTGTCAATAACGGGGGACTAACGACATACACATTTACACAGAATGGTACATTTAAGTTTGTTTACCAAGATGCAGCGGGCAATCAGCGCGAGATTAATGCGAATGTGGATCGGATTGATAAGACGCCACCTGTGGCTAGTGTTCAATATTCAACGGCCATGACGACGAAGACCAATGCGGATGTTCGCGCAAGCGTTGAAGCCAATGAACCGATCACTGTCATGGGCAATAATGGCAGTACTACTCGTGATTTCACAGCAAATGGGAACTATGCATTCCGCGTAGCAGACCGTGCAGGAAATGAATCAACAATAACGGCGAATGTGTACAACATCGATCGTACACGCCCCGTTTTGAACGTAACCTACAGTAAGACAGCACCAACGAAGGATGATGTTATTGTAACAGTAGAAGCGAATGAACCCATTCAAGTGCTGAATAATAACAGATCCAATCAGGTTGTTTTCAAAGAGAACGGGAGCTTTACTTTCCTCGTACAAGATTTAGCCGGTAACACGGCTGAAGCCGTAGCGACGGTTAGCAACATCACAAAAGCAACAGCGAAGGTTACTTATGCTTACAGTGAAACAGTGCCTACGAAAAACACCGTATCGGTCACACTAACAGCTGATAGGCCACTTACGTATGCAGGTATTTCAGGAAATGTCGTAACCTTCACGGAGAATGGTACGCGCTGGGTAGAAGCGACAGATGCTTTGAATAACAAATATGTTCTGCGGATCGATGTGAACAATATCGATCGAGAAGCGCCGAAGATTCGATTCTTAAGCGGAGAGCAGCTGCTAATTGATGTTGGAACAACCTCGATCGATCCTGCTTCCGATGTTGATGTATCGGATAACCTCGATGGTAATTTGAAAGAAAAGCTTAGTGTGTTCCACAATATTCATGCCGGAGTGCCTGGGGAATATGAGATTACCTACAAGGCGACAGATCGTGCCGGTAATCAAATGGTTGTTGTACGCAAAGCGATTGTTATCGCGCCAACGACATTCACGCTGTATGTCAATTCGAAGCAGCTTCAGGATACGGAAGCAGTGGTCTATGGCGATGCGATTCAGTTGAAGCTGTTCGGACAACAAGGGTCTAGTCAGATGAAATGGGCGCGAGGATATAAAAATAAAGGCGATTTTAAGACTTTTGGGCAAGAAGTAGCCAACGGCAATTTACCGGTTAAGGAATATGGCCTATATACATTCTTTATCCAAGACCAAGAACGTCAGACGAAGCTCGTTCATGTCTACATTTTACCAACGAAATCTTCAGAATAACGAGGAAGCATCAACTTTTCCTTTGGTGGTTGATGCTTTTCCTCATTTGTAAAGGAGAGTGAATCATGAAGGCGGTACAAGTAAGGATTTGGAAGAAGTTTGCACTCATTATGATGACCATTGTGTTATGTCTGCCTATCGGTGGAGAACTGGCGCTTGCCATTGATGCGGAGATTAAGCCGATCACGGTTGCGAACGATTTCATGGATGTAAGTGTCAATAAACAAACCGGAAGGTTCAGTGTGATGACGAAGATGGGGTCTCCGCTCAAAACGAGCGACGACAACAAACCGCTGCTGTTCCGCGATAAGCTGCCAGAAACATCGTTTACGACATTTCGTATTAATGGCAAAGATTTTATTTATGGAAATGGGTACGGATTTCTAGGGACGAATGGTTATTTTACATTTTCGCCTGAGAATAAAGGTCTCGCGAATCAATCCGTTTGGCATGTTGAGGGGCTTGAGATTATTCAGACGCTAACCTTAGTAGATGACCAAACGAATCCGAATGCGGGTAACATAAAAATCTCTTATAAGGTTAAAAACACAACCAAGCATGATCAAAATGTCGGGTCTCGCATTCTGCTCGATACGATGCTTGGACCGCAGGATGCTTCTCCCGTCTCCCTATCGGGCGGCAATACGTATATTCGAGATGAAACGAAAGTTGAAGGCTCACTTCCGTATTATTGGAGAGCGACAGACAACCCTTTGAATCCAAAGGTGATGTCCTACGGTTTCCTGCAGGGCTGGGGAAATAAATCGCCGAATCGGATGATTATTGCCCATTGGAATGGTATTTCCGAAACTAAATGGGATTACACGGTGAATCCTCAGTTGGATTTTACAAGTACCCAAAATGCTTATGGTTCAGCGGATAGTGCTGTGGCCATGTATTGGGACCCTTCGAATCTTGCTCCTGGTCAGGAAGCTGTGTTTGAAACTTACTACGGGTTAGGCAACTTTTTTACCTCTCAAAAGGAAGCGACCTATGGGCTGCAAATTGCGGCTCCGAAACAATTAAAGGTCAATGATAATGGGACTGGTTATAAGGAAGCGGAGTTCGAGGTTCGTGTGGATATCGACAATTCGATCGACCGTTCCGTAGAGCAGCAAAATGTTCAAGCCGTTCTTGGATTGCCTGCTGAGCTTGAGCTCGTGCAAGGTGAACGATCAACGAAAGCGTTAGGAAACATGAAGGTCGGCGAGGTCAAGACGGTTACTTGGAAAGTGAAGCCAAAGCCGCAAAAGGTATACAAAGCTGCACAATTTCAAGTGATTGTTCAAGCAGCCGGCAGCGAAGAAAACATGCAAGCTTCCTTTGTAGTCCTGCCAGCGTTATCAGGCAAAATTCCTGAAGTGCAGGTTCTAGAGGCGCTTCCTAAGAAGCTGTATATGCTGGATGAAAATCCTTCGATTGCACTGCAAGGCAAAGGGTTTGAGGTGTTAAAGGGTTCATCCGACTGGCAAGTACAGATGATCAGAGAACGCGATGGTGCGCAGGTACTCGTTCCGAGTACGGTTGTCAATGTGGTGGACGATAAACAAATCACGATTCGGCTGAACGATACGCTGTGGCCTCCGCTCAAGGAAGAGCCTGGCACTTACATCATTCGAATTACGGCCGGTGTGATCGGTACGTTCGAGAAGAAGATCGAATTCACCTCAGATAAAAAATATAAAACAAGAGACTATGGGATACTGCTCGTCGTTGGCGAGAACATGAAAGATGAGGGAAATGAGACTTACAATCTGGTTCCGGTTGAAAATGAGTCCAAGTTAGCTGACTTGAAGCGTCAATATGCAAGTGCCTCGAAAGAAGCTTTGCTTGAGTTCAGAGGGCCGATTCGATCACTAGCTGGAGACAATTCTTACTTTGAAATCGGAGCGGGAGCGACCATTAATTCGGTCATCCGCCACGATACATCGAAGGAATTGAGCGCGATTTTCGGGCAAGCCTCGCAAAAAATGGCGATTCAAAAAAATGATCAGGACCTTTCTCACGAAGGGAACTACATTGAGTTGAAAGGGAACGGTGTGCTGTCCATTCCTGGATTTCCGTTCTCGTTCGGTCCATTTAGTATCGAATTGGTTGATGGAAGCCACTATTCCTTGGAGGCGAACGAAGATGATGGGCAGAAACCGATTGAAATTAACTGGGAAGTGCTGAAAGGTTTGTCGGTCTTGCAGCATATGTCCTTCTTCCAAGTGGAGATTAAGAATGCAGTCATTGGGAATGAGAGTGTTTCTTTCGGCGGGTCGGTGTCGATGGATTTCAATCCAGGTCATAAAAAGGAAGAGGAAAAAGATCCGAACGGGAATAACAATCAGAATCCACCGCCACCGAATAATAATGGTGGGCAGCAGGGAGATGGGGCTGAGAAAGACCAAACCGATGACCTCCTTAAGGTGGGCTTATCATTGGATGAAGCTAAGTTCGGGATGAGAAAAGAGACGAACATGTTCGGGCGGGCGAACACCTTCGGCTTCATGGGACTCCGCGCGGAAGGCTATGCGGGACTACCGAAAGGCATGGTGCCTGGACTTGATTTTGGCGCAAGCGGCAGGGTCATGCTGGATACCTTTGATAGGAAATTCGAAATCGAAGGGCATGTTCAATTCCAGGTTGTTGAATTGGATGGCTTGCTGACACTGCGCTTTACGGAAAGTGGTGTGCCAATCCCCGATAATTTCGTTTTCGTCGTAGGCGGGGAACCGGGAATTCCGCTAATCCCGATAGCGCCTGTGGCGTTTATTACCAAAGGTGGCGGCGGGTTCCGCAATCTGTATGACACGGTTACAGGCAATTTTAATATTTTGCCTCCTCTGAAAGTTGTGATGGTTGGCGGACTAAGTGTTGCCAAGGTTATAACGGCAGATAATGTGACGCTGGGCTTATCCATGCAGGGCATTGAGTTTTCCGGTGAATTTGAAATTCTGAAGTTTCCGATTCTCAAAGAAGTGTATGGAAGCGTTGATTTTAAAGATTCATTATCCAGCTACGGAATTGCACTTAAGGCTGGTGCAAGGCTTGAAGTTTTTGACGCGATCATTGGCGAAGTACATGTTGTTTTTGAATATGATTCGTCTAAACATGGACTATTAGGTCCCGTCTATATGGCAGGTGGAGGCTCATTAACGCTCAGAATACCTAGAGCAGTGCCGATTGTCGGTGGTAAAGAAATCGCGCATGCATCCGGAGAGATCAGCTCCGAGAAGGTTTGGGGGAAGGTCAGAATTATAGGCATTCCTTTTGGCTATCAATATGTTTGGGGGAGCCGCAGGCCGACACTCGCATCGTCGCGGTTAACGGCAGACATGTTGCCGGAAGCGGAAGGGTTGATGGAAAAAGAGTACATCGATGATTCCGGTAACGTGTCAGCGATGACCTTCGGGACGAACATCAAACGAGTCGCAAGCTCGAAGCATGCTGCCGCATCGATGAAAAGTGCTGATCGCGTAAGTATTTTATCAAACACCAACGAGTATGAAATTCCGGTTACAGCTGATCAAGAAGCAGCGTTGTTTGAACTTAAGTACACGGGGGAAGCGCCGCCAACTCTTCAAGTTACAGATCCTAGTGGCCATGACTATCCGCTCACGATCGACGAAAACTACTTGGTACAGGAAATTTCACCGGAGGATTCTGGGGCGGGAACGCTGGAGAAACGTGTGTATGTTTCAATCCAAAAGCAGCTTGTAAATAACATGGCGGGGACTTGGAAAGTGAAGTCCGACCAACCACTAGAATGGTCCTTGATGGATGTCACCGTACCTGCAACCTTATCAAATGTGACGGCAGCGGTTGATCCCGAGGGTGGGAATAAAGTCAGAGTGAACTGGCAAGGGGATCATACGACGAACGAAAAAGTGTCTCTTTTCCTAAGCAACAATAACGAAAATGATCCAGGTCGTCTGTTAGTCAAAGATATTTCTGTTCAGGATGGAACTACGGAGATTACACTGCCTGAGACGATAGCTAGCGGATCTTACTACGTTAAAGCCGTCTTATCGCAAGGCGATACGAATCTGGACAGTAAATATAGCGGTGCAGCCCTCACAATTGTAAACCCTCATCAGCCTGTACAACCGCAAGAGGTTAAAGCGGTACCCGCAGGCAGCGGTTTGTTAGGTGTTTCTTGGAAAATGCCTCAGACGGTTGACGGTTACACCATCCAACTGCTGGATGAAAATAATAAACCGGTAACAGGCATAGGCACCGTAGATGTGACAGGAGATACGAAGGAAACAACCCTTGGCGGGATGATTAAAGATGAGTCAGGCGCAACTGTGGGTCTCGTTCCAGGCTCTACCTACAAGGTATCTATCGGTGCGTACAAGAAGGTCGAAGGCGGCAAGGTTTATAGTGAACCGGCAATCTCTACTGGGACTCACTTACCGGTGCCTAACCCAGCCAAGGTTGAGCTAACTCAACTGAATATGAATAACGAACCTATTACAAATTCGTATGGAGAGAATGGTCAAAGTGAGCAGAAAACCTATGTCGTGAACGAGAAATCTTTCCAACTGCAGCTGCATGCAGATCAAACGATTTCCACAGTCGTTCGTGTGAATGATAAAAACGTAGGCACATTCTCAGGTGCTGATTGGAAGCAAGCTATTCCCTTAGAGGAAGGGACCAATTTGATCGAACTGCAATCCACCAATGCGAGCGGAGACCAAACACGCAGCGGTACAAGGGTATTCTCAGATACAACAGCACCTGACCTCAAAATTGAGCGGCTAGGCTCTATATCTTCCGATAAAACGGTATTGGTCAAAGGGGTTGCGGAACCGGGAAGTAAAGTGATCATCAATGACCAGCCTATTACAGTTGAAACGGATGGGACTTTCGAACATGCCTTGCCGATTGAAGGATACTTGTCGAAGTCTATTGTCATCACCGCAAAGGATGATGCTGATAATGAGACGACTTACAGCTCTGAGGTTATGAATCAAGCTGTGGATGCATTCGTGAAGGTGGAGCTCCGACCTGTCGCTGAAGTTTCAGGAAAGCTATCGGCTGATGAAGAAGAGCTCAGCCTTCCGGCAGGCAGCAAGCAATCATTAGAGCTAGTAGGTGTAGATAAGAACGGCGTATCTACAGTTATTGATCCTAATCAGGTAGGCTGGAGTGTGATTCTTGGTGATGCCAACGGCTCCGTTTCGGAGCAGGGGCAGGTTGCAGCAGACAATGAGGGCGAGCTGGTTGTCAAAGCATCCTATGCCGTGACGACGGAATACGCATTTGAAGATACGCTCATCGTTAAAGTCGGCAAGAAGACAGATGCACCTCCGCTTCCGAAGCCTAACTATGACGACTGGTATATTCCGCCGACTCCTCCGGATCCGAATCCTGACGGTGAGGGTACTTCCGCGGATCCGCAGCAGCAAGCGGATAAAGTAGTGGAGGAAACCTTACAGAACATACTGAAAAGACTCATCGAGTTAGAGCAAGATGTGGAGTTTGTCACCTCGGCTAAGCTTGTTCCGAATCAAGAAACGATTGTGAAAATTCGCGATCGAGCGGCGCTTCGTTTTGCGGCGCAGCCTATACCAGAGAACGTGGGTCTTGGGATTGGCACAGTGCGGAACCCGAAAGCCTATGAAGGTGAGGGCTTGAAGGTCATAGGTGATATCTATGAATTTAAGTTTGATAAACCGATTAAGCTGAAGGAGCCAGCGGAGCTTACGATCCGCTTTCGTTTAGAAGAGATTCAGGACCCAAGTAAAGCCGGTATCTACTGGTATAACGAGCGAACGAAGAAGTGGGAATATATCGGTGGCGTGATGAATCCGTTAACAGGCACGATAACTGCCAAGCTGCCTCATTTCAGCAAATACGCCCTTCTGTATAATGCTGATATGAAGGATTTCAAAGATATGAACAATCGCTGGTCTCGCGATATGGTCTATCGCCTCGCATCGATGGGTGCGGTGAACGGCATTGATCAGGGAGATAGCCTCGTCTTTGAACCAACGCGATCCATTACAAGGCAAGAGTTTGCCAAGATCGTCGTTGGCGCATGGGGGACAGTGCTTTCAACCAGCAATCTGCCGGCGGAGTACGTGGATCGGGATGATGTGGCTCCATGGGCTGTACCTTACATGTCCACGGCACTTATGAACCAATGGCTGGGGGGGACTTCCAGTCAAAATGAGCTTTATCTCGCGCCTTCCGTGCCCATTTCAAGAGCTGAAGCGATCGCTATGATCGGTCGCATCTTGAAAGCTGGAGACAGCAAGGCAACCGGAGCGGGTAGTTCATTCCTCGATGGAAGCATGATCCCGGCTTGGGCGAACGAATATGTCTCAATGCTCGTAGAGCAAGGGATTATTAGCGGATATCCAGATGGTACGTTAAGGCCGAATAATGAGATTACGCGTGAGGAAGCTGTGGCGATGATTAGCCGAATGATCGATACGAAGTTAAATTAAAACAAAGGCCTTTCCTGATGACGAAGTCATCAAGAAAGGCCTTTGTTTATAAAGTAGGTGAAGCTTAAGGGAAATTGAATGCCTAGTGTATTGGAATTCTCGAAGGCTTCACGTACTTAATATCTTGTAAGAAATTCTAGAAATCACAGAAATTTATCCGATAGACGAATGCTATTATACAAATATAAATAAAGACGAGGTGATGATATGCAAGCAAAATTGGCAGCGGACGCCATTCCCACCCCCAAAAAGCGGAATTCATGGATAAGAACGATACAAAGATATAAGGTGATGTATGCTCTCTTATTTCCGGCATTAGTTTACTTTGCCGTATTCAAATATATTCCTATGGCGGGAATCATCATTGCTTTTAAAAACTATAACCTGGCTTTGGGACTATGGGATAGCCCATGGGTGGGATTGAAAAATTTTAAAGATTTTATCAATGGCGTTTATTTCTGGGATATTATGCGAAATACAATTATCATATCGCTGTATAAGCTATTGTTCGGTTTCTCCGCCCCGATCGTTCTAGCTTTGCTGCTCAATGAAGTGTATACCCAATGGTTTAAGAAAATCGTACAAACGATCACTTATTTACCCCATTTTCTGTCATGGGTCATTGTTTATGGACTGATGGTGGCGTTATTAGCTCCAGGAGATGGGCTTTTTAACTTGATTTTTAAGCAAAATGGTATTCAGCCGATCTCCTTTCTAACGGAACCAGCTTGGGGTAGACTGCTGATCATCTTATCTGAAATATGGAAGGATATTGGCTGGGGAGCGATATTGTACCTTGCCGCATTAGCAGGCATTGATCCAAGTTTATATGAAGCGGCACGGATTGATGGCGCTTCCAAGTGGAGACAGCTATGGCATGTCACATTACCCGGCATTCGAGGCGTCATTATTCTGATGCTGATCCTTAAATTAAGCCATATTCTGGACGCTGGATTTGACCAAATATTCATGTTTGCCAACAGCTTTAACCAGGAGAAAATCGACATTATCGACACTTGGGTATATAGGGAAGGCTTGGAGCGTCTTAAGATTGGTTTAGCTACTGCGGTGGGATTGTTTAAAGCTGTCATCGGATTTATTTTAGTTTTGGCTGCGAACAAGCTCGCCAAAAAATTCGATGGGCAAATTTGGTGAGGTGGTTTTATAAATGGTCAATTTGACAGTCGGGGAAAAAATATGGCAAGCAGTCGTATATTTTATTCTTATTATACTAGCACTACTTTGCTTACTCCCCTTTTTGTATGTGGTTGCTGTTTCAGTGACGCCAGAATCGGAAGTGTTAAGAAAAGGAATTGTGATTATACCAGAATCCATTACCTTGGTAGCCTATAAAGAGGTATTCATATCTCATGGTATAGGGCAAGCGTATAAAATTACGTTGTTTCGAACGATTGTAGGCACTGCGCTTAATGTGTTTTTTACGATCATAGCTGCTTATCCGTTATCCAAAAAATATTTGCCGGGGCGCGGCACATTTTTAATATTCATTGTATTTACCATGATGTTCAGCGGAGGATTAATTCCGACGTATTTGTTAATCCGCTCACTGGGATTGTTAGACAGTCCATGGGTATTAATTATTCCGCATCTCATTAGTGCTTTTAATCTGGTCATTATTAAAGGCTTTTTCGAGCAATTGCCTGCTGAAATTGAGGAATCAGCGAGGGTAGACGGCGCAAGTGAGCTTCAGTCGCTTTGGAGAATCATTTTACCCCTTTCCTTGCCCGTGCTTGCTACGATTTCCCTGTTTTACGCCGTGGGGCATTGGAACAGTTATTTCGATGCCATTGTTTATTTGAATGATTCGAACTTAATGCCGCTTCAAGTTGTCTTGCGCAACATTCTACTTAACGTCGCAACACAAAGCGCAGATTCGATTGCCAATTCCGGAACGGTTAGCAAGTTCGCAGTGCAAATGGCTGCTGTCGTCGTGACAACGGTTCCGATTTTAATCGTTTATCCCTTTATGCAAAAGCATTTTACGAAAGGTGTTCTCATGGGATCGATTAAAGGTTAAAAGCAATTCCTACCTAGGTTGTTACGGGGACACCGTGATAATATATATACAAGCAAAAGGAGAGGTCAATATGCAACGTAAAAAGGTTTCATTTACTGTTCTGGCTGCTATAGTAGGGCTGGGAACGCTATTGTCAGCATGCGGGAACCAAGAAGAAGTTATGCAGACAGCTTCGAGCAGCCCTCAATCCGAGGCTAGCAAGTTTGCGAACAAACTGAAGATCTCGATGTTTAACCAAGGTACTTTCAACGCTGCCGCTCCGTTACCTCCACGTGAGGAAGATATTCAACGCCAAATGTTGGAAAAGGCGATGAACATCGACTTGGAAATGACGATTCCTCAAGCTGGGCAAGCAACAACCAAACTGAATACGCTCATTGCAGGCGGAGATATTCCAGATTTGCTCTTCTTGAAGAGTCGGTCCGATCTCGCGCAATATTATGACCAAGGCGTTCTTGCAGATTTGACCCCGTATTTGGATCAATTTCCCGAATTGAAGAAGCGTTTTGGTAAAGACTCATGGGAGGCAACGTCGTATCAGGGAAAAACCATTGGAGTTCCTGGTTATGATAATGTAAATGGTATTAGTCGAAGCTTCTTCATCCGCAACGATTGGTTGAAAAAGCTGAATATGAAAGTACCGACAACCCCTGACGAGCTGTTCGAAGTGATGAAAGCCTTTACGGAGAAAGACCCAGACGGAAACGGTAAAAACGATACGTACGGATTCATAGGCGGTATGAATAAAGAAGGCAATCTACAAACCTACGGCTTCGATAGCTTGATGTGGATGTTTGGCGTCAATCCTCCCTCAGCCATTGAAGTGAAAGACAATAAACCAGTATTCCTATTTATCGATCCCAAAATGAAAGAGGCACTCGCTTACATCAATAAAATGATGACAGCGAAAGTTGTAGACCCGGATTGGGTGACGATGAATACGCCAGATTTGTTGGACCAAAAGTTATTTAAAGGCAAAGTTGGCTTCATGATCAGAGATGCCCGCAGACTGGAACCGGATTATCAGCAAAAAATGAAAGAAATCGGCGGAGAGGTACCGGAATGGATCGTCATTCCTCCAATGAAAGGGCCATACGGCGATCAAATCGTAGAGAGAAAATCGTTCCAAGGCAATTCATGGGCCATTTCCAAGAAAGCGGATAAGGACAAAATCATTCGAATCCTATCTATGCTGGAATATCTCTTTACTGACAAAGAAGCCTATCCGAATTTCGCATACGGAATTAAAGGGATTCATTGGGATGTCGTAGACGGCAAGATCAAAAATAAAACCTCTGAATTATCCAAGGATATGAAAGAAAAGTACTTATGGGTAGATCACTATAGAATGCCGCGCCGTGGCGATGATGCCGAATACTTCAGCTTCCAAAATCCGAAGACGGCAGAAGCCTTCACGAACAATCAGCAATATGTGGGTCCTACTTTACCTGGGAATTTGTTGACTGCAGACCCGAGCGATACCTTGGCAGCTGACCGCACTCGTTTCATTAATGAAAGCTTAGTCAAATTTATGTCTGGCAAAGACCCTCTTACCAACTGGGACAATTTCCTCAAAACATTGGATACCAAGTTCGACATGCAAAAATATAAGGATACAGCCGTTAAACAATTTAAAGAGGCAGGCCTAATCAAGTAATAGACGAAGAGAGTGGCGATAAATAGCCCCTCTCTTTGTTGTCCTATGCTATGCTTAGTTTAATACAGATGTAAAAGGAAGATGACCGATGCGAAGAAGAATCAGCTTGCCTATAAAACTATTTTTGATTGTTTTTGCGTTTGTATTAAGCTGCATCATCTTGATAAGCCAATTGTCCTATCGCTATGTCCAGAAGGAAATCAGAACCAACGATATTTATTACACAAACCAAATACTAGACAAAGTGGACCAGTATTTAACGGTTAATTTTTCCTCCTTCCAGACGATCTTGTTCTCGGTCGAAACATCGGTGAAAGCAAACATTACCAATACGGAAGTGATTAAAAAGCAGTTAAGAGAGCTTTATGAACTCAACAGTAATTACGTGAGTAACATTTACTTGATCAATAGTGATTTATCTATTTTAGGCGGAAGTACGCCTACGCGAATTTTCGATGAACCTTTATCTGACAGAAAACCTTTATTTGATGCGGCTGACAAGAACAAACGAACTACATTTGTCAGTGATCCTTATAAATCGAAGTATTCCGGCTGGACAGTTACGATGGTGCGATATCTGAACGGTTCTCCGACTCCTATGGCCATTGCAGTAGATTTGGATCTTAATGCTATTGAAGAAACCTTGTTTAAGATCAATAAAAAAGAACAAATGAATCTAGCTCTGATTACCACATCGGGTAAAATCATTGCCGGATTTTCGGAAAATAGAGGACCCCTAAGTATTCAAGATCATACGTTTTCAATTGGGGAAACGTCGGCAGAACAAATTTTGGATATGTCAGGAACAAGCCTTCAACTGCATACAAAAGATGGCTTACCCGTCTCCATTCTGAAGAAACCGACGGAGAAATTTAATTGGTTCCTCATTTCGATGAACGATGAATCTCGCATGGAAGCTGCGTTGTCCAGATTGGAAAACTATTACCTAGGACTTCTAGTTGCAGGCCTGCTCTTAAGTTTGTTCATTTCCTTTTTTATTGCCAAATATATAAGGAATCCGCTCTATGCGCTCAAAACTAAAATGAAGCGGGTAGAGCAAGGCGATCTGACAACAACAGTTACGATTAAGCGAAACGATGAGTTCGGTGACCTTTCGCTAGCATTCGACCGTATGCTGCAGCAAATTATAGGATTGATTCGGCGAGGAGAGCTCCATAATGAACTAGAGCGGAAACTGGAAATCCAAGTGCTGCAATCTCAAATAAACCCTCACTTTCTGTATAATACGCTCGGATCTATCAGCAATGTCATACGTTTGGGACAAATAGAGAAAGTAGATGTGGTGATCGGGTCTCTCATTTCATTATTGGAATACGGGATCGCCGATGCTTCGGAGAAGGTTTCACTACGTCACGAATTGCAAAATGTATCAGACTATATCGCGATCCAGAACATCCGTTATAACAGGCACTTCCACTTGATTGAGCATATCGAAGATGGGTTAATGGATTTTCCGGTTTTTCGCATGCTGCTGCAGCCCATTGTGGAGAATAGTATCTTCCATGGCTATAACGGAGGGGAGATCGAAGGCCCTATCACTATTCATGCGTACAGGGAGGGCGGCATCGTCATAATAGAAGTCATTGATCAAGGCGATGGAATTCCAACGGATCGAATCAAGCATATTTTAATGTCAGAACCGAGTGATTTGGAAGTAAAAAGGAAAAGAATCGGGCTAAATAATATTCATGGTCGAATAAGGCTTCACTACGGGGAACAGTTCGGGCTCCAAATCATAAGCATACCGAAGGAAATAACCCGTGTCCGCGCCGTATTCCCGGCAGGTTTGTTGAAAGGAGATGCATGATGATGAGAGACTACACCTGCTTCATCGTTGACGATGAAGATCTAATCATTCAAAGATTGGAACTATTTTTTAGCGAGCTCTCTCATAAGGAAAGGCGATTCCATTTGATAGGAAAAGCGAATAATGGGCTGAAGGGGATAGAGGAGATCTTAAAGCTTAAACCGGATATTGTCATCTCCGATATCGTCATGCCGCGGATGGATGGAATTTCCATGATTGAGCAACTAAAGCCGCAGCTGCCCCATACCCAATACATTCTTTTGACTGCTTATTCGTCCTTTGAGTACGCGCAGAGAGCTATTCATGCCAACGTATTGGAGTACATTGTTAAGGTTCCGCTCAGGGAAGCTGATTTGGATCGAGCTTTGGATAAGGCAGCCGGAATTTGGGATGAGATTAAGAAAAAAGAAGAGGAATTTCAAACTTTAAACGTATCCGTTCTTGAGAATAAATATAGAGTCCGTAAGCAATTTTTTAACGAGCTGATCAGAGGCGAAATCCCTTCACATCGGGCATCGGATTTCGCCAATCGTATGCAGTTCCATTTTTTTCAAGCCAATTATTGCTGCTTTATTGTTGAAATGAATTTGTATGAGAGTTTCCGAAATGAATATTCAGCGGTTGACCAAAACATCTTGAAATATGCGATTACGAATGTCATTGAAGAAACTGTGATGAATTGTGGCAGGGGTGTAGCTACGGATCTATCCGATAATCGTTTTATTGGCTTTCTTTCCTGGGAAAATAATCGCAGTGAGATGGATACGGAATACGCTTGCCAAACATTGGGGAGTCAGATCGTGTCCCATTTGCATCAATATTTGAATCAAAGGGTATCCGTAGCTTTTGGCGGTCCGCACCGAGGCTGGGAATCCATCAAACAAGCTTACACAGAAGCTAATAATGTGAGTGAGGATTTCTATTATCATACAGAGAAAGTAGTCAAAACACCCGCTCATCGGTTCCAATACCGTAATGACAGAAAGGAGGACTTTCAGCAGAAGCTGGCTGATTTTCTTGCCTGGCTGCATAGAAAGGTTTCCAAGGAAGAGCTGGAGAAAGAATTTGCTGATTTAAACCAATTTGTTACGGATCATAAAATCCATAAGTCCATCATGACGCCTATGCTTCGTGACTTGTACAGAGACATTACTGTGAAATTTAAATCGGGGAACACGCCAACCACAGATGTAGCTGAGTTTCCCCTAGAATTTATGACATTTCGGGAGCAGCTAGCGTATATTGGCGACTTCACTTTCGAATATGTACATGCTGGCCAACTTTTACATCGTGCAGAAATCATGAGTGCCATGCGGTTTATAGAGAAAAATCTGAAACAGCGTTTAACGTTGGAGGCTATTGCTGAGGAAGTGAATCTAGCCCCATCGTATTTTAGCAGTCTATTCAAAAAAACAATGAACGAAGGCGTTATCAGCTACATCAACCGTAAAAAAATTCAATTGGCTCTCGAGCTGTTAAATGTTCAGGATTATTCTTTATTGGAATTGTGCGAGGAAGTCGGAATTGTAAATGAAGGCTATTTTTGCAAATTATTCAAAGAACATACAGGTGATACACCCAAGCAATATCGGATAAAAATGACACGGTATGAATCCAAATAAGGTTGCAAAAAATGTATGAATTTTTCGCGAAATCATGTAAAAAAATGGGGTTCAAAAGGATTACCATGATAGATGTATCTAATCATGGAGGTTATCAAAATGGAGCTTATTAAAGCGGATGTAACCGTCGTAGGCGGAGGTATTGCTGGGCTATGCGCCGCCATTGCTGCCGCACGTCAAGGGCTGCAAGTTTCACTTATTAATGATCGACCGGTTCTTGGGGGGAATGCCAGCAGCGAGGTCAGGGTTCATATCAACGGGTCGGCCTATCTTGGAAACAGCCCATCCTATTATGCGCGTGAGGGCGGATTGGTGGAAGAACTCAAGATGAAAATTTTCCACTATAATCCGTTATATAACAAGAAGCTTATGCTTTCGCTTTCGGATACGGTCTTGTTGGATATGGTCTATGATGAGCCTAACATTGCTCTATTTCTGAATACATGCGTGCATGAAACGGGCATGGAGAACGGCAGAATCAAATGGGTGGAGGGCCTTCAATTGGCTTCCGAAAGAAAATTCCGTTTTGAAAGCCGAACCTACATCGATTGCTCGGGAGACGGGGTTGTCGGATATCAGGCAGGTGCTCTCTTCCGATGGGGGAGAGAAGCGAAGCATGAATACAAGGAAGATTTGGCTCCTGAAGTGGCGGACCATTACACCATGGGAGACACGATCCTTTTTCAAGCGCGTGACGTAGGATATCCCGTTCCTTACAAGAGGCCTGGCTTTGCGTATGATATTACGAAGTTGAGCTTTTTCGATAGTATCAAAAAAGGCTTGAACTATCGGGCTTTTCCTAGAAAAATCAACGGACTTGGCGGATTGTGGTGGCTGGAATACGGCGGGCATATGGATGTTATCAAAAACAATGAAGACATCGCATTGGAGCTGCGGAAATTGGTTTACGGGATTTGGGATTATATCAAAAATAGCGGCGAATTTGATGATGTGGACAATCTCATCTTGGATTATGTCTGCCCGATTCCGGGAAAGCGGGAGTCGAGGCGGTTTATAGGGGATCACATGTTGTCTCAGAACGATCTTACAGCAAAGCCGCATTTCGAAGATGCTGTATCCGTCGGGGGATGGTATATGGATTTACATGCTGCTAAGGGCATCTACGATGAGGGGCCAGCTACAGCCTGGAATTTCGTGCCTGGATTGTACAATATTCCGTTCCGTAGCTTGTTTTCCTGCAATATTCCTAATCTCATGTTCGCTGGTCGCAATATAAGTGCTACCCATGTTGCTTTCGGATCTACAAGAGTAATGGCTACCTGCGGTTGTATGGGGCAGGCGGTTGGAACGGCTGCTTCGTTATGCTTGAAATATGAGATAGACCCAGCAGACATCGCCCGAGCTCATATGGGGGAGCTGCAAGCACTGCTGCTTCGAGACGGACAAACGATTGTAGGGCTTCAAGAGGAATTGGATCCTTACTTCGCTGACGGATTACATATTCGTGCCTCGTCTCAGCGCAGCTATGCGAATCCTCATCCAACCGAAGCGATTCCCTTGGAGAAAGGGTTATGTTTGGTCTTGCCGTTTCAGACATCCGTGGCGGAAAGTGTACGGATCAAAATTAGAAATATCTCCGAGCATTCGGAAACTCTGCATGTGAAGCTGTTTGGCGGGGAACGGAAGGAAAACTACATTCCCTCCTGCGAGTTGAAAGACTACCGCTTGGCTATTGCAGCCGGTTATGACGACTGGATTACGCTGGATTTGGGCTGCACGAAGCCGGCGGACGACAAAATTTACATCGTACTGGAAGGTACAGAGAGGCTTGCCGTATACGGTAATGAAGAGAAAATAACAGGAGCGGTCAGCTTCCACTATAGGCCGGAAGAGCCGTCGAAGCTAAAGAAATTCAATAAGAGCATTTGCTTTAAAGACCTGCTGCCATCACAGAATATGTATAACCCCGAGAATGTCGTCAACGGCTACTCCAGACCGTATGGTCTGCCGAACGGCTGGATTTCCGAACGTACGGAAGGACAGGAATGGTTGGAACTCTGTTTTGCAAGTCCTAAAAATCTGGATGAAATCCATCTTGTTTTCAATTCGCAGTTGGATTTGGAGCATTTTGACGATCCAATTGAGTCCCTTATCCAAGATTATGATGTGACCTTGGCCTTAGAAGACGGAACCGAGAGGGAAATCATAATCCGTGGGAATTATCTCACGTTGAATAAACATAAGGTGGATGCGCAAGGTGTAACCCGAATACGGTTTGATTTCTGTGCAACTTACGGTTCGCCTTATCATGAAGTGTTTGCTGTAAAATTGTTTGCTCATAAAAACGATAAGTGAGGACAGGTGAAGTCGCGATGCAGGAATTATTCCCTCGAAGAGGGTTACCTAATGTCATTCAGAAGTTAGAAAACGGGGAAACGGTGACAATTGTCTATTTCGGTGGTAGTAATACACGTTCTAAAGGATACCGGGTAATGACGGCGGATTGGCTTCGTGAGCAATATCCCACAGCGGATATCCGCTGTGTGAATGCAGGCATTGATGGAACTGGATCGGATTTAGGGTGCGCCCGCTTGGAGACAGATGTACTGCGCCATCAGCCTGATCTGGTGTTTGTTGAATTTGTCGGTAACGATGGCGGAGTCCCCGAGTCCAAGGCGCGGATCGAAGGGATCGTCCGTCAAATCCGTAAGCGGAGCCGGTTTACCGATATCTTGTTCGTTTATACGCTGAAAGAGCGAGATGTGGCAGGATTTCAGTCCGGGGAATACCAGAAGGGAGCTCTTATGCAGGAGGAAGTGGCCGATTATTATGGTATTCCTTCGATTCATCTGGGTGTGGCGGTCAGTCAATTGGTGTCGGAGGGGAAGCTTATATTTACCTCAGGGGGCTCAAGGGCAGACAAGTCCATTCCCGGGGCCGTTGTTTTTACGCATGATTCGATCCATCCAATAATTCCTGAGGGACACCAGATTTACACGGATACGATTACCCGATCGTTTGAGAAAATTCGTGAACTTGGGGTTAGTTCGGGAAGAGTCGAACATAACTTGCCTCAGACTCCTTTGGTCCCGGCCAATCCTTGGGAGTACGCGACTATGCTGCCGCTGGATGGCCATGCCCATTTATCGGCAGGATGGTCCTACGTGACTCCCGAAGATTCAGCTTTGGCCCGCGAGTACGATTGGTTGTTCTCCGGCCTATGGCGAGCGGTCGATCCGGGTGAGTCTATCACGGTGCAATTCGAAGGCACACACATCGGGCTGTTCGATATCGGGGGGCCAGATTCCGGCAGATTGAAGGTGACGGTGGATGGCGGGGAGCCTTTTCTCGTCGATCGATTCACACTGTACAATGATCATAATCGGAATCAGTATGTTTTCTTGCCGGAGCTCCCGAATGGGAAACATACGGTTCGCTTCGAAGTCGATAACGAGAAGACAGACAAAGCGGCCGTGTTTGAGGCGTGCGGCAATGAACGAAGCATTGAGCATGTTCGGCAGCATCCGGATTGGTACGAACAAACCGTGATCCAGCTTGGCAAGTTGTTGTTAGTACAGCCGCCATTAGTGTAGTTTAAAGTCGTTTGGTGCTTAATGTAAAACTTGCAACGTATCTGACTGCTGTTGAGCAGACGAATACGTTGCAGGTTTATTTTTTACTTAAAATCTTATAAGAAATTCTAGAAATTAAAGAAATTTCACGGTTAAGCGACATGCTATGATATCAAAGACGAAGGGGGGATTTGCCAGTAGGGTACGGATAATTGCTTCTTTGCGATCATTCGAACAAAGGAGGTTTTTATTGATTTGAAAGCGTTGTCAAAATAGGGAGAGGATGTGAGTTGTATGATAAAAAGGAAGCTGTTTTTCTTAATCGTTTTCAGCATGACGATGATAGTTCCTTTAAGCCTATTCGGAATAAGGACCGCTAATGCGGAGACCTTACCGTATAAGACGATCATCATCGATGACGGGAGCATCACGATCGATGGTGTTATTACCCCTGATGCGGTTAACGCGAATAACGGATACTCGGCACCGAATTGGACCACAAGTACAGGGGTGAAGGGGTATAATAATTCCAGTTCCAAATATACGAGTACAGTAGGAAATACCATATCGTGGAATCCGCACTTGGAAGCTGGAACGGCGAGAATATCGTTCTACAAGCTTAATTGGGAGGATAAAGCGGATAGTAATGTGAAAATCGAAATCGTTCATAACGGAACGACGGATGTTCTATTTATGGATCTGAGACCTTCATTCGGGGCGCCTGCGGGATGGGTTGATTTGGGAGAGTACTACTTTTCCGGGGTTGGTGAAGAATTCGTTAAATTGACCCGGTCTGCCAACAGCACTAGCACGATACTTACGCGCGCTGATGCGGTCAAGTTCGAAGGGAATATTCAGCAGAAAGAGCCTCATAAGACAATCATTATTGATGATGGAAGCCTCACGGTTGATGGTGTCGTCACCACTGATGTGGATAACAAGAATAACGGATACTCGGCTCCTTATTGGAGCACTAGTACAGGAGTGAAGGGGTATAATAATTCCAGTTCCAATTATACAGATGCGGTGGGAAGAAGCATCACATGGAATCCGCGCTTGGAAGCAGGAACGGCGAGAATATCGTTCAACAAGCTTAATTGGGCGGATAAAGCAGATAGTAATGTAAAAATCGAAATTGTGCACAATGGGATTACGGATGTCATGTTTATGGATCTCAGGCCCTCGTCGGGACCATCTGTCGGATGGGTTGATTTGGGAGCGTATTATTTCAGCGGCAATGATACCGAATTTGTCAGGCTGACTCGAACGCAGCCAACGACGGGCACCATCATTACGCGGGCCGACGCGGTCAAGTTCGAGGGAAATATCCGACAGCAGGCTCCACCGCTGCCTCCGCTGCGCAGCCGCACATTGACGAATCTCAGTTATACGGAAAAAGGCAGCATCGAAAACGCAAACTATAAGGCGACCTTCTATGAAGCAGCTTGGGACGGCGGCAAATCCATCGTTCGAGATATGTTCTACAAGGACACAGATACAGGGAACTGGGTGCCTGTCAATAATGTGGCGGAAAGACTTGAAGAGCAGTGGGTCTTGTTGGATGGGAATGCGGGAAGTCGAACCAATTACTACGATACGATGAACAAACGCTGGATTACATTCGACGGGATCAGTTTCCCTGATAGCCACACGGCGGTATTAACCGATTCTTCGCATGGAAGCGATTACGATTTACAAGTGAACTGGTCTTTATCAGGGGATAAACCGGATGTTTCCTTCGCCTTTACACCTCGCCGGGATGGCAATTATGTGATAGGGTATCAGTCATTCACCACAGAGCAAATCTCTGGCATCAATGAAGTGTTAAATGGTTTCAGATCGCATGCCAAAATGGTAGGTTCGGTGGAATCAACAAGCTTAAGAGAGCTGAGCGCTCCGATGAGTCTGGTTGAAAAGAATGACGGCGCGGGGAACGCTTTGACATATGGCGTATTTGTACCGTCGGAAGAGCTTCCGGTTGAATTTGAACCGACGGGAGGCGTTACCAAACAACGGCTGGGCATGAGTCTTGTCAACAACGAAGGCAGCGTGCAGCCGATCCTGTATGCTCCTCAACTAGGAACTTATTCGCAAATGACTGCGGAAAGCACGTATCAATTTCATATGGGGCTAATCGCTCAAAGCAGCAGTCTATATAAGGCTTACGGGGATATTCTCCGCAGTGAATACGGTTATTCGGCCTACCGGGAAAATGTCGCTGAACAGTCGCTTACGGATGCGATGTTCAATATGATCGATCTGATGAAGATTGAGCCGCAGGGGGACGATTCTGTTAATTATGTTCCTTCGCCCAGCGGCTGGTGGAATCGAGCCAAAGGCTTCATTGATATCGAGAACGAGGATAGCGTTCGAACAACATCAAGTGCGGCTCTTCTGGGGGCTTATTATTTGACCGGGGACGACCAGCTTTACGATAAGAGGGCGTTGCCGTCCATTCAGTACGGGGTATCGCGAAATGGTATCGGCTGGTCGCCGACACAGAAGCCCGTATACAGCGTACCCTCGTTGTGGAAAATGGCAACCTTGCCGTTCGATGTTTCAAGCGTTACCGCTGTCAATCAAATGATGGGCACATCGGCTGGAATTGGGGCGCTGGGGCAGGAAGAGTACCTTGTACGGGATCCTGATCAGAAAGATCGGGGGCCAGTCATTCAACCCCTTATGATGTATCGCATGACTGGTGATGCGCAGTATTTACAGGCTGCTAAGGATGCAGCCGACAGCTATATCGCTCAAAATATTGATACGCCTGCATCCGTGAATGTGAGCAAGAATGAGTTTATCTATTACTATAGCAAACTCTGGATGGAGATCTTGGAGCTGTATGAGGAAACGAAGGATCCCAAATATTTGAATGCCGCGTACAAGGAAGCCAAACAGTACGCCACCATGTTCGTTGCACGTCCGGTTCCTGGAGGAACCGTTACGATTCCCCAACCGGAGACGTATAATTACGCGGAGTCGTTCCATTGGCCGGCAAGCGGTAAATACGATTATCCTAGGAGCAAGCTCCCTGAAGATGTAGCCGGGGGCGTACAAGCGGACAGTTGGCTTGTTTCACCCAATGGGCTGACGTTTGAAGCGGGAAGTACAACCGGCTATTATCGGATGAATGCGCAGGAGGCTCCTTTCATGCTGAGATTGTCGCTCTATACAGGCGATAAACTGCTGCAGGATATCGCTCATAATGCGGTCATCGGACGATATTCCAGCTATCCAGGTTATTACTATAAGGGCTTCGCCGTTAGTCAACTGGAACCGGATTTTGCTTTGGAAGGCCCCAGCGGGGCTACATCCATCTATTATCACCATATGCCGGCGCAGCTCGGGCAAACGATGGATTATCTAATCAGCGAACAATCGCTGAAATCGAATGGGAGTATTACATTCCCTTCTGTTTTCGAAACTAATTTTCTATGGTTCAAATATCACCTCTATGGTAATAAACCAGGTCAATTCTACGGTAATTCGAACGTATGGCTCTGGATGCCCAAAGGCATTATTCAGACCAACCATCCGCAATTGAACTGGATAACGGGGGAGAGTGGAAGTAAGTTCTACATTGGATTAAGCAATGAATCGACTGCTGAAGTACAAACTCCAATCAAATTGAATGCACAACTCATTGGGTTCGACCCAGCACAAGATTATAACGTAACCATCATCCGTGATAATGGTACACCAGAGCAGGCGGTCATGAGTGGCGGAATCATTCAGGCAACGGTTTCAAGTAAGGGAATGACAGCAATCATTGTGGAAGGACTTAACATTGATGTGCCGCTGCATCAGATTAGAACTGCTGAAACATCGGATGCAAGCTATTTTTTCGATGTTCACAGTCCCATTGATGCAGTTAAAGGCATGCTCATCGTCAAGCCCGACAAAACGTCCTACGATGCTTACGTAGAGGCCAAAACGACGAAACCGGCGACGATCCATTACTCATTGGACGGCGGGGCCACGTACACAACCGTTCCAGATACGATCTATCCGATGGAATGGTCGATACGGGTAAACGATTTATCCCAAACCTTCACTTATTATGTGGAATCGGATGGGAAACAGACCCGCAAGCGTACGCTATATTTGCCTGATCAGGTAACGGCGACGCCGGTCCAACCCAATTGGCAGGCGGGGTCATCCATTATTGTGGATAATACGGAAGCGGAGACAGAAGGTGTGTGGATACGGGATACTACAGCTAATGACTATTACTACGATAACTATGTGTATGCCAAGTCGACTTCTGGTACAGCAACGAGCACAATGAAATGGCGACCAGAACTTCCAGAAAGTGTCACATATAATGTGTATTACAAGCTGCCGCAAATAACCGCTACAAGTGAAAACTGGGCAACTAGTGCCTCATTTACTATTCATTATAGCGGTGGCACCGAGACGGTTACCGTTGATCAGTCCATAGCCAATGGGACATGGGTGTTCCTGGGAGCTTACCCTTTTGCAGCTGGCGATAGTGGATATGTTGAAATAACCAACAAGGCCAATAAGTCACGGGTAGTTGCCGACGCCATGATGTGGGTGGACCCGAATCGGACGCTGCAATTGGAATCGGTGGTCATCAAGTCAGATCGGGATGAATTGCAGATGACGCAAGAGGCTCAACTGAGCGTAACAGGCCATATGGACAACGGATTGATTGCTGATTTGAGTCATGCCAATGTGCAGTATTTTGTTGATAGAACCGATCTGGCTGAAGTGGACAGCAGCGGTTTGTTGACCCTTCAAGACCTCGATGGAGCCACGGACCACATCACGGTGTGGGCTACGGTAACGATGGACGGAGTGACCTCAACAACACCGCCTTTGACCATAGCCATCAGGGATCTGACGGTTATTGTCGACAGCACGAATACGACCGGGTTATACACTACGGAAGGGTCTTGGAGTCAAAGCAATTTAGCCGGCTACAAAATTGGTGTTAAGTCTCGGTACTCTACCGTACAAGGATCATCGGCGACGTGGAAGGCTCAATTTCCTGAGGGAAGATACACGGTCTCCATCTACAAGCTCGTTCACACGACAGCAAACGATAATCATGTCAAAGTGGAAGTGAAGCATCAGTCGGTTACCGAGACCACATATATCGACGCGACTGTCGGCTCGTCAGGTTGGGTTAATCTGGGAACGTTCGACTTTACAGGAGACGGCAGCGAGTATGTTCGCTTAACCAGAGAGACTCAGACAACGATAGATCCGCCAACACTCCCTGCCGATATGATCTATACGAGGGCTGATGCCGTCAAGTTCGAACGGCATTCCGTCAGTCCTGCATTGCTTGCGAACGGGGTGCCAGGTAAACCGATACTTTCGAATAATAGTGGTGTTGCGACAGGGTTACATGATGGCAATTATGAGGTTACGATGAATATGTGGTGGGGAAACAATGGCTCACTGTATAAGTTGTACGAGAATGGCCAATTGATTCAAACGAAGTCACTGGCCGATGCATCGCCAGCAGCCCAGACTTCCATTATTCCAATTCAAGGTAAGCCAAACGGAACCTATATGTATACATGTGTGTTATCGAATTTGTATGGAGCGACTTCATGTGATCCACACACCGTCACCGTGGCTGATGCGAATCCGGGCAAACCTGTGTTGTCCAGCGATAACTGGGATCAAGATGGGAACTATACCATTACTGCTAATATGTGGTGGGGCACGAACGCAACACAATACCGATTATTTGAAAATGGCGAACTTATTGAAACACAATCTTTATCTTCACAAACACCAAGTGCCCAATCGGCCATTACACAAATTTCGGGAAAAGCTCCTGGCATTTATCAATATTACGGCGAGTTTATGAATGGAAGGGGAACAACGGTAAGTGATGTTATACAAATTATTGTAAAATAACCCTAAGAGCCGAGTGGATGAGAACGATCCATTCGGCTCTTTTGTTTCTTGGAATATAGTATTGAACTATGCAAAATGTTTGTAAAACGATGATGTAAGAAGACAGCGCATATTTGGAACAAATGCCGGAGCATCCGACCGTGTGTAATCTATTCTTTCAAGGCTCACAACTGGTTATAACAAAACGGGCTGCCCCAGTTCTACGGATTTGTAACCTGCTAAGGCGACAACGGTTGAACGCAATCCATCTTCCCCGGTGATCGGCACCTGTTCGTCATGAAGCAGGGCATGAACAAAGGCCTTCACCAAGTAATCATCCATGGAGTCACCCCAGAAATTCCATACGCCTTTTCCATTTTCCAAACTATATAGCTCATTTTTTTGAGCAAAACCATCTATGGAAAGGGTGCCTTTCGTACCGATGATCGTCATCGTCACATCTCCCCAAGTAGGGAATGCCGAGTTCCGCGACCAGCTTGTGTCTAAGACGCCAAACACGCCATTCTCGAACTTGACGTGGATCATACCAGTATCATCGATATCTAGGTTTTCATTAAATAAAGTAGCTGAATAGGCGTAAACTTCTTTCACCTCAGATTGGGTAATCCAATTCATTAAGTCCATGACGTGAACGGTATGATCCAACAAGGCTCCGCCGCCGGATAACTCCGATTGGAGGAACCAACCGGAAGGAAGCGAACCGCGATTGGTTCCCTTAATGGCGATAATATCACCGATCTCGCCAAGCTCGACCGCTTCCTTCGCTTTAATCACAGAAGCCAAATACCGGCATGGAAAAGCAGTCATAAGCTGAACACTGTTTTCTTTACAGGCGGAAATCATGGCTTCCATTTCGGAAACGGAAATGCCAAGCGGCTTTTCACAGAGCACGTGCTTGCCTGATTTCGCCGCTGCTATCGTGATCTCTGCGTGACGGGCGTTTTCCGAGCAAATGACGACTGCGTCAAAATCAGTAGCGAGTAAATCCTGATAATTTTCATAGTATGGCAAGCCATAATTGGTTGTTACTTCCTCAACTCGGTCTTTGATTTCGTCTGCGATACCAACGATTTCGACATTCGGCATGGCTCTGAGTGAATTCAAATAAGAGTATGCATGGCCGTGTGCGAAACTGATCATACCTACTTCTAATTTCTTCATGCTGTCTCCTCCTCGAGCTTTGAGCTCGTCTGCAGCTGAACAGACTTTCCTGTCCGTACTGATTCCAGCGCAGCCATGGTAATTTCGAGCGCTTTATAAGCATCGTTAGCCGTTACAATGGGTTCGCTTCCTTCTCTAATGCATTGAATGAAATGGGATAATTCCAATGCATAGGGGCTGTTAAATCCCGGACTTTGCGGAACTTCGGCGAAGCGTCTGTCCTCTGAATCGGAAGGGGCTTTGCAGATTTGCAGAGAACTGCTTTTCTGGCTGTCGCTGCGTATGATGCCTTTGCTGCCCGCAATTTCCACGGCGGTTTGGAAAGGTCCGTGATACCCCCAAAATGCTTCCAGGTTGGCCACTGCCCCGTTTTCAAAAAGAAGTGTAACCAAAGCATAGTCGATATCATTGACGCGTTGATTCAAGCCATATACCGACTTGACTTCACCGATCGCTGAGCGAAAAAAGTCAATATCGTGTATCATGAGATCGGCAATGACGCCGCCGCTTTTATCCGCTTCGTAGAACCAAGGTCTGAGATTCCCGGGATGTGAGCCTATCCGTTTGGCATGAGCTACGCCGACCCGGCCTAACTTCCCTTCATCGATGGCTTGCTTCATCTGCGCATATTCGGGGAAAAAACGAACAACGTGTCCGACAAAAAGACGAACGCCATTTTGTTCGCAGCTGCGGATCATCGCTTCTGCATCCTCTAAGTTCAGTGCGAGCGGTTTTTCACAAATCACATGTTTTCCGGCTTCTGCCGCTTTCAACGTATATTCTTTATGTAAGAAGCTTGGCAATGTCACGCTAACGACATCGAAATCTATCTCTTTCAGCATGGCTTCAAAGGAAGTAAAAGCGGGTGCCCCCGTTTTCTGGGATAGTTCTTGCGCTAGCTCGAAATCCGTATCGCAGACGCCAACTAGCGTCACATCCGGCATGTTCGTGTAGCTGAAGGCATGTACATTTCCCATTCCCCCGCAACCGAGTATGGCTACTTTCATGCAAAATTCACTCCTTACATTATTGTATAAATATGTTTAACTAAGTTATATGATATACGTATTGCTGTATACCGTATATGCGGACATTTATTCTTTTTATATCCATATTAGTGCTGATTGAAAGTGCGGTGATTGTAATCTATGGAAATTTTTAAAGAGCCGATTCCCTATCAAAACCCGTCGTTATGTATGAAGGTGTGGCGATTTACCCAGTCGGGAAAAGAACAGAAAGACGCGAACCCCTGGCATTATCATAAAGAGGTTGAGTTCATTTTGGTTGAAGAAGGGACTCACGAAATTCAGACACCCAATCATGTCTATTCGCTTAATGCCGGGGATTTGGTGGTTATCGGTTCTTCTCAATTGCATAGAGGACGAAAGATCGGCGATAAGGATCTCGTCTACATCGTGCTGCATATCGACCTGCAGCCTTATTTCGATCCGGCTATGATGATGTATTACCGGCATTTTTTAGAAATACTTCATCCACTAGAAGAGCTGAATTACATTTTCCGGGAAAACGAAAAGGCGAAAAAGGAAATTGGCATGATTATCACAGATACACATCATGAGGTTATGGGGAAAAATAAAGGCTATGAAATCGCAGTCAGCATGCATATTAAGCATCTGCTCTTGCAGCTGCTTCGCCATGACAACCGGGAGTTGTTGATGACGCATGTCAATGTTGATGCGGATGCAGATATTATTCGGTCGCTTGTTGCTTTTGTGGACGAACATTTGACTGAGAAAATAGACATGGGAGCGGCGAGCCAACTCGCAGGCATGAGTTACTCTTACTTCTCCAAATTTTTCAAAAAAAAGATGGGATCCTCGTTTACGGATTACGTTAATCAAAAACGTATTTCCAAAGCTGAGCGAATGCTCGTTACCGAAGCCCGTAGTGTCGGAGAAATTGCCGAGTCTGTGGGTATAGAGAATATGGCCCATTTCTACGAGTTGTTCAAACGATTCAACGGGTGTACTCCTAAGCAATATCTTCGCAAAATGAGTGCGGATAGCCAAATCAAATAAGTCCTCGGTTGTAAAGGCGAATTGTCGTCGAATATGTTACTATGATGAAGACTCTACCTTTTTAGATAAAGGAGCCGACAGCATGATTACCGTGACTGGTTATGAAATTCATCAAGTCATTTTTGAAGACCCAACGATTATCGTTTGCCACGCTACCTCGGAGGAACATGCTTGCGAGGTGCTTTTGAAGATCGTTAAAGAAGGCCATAGAGCGATTATTGAAAATGCGAAGGTTATTAATGAATATGAAATAGCCGGAAGTTTACATATTCAAGGTGTTATCAAACCGATCGCCTTATTAAGACAAGGAAATGTCCTGGTCCTGGCTAGTGAATGGGTACATGGATTGACACTGCGTCATTTTGCTCAGTCTGGTCAGATTTCCATTCCTGTTTTTCTTAAGATTGCGATTCAAATAGCGCGTGTGCTGGAGCAGCTGCATAAACTGCATATTGTACACATGAATATCAGACCGGATACGATTGTCGTGGTGCCTTCCTCTCTACGAGTTAGTTTGACGGGCATGGGACACTCTGTGCTGTCGATGGACGGGGGCAGACAAGCAAGGAACATGCCGCTTATTGAGGGCTCTCCCCCTTATATGGCACCTGAGCGTACAGGGCAATTGAACCGCGTTGTAGATGGAAGTACCGATCTTTACTCATTAGGAGTAACTTTCTATGAAATGCTGGCAGGTCAACTTCCTTTTCATGCGAAGGATCCGCTAGAATGGGCCCATGCTCACTTAGCCAAAACGCCTCTTCCACTATTAACATTCAATTCGCAAGTACCTGCTATTATCGATGAAATCATAATGAAACTTCTTGAGAAAACAATCGATCGCAGATATAAGAGTGCGTATGGTTTGCGAATGGATTTAGAGAATTGCCTGCAGCAGTGGGAGGCAAACGGTGTTTGTGAGCGATTTATGATTGCCGGGCAAGATGGGCCGCTGCTGTTAGAGATAAATAGTGATACTTCGGATCAGCCTGTCCTGTTATCGGAGAAAATAGAATTTGAGACAAGCGAGTCAAGCAGCGGATACTCCCAGGTGCTAGAACTAGCTGCCGTCATGCGAGCCTCTCAAGCTTTTTCAGAAGAGACGGATTCCTATCATCTCCTCTCTAAATTAATGAGTATAATAATCGAGGTTGCGGGGGCGCAAAGAGGCTGTTTCGTAGCCACACGTGCAGCGGAACTATATGTGGAGCAGATTGTGGAAGCTGACAGTAGAGAACAGCCCTTAAGGGGAGGTATTCCGCTAAGTCGGTATGAGAACGTTTGCCAGAACTTAATCAGTTATGTGGCTTTTAAGCGTCAATTTGTTATCCTGGAAGAAGCGGTACGGGAAGGACTATTTACACAAGACCCTTATGTCCAGCTGCATAAACCCAAATCCGTATTAGGGCTGCCTATCATAGCTCAAGGGGAGCTGCAAGGAGTCCTTTATCTGGAAAATAATTTGACGTCTGGCGTTTTTGCTGCAGAGCGGTTAGGTGTCTTACATATGCTGGCTTCGCAAATCAATTATGTGCAAAGATTGCTGGGCTATTACGGCAGTTCACAGAGCATTCAAGAGCCTAAATTCGAAGGAGCGCTTTCGTCTCCCATGCCCTCTTTAACTGAACGGGAGATTGAAGTCTTGCAGTGGATGGCGGCAGGATTATCCAATAAAGAAATCGCAATGCGGTTAGTGATGTCCGCGGGGACAGTCAAGGTGCATATGAGAAATCTGTTTAGTAAATTGCACGTTAATAACCGAGTGAAAGCCGTCACCGTGGCCACTCAATTAAATTTGCTCCAAGCAACCTCAATTGCTGAATGAGATTGTGATAATATGGGAATATAAGGACGCATTGAAGACTTGTCTTTATTGTAATGGCTTCATACAATGGGAGTAAAGGAACAAACTATATGTTAGGAGAGCTGCATGATGCGTTTTAAAGATGTGTTTTCGATCATCGGACCCTCTATGATCGGTCCATCAAGCTCTCATACCGCAGGAGCGGTCAGGCTAGGACGTGTAGCCAGACAACTGCTTGGCGAACAGCCGAAGAAGGTTGAAATCACACTATTCGGTTCTTTCGCCGATACGTACCGGGGGCATGGCACCGATTTGGCGCTCATTGGCGGTCTACTGGATTATGAAACCGATGATCCGCGCATTCCTGTTGCTGCCGAAGAAGCTGAAGCGCTTGGTGTGGAGATTGCCTTCCTTACAAGTAAAGATAAAGCTGATCATCCCAACACCGTTCGATTCCTACTTTCTTCTGATACACGGGAATTGAGTATGACGGGAGCGTCAATCGGCGGAGGCAATGTTGAGATTGTTAATGTGAATCAATTTGATGTGAAATTTACTGCAGTCTACCCCACGTTAGTGATTTCCCATCATGATCGTCCAGGGATGATTGCGGATATTACCGCTTTATTGGGGCGCAACGATATCAATATTGGATTCATGGATTTGGATCGGAAGGGCCGCGATCGGGAAGCGATGACAGTAATAGAAACGGATGTATCGATTCCGGATTCGCTTATACAAGAGCTTAATCATTTAAGTATGATATTCGAAATAAAAAAAGTGGATCTCGCAGAAAGAGGCGAATAAATGAGATTCCGGACATTGAAACAATTAACGGAAGTATGTGCTTCCGAAGGATTAACGATTGCAGAAGTCATGCTGGCTGACCAGAGCCAAGAATCGGGTAAACCACCTGAGTATGTCTTTGAAAAAATGCGCGCTTATTACCAAATCATGAAAGAAGCTGTCGCCAAAGGATTGACGGAGGATACAACATCCCGAAGCGGGTTGACGGGGAAAGACGCGCAGCGTGTTGCGAGTTATATGACAACGACAGAAGCGTCCTTAGGCGAAGAAGCCTGCAAAGCGATGGCTTATGCACTCGCTGTGTCCGAAGTTAACGCATCCATGGGACGTATCATCGCCACGCCGACAGCGGGTTCCTGCGGGATTATCCCAGGTGTTTTCATTAGCAGTCAGCAGCGATTTGGATGGGATGACGACCATATGGTCAATGGCTTGTTGAGCGCTGGTGCCATTGGTTATGTCATTGCTAACAACTCCTTCGTCTCCGGTGCAGAAGGTGGATGCCAGGCTGAAGTTGGGTCCGCCATTGGTATGGCAGCAGGTGCGCTGGTGGAGCTTCGCGGCGGCACGCCTGAACAGGCAATGCACGCAGTAGGCCTTGCGCTGAAGAACACCTTGGGGCTCATATGCGACCCCGTTGGTGGCTTGGTTGAAATTCCTTGTATTGTCCGGAATGGTTTCGGGGCGGTTAATGCTATGGCAGCCGCCGATATGGCTTTGGCCGGTGTCAGATCCGTCATCCCTTCGGATGAAGTCGTTCAAGTGATGTACGAAGTAGGCACGGCTATGCCGGAGAAACACCGGGAGACAGCCAAGGGGGGCTTAGCTCAAACCCCGACAGGCCAACAAATCATGAAAGAGCTGAATCTAGGCAAGAAGCAGCGTTAGTAATCAAGTCCGCGGGTGGGGTACACCTGCAAAAGCCCCACTACAAGGCCAATAACCTTGTAGTGGGGCTTTTGTTTATTTGCAGCTAGGCACTCGTCTTGGCTAATGACTCAGATGGCCGCTTAATGCGAGTTACACTCTGTCGGCCATCGATACCCACAGGAACATCGCCGTCAACAGTGACTCGGCGCACAATTCGATGTTGGTCACCATAATCGTTGATCGCATAGTGCTGCGTTGCACGATTGTCCCAGATCACGACATCACCGGCAGACCAGCGCCAACGAACTGTATTTTCGAGTTTGGTAATATGCCCCTGAAGTAGAGATAAGAGTTGGGCAGAATCTGCGGAAGAAAGGCCCAGGATTTTCTTCACGAAATGGCCAAGCACAAGCGTGCGTTCACCCGTCTCGGGATGCACACGAACGATCGGATGCTCGGTTTCATATACCGTGGAGGCAAACACTTCCCGATGATGGCGCTCTTTCTCGGGAGAAACTTCAGGACGCTGCGCGGCATAATCGTAGTCGTTGCTGTGCAGTGCCCAAAGTTGATCAACGAGAGTACGCAGTTCAGAGGGGAGGTGCTCGTAAGCAGCAGCCGTATTCGCCCAAACCGTGTCTCCGCCGGAAGCGGGAACTACAACGGCACGAAGCACAGAAGCTTGCGGGTAAGCATCGACGAAGGTCACATCGGTATGCCAAGAATCGGCCCGTCCGCCATGAGCGGAATCAAGCTCAAGCACATAATCGGTTCCGCTTTTAATTGGTACCGTCGGATGAGCAACAGGATCACCAAGCAGGCGGGCAAAAGCCTCCTGCCCCGCGTCATCCAGCTGATGCTGATCGCGAATGAAAATGACTTTGTGCTGCAATAACGCTTCGCGGATCGTCCTAACCGTTTGAGTATCCAGATCAGCGCTAAGGCTCACCCCTTTTATTTCTGCGCCAATTCTGCCTGCAATCGGAAGCACCTCAATGTGACCGGGAGTTACCTTAACTTGTTCATTTGTGCTCATACGAATTACCTCCATTAAATTATATTTATGCGCCTCCAACGGCAGCAGTCGCATACTGATTAGCAGGTCGGGACAAGCCCAAATGACCCCGCAGGGTAGTACCTGAATATTCGGTTCGGAACAATCCTCTTCGCTGAAGCTCGGGTATGACGAGCTGCGCGAATTCTTCCAATCCGGCTGGTAAATAAGGTGGCATCACATTAAAGCCGTCACTCCCACCGTGTAAGAACCACTCTTCCAGCTGGTCAGCTATTTGGATAGGCGTACCAGCAAATGTACGATGACCGCGTCCGCCAGCTAGTCGATGAAGCAGCCCTCGAATGGTTAAATTGTCGCGCTTCGCTAGATCAGCGACCAGCTGGAAGCGGCTTTTATTCCCATTGATGGCGGACAGGCTTGGCAGCTCCGGCAGAGGTCCATCGAGCGGATAGGAGAATAAATCAATATTCAACATATTGGACAACTGATTTAGCCCATATTCCGGAACGGTTAGTTCGTTTAATTCTTGTTCTTTTTCTTTGGCTTCTGATTCGGTGCGACCGATAATAGGGCAGATGCCCGGTAAGATTTTCAACTGCTCAGGAGAACGGCCATACCCCACAAGTCTTGATTTTACATCGGAATAAAATTGTTGGGCTTCTACGAGCGTTTGCTGTGCAGTGAAAATGGCCTCCGCATACTGAGCGGCAAATTCTTTGCCTGATTCGGAAGAGCCTGCTTGAACAAGCACAGGATATCCCTGCGGAGACCTTGGTATATTCAGCGGTCCGCGCACTTTGAAGGTATCGCCGACATGATTGATTTCCCGGACTTTGCTTCGATCTGCGAAGGTGCCCGATTCTCGATCAATGATCAGGGCTTCATCTTCCCAGCTGTCCCACAGACTGGTCGTTACGTCTAGAAATTCTTTAGCCCGTTCATAGCGTTTACTGTGCTCCAAATGGTCATCTTTGCTGAAATTGCTAGCCTCAAAGGTGCTTCCGGATGTGACGATATTCCAGCCTGCTCGACCTTTGCTTATGTGATCCAACGAGGCAAATTTGCGCGCAACATGAAAGGGTTCGTTATACGTTGTGGAGACGGTGCCGATAAGTCCTATATGATCGGTTACCGCGGCTAAGGCAGATAGCAAAGTGAAGGGTTCAAGCCCAACAAACGCGCCATGCTTGATGTTTTGACTGACCGCCAACCCATCGGCCAAGAAGAGGGAGTCGAATTTAGCCTGTTCCGCAATTTGCGCAATCCGTTGAAAATAGCGAATATCTGTAATATTCTCCGGCTCTGTGTTCTTGTGTCGCCATGATGCTTCATGATGTCCCGTATTCATGATAAATACATTTAAATGCAGTTGTCTTTTCGCTTTGCTCATAATCACTCACGCACCCTTTTAATTTTTTTACTCACTATAGGTTTGCTTCCAGCCTGTTAATCTCTTCTCAAGCGTAACGAGCAGGTAATTAATGATTAAACCAATAACGGAAATCGAGATAATGCCAGCGTACATATTCGTAATTTGAAAGCTGAACTGTGCGTATTGAATTAAGTAACCGAGACCGGACTTCGCACCGACCATCTCAGCGGCGACGAGCACGAGAATAGAGCCAGCTCCAGCCTGCCGAATGCCTACGAAAATAGTCGGAGTTGCCGCGGGAATAATCACTTTGCGAAATAAACTAACTGGCGATAAACCCATCGAACGAGCTGATTTGATCAAAAGTGGATCGACATTTTTGACGCCGCTAATGGTATTGAGCAGAAGGGGGAACGTGCAGGCGTAGAATACAATAGCAATCTTCGATGTTTCACCAAGTCCGAGCAATAGAATGAAGACCGGCAGTATGGCAAGTGCAGCCGTATTTCGCAATAATTCGAGCAAGGGATTGAGATACTCCGATACCGGCTTCCACCACCCGATGGCCAGACCAAGAGGGATACTGATGAGGATGGCCAGCGTAAATCCGCCCAATGAACGCGATAAGCTGGCAATCGTATGCTCGGTAAGATCACCCGACAGCAGCAGCTGCCACCAAGCAGCCGCTATTTCGGAGATCGGAGGGAAGAACGTCCGGTCAACGAGCCCTAAGCGAGGCGCCACTTCCCATACGAAAAGCAAGGCCACGATGACAATGGCATTTTTGAACAGCTTTCTCAGCTTCGCTAAGGACCATCCGATCGTATCAGAGCTGTCTTTTTCACGTAGAACGAGGGCTTTCCCCGCATTCACACTAGCCATTCACAACGCCCCCTTTTACCGCAGATTTATTGTTCTCAAAGCTATCCAAGCTCTTGGCTATTTCTTGCTCCTGGGCTTTCGTTACTTCGTCTTTAAGCAAATCCCATACCTCATGGCGCAGCTTGACGAAGTCAGGATGTGATCGCAAATCTTCTTCACTTCTTCGTGATTCAAAAGGGATATCAATCACTTTCTTGATTCTCCCTGGACGAGAGGTCATGACAGCGACACGCTGGCCTAAGTAAACAGCTTCTTCAATGCCATGCGTGATGAAAATGATCGTTTTTTGGGTAGCCTCCCAAATACGCAGCAGTTCGCTTTGCAGGGTTTCACGAGTTTGCGCATCAAGCGCAGCAAAGGGTTCATCCATCAGCAGCACTTCAGGATCGTAGGCCAAGCTTCTGGCGATCGCAACCCGCTGTTTCATGCCTCCAGAAATCTCATGGGGATAACGGTTTTCGAAGCCGGCAAGCCCGACCAAATGAATAAACTCTAGGGCAGTTTTGCGGCGTTCTTTGCGACTCACCCCTTTGGCTTCGAGGCCAAACTCCACATTCGCAAGCGTCGTCTTCCACGGGAAAAGCGCATATTGCTGAAACACGATGCCGCGATCCAGATTCGGTCCATTAATGGCCTTGCCATCTAACAAAATCTGGCCGCTGCTTGGCTTCGTTAAGCCCGCAAGTAAGTCGAGCAATGTTGATTTGCCGCAGCCGCTAGGGCCGACGATAACCATGAACTCACCCTTCTTCACCTCCAAATTGATATCCTTTAGGGCGGAAATAGGCTGTAAATCTTCTTTCAAATGCCCTAGGTTTCTTTGGATTCGAAACGATTTCTGCACATGCTGAATGCTTATTTTAGCTGTCATTTGCAGCACCTCCTTAACGGTTTCGCCAGTCGGAATCTGGCTTTATACGCAGTTACTTTTTCTCATTTACAAAAGGATTGAATTCATTCGTATACAGACCTTTGAGCTTCAATTGCCCTTCTTTAAGGACGCCTTCATCCTCCAGCCAATGGATCCAAGTATCGAATTCCTTGTCAGAGATCAAGCCGCCTTTACCGGCAATACCGGTGCTTTTCCAAAACTTCACAATAGAAGTATCTTCTTTCCTGCCTCGTGCGTTAATGATTTTCTCATAACGAGCAACAACTTCATCCCGCGGAGTCGTGCGAGCCCACTCAATCGCTTTGGCAGTTGCTTCAACAAATTTACGCGAGGCATTCGGATTCGCTTTGATGAATTTATCAGTCAGCACGTAACTGCCGGCACTAAAGGTGCCAAACAGATCAATATCCTTAAATAAAGGGTGGATGCCGCCGCGCTCCAGCGCTTTGTCACGCAGTACACCGCCTAGTGTGGCTACATCGATTTGTTCCGCGCGCAGCGTCTGTTCCGTTGTGACCGGCGGTACGACAACTAGTGTGACTTGCTTAATCTCCTCCGCCGTTAGGCCTGCTCTGTGCAAGTATTCCTTAATGACGAATTCATGGTGAGCGCCTAGCGTATTGACTGCAATTTTTTTGCCAATTAAGTCCTTAGCAGATTTGATAGGGCTGCCATCCAACACGTAATATCCCGTCCACGTATTCTCATCGACACCATAATAAGCAATCACTGGCTTAATCGGAGCTTTGGCGGATATCAATTTCACGATGGCCCCATTAAAAGCTCCGCCAAAGTCGGTATCCCCTGTAACGACGGATTGAATATCTTGAGGACCGCTAATCGTGTTGCCGATAAATTTCAGCTTCAAAGGAGCTAAGTACCCCAGATCATCAGCTAATTCTGGAAAAGTAACGGAGCCAACACCTCCTTGATAACGAAGCTCGGTTACTTCAGGTGCACCGCCGCTTGCAGATACCGTCGTCTCTGTTTTGCCGCAGGCTGTCAATAATAAAGAGGAGGCAAGAAGTAATACGATGGCTGTCGTGCAGCTTTTCTTAGCAAAATGAGTCATGTTCATATCCCCCTAACGATAATTTGCTTTCGTTGATTTCTAACCAAGTTATCTCCAGAGGTCCGGTCGTAAATTGCATAATTCCTATAGACTTACTATGAATATATTTCTATAATGAAATATAATCTCAGCCTAGTGAACTGTCAATGAATTGGAAACACATGAACATGAATGACGACGAATGACCATCTTAACCCCGGCAGGAGGCGTGATGACCATGACTTCACAGCGATTCAACCTCATTTCTTTGCATGATGCGATCGATCTGCTTGGTGTAAGTCGATCCACCTTTGACAGATGGCGTAAATTAAAGCAGCTTCCTTTTGTGAAAATAGGGAAAGAGATCTTAATTGATAAGACTGAACTGGAACAGTGGGTTCGTCATCACTCTTTTAGCCTACAGAATCCGGCACTTACCTCAGGCTCCTCCAAAACCGTCACTTCCAAGGACCTGCCCACGATAACGATTGGTTATCAAAGCGGAACGGCCCATATGTGGACAGCGCTCATCATGAAAGAGCTCGGCTGGTTGGAGGAAGAGCTCATCTTAGTGAATCCTAACCGTTCTGTTCATGTAAAATGGTTGGATGCAGCTAATGGAACATTGCTTCTGCAGGGATTGATCGGGGGCAGCATACAGATTGCTTCTTTGGGAGACTATCCGATTGTGCTCAGCCAATCACTTCGTCAGACGCTGCCTGCATTTCGTCCTATTCTACTCGCCTTTGACGGTAAAACCTCCGGTGGGCAAGGGATTTCACTCGTTATGCGCAAAGGGCTGGAAATCAACGATATCTCGGAGATTATCGGGTGGCCGCTTTCATCGGCAGCGCAATCGAGCGCGGGTTATCGTTTATCGAAACTGCTTCAATCGCTTGGCGGACAGGAGAATCATTTTGAACATAAAGAAATGGATGAATGCATGGCGGGGATCGTGAAACGGAAGCTTGCCGGAAGTGTCATGTGGGAACCGTATATTAGCTTGGCACAATACCAGAGTTTAGGTCAGGTGCTTTTTCCAGAAGGAATGGGGGAGAATTATTTAACAGGAATTGTTGCGGATGAGAATTGGGCGCGACATCATGAAGGAGACGCAGTTGCTTACTTAAAAGCACATGTTCGGGTCCATACGTTTATTAGGAATAATCCTCATGCAGCTGCCGAGCTTATATCTCGAGCAAAAGGAATTCCGCATGAAATTACAGCACGCATTATCGCTAAAGTAAGATGGGACGCTGCTATTTATTCGAAAGATATGGACGCTCTACAGCAGCTATCACCTCCTGTGTCCCAAAAAATCAGTTTCAAAGGTGAATATTTGCAACTAGCCATTAAGGCATTAAAGCTGCCTCTTGTGGGCTGCGATCCGCTCGAAGGGGATTGGGCCGTGGAGCAGTTGTATTAAGTGTAAAGAGACTTTCGCTTCGCTTCATTTCGGTATATAGTAAAAAAGAATGGAAGTGTTGAAAGGAGTGTCTAAATGCTTACAAAGATGCGTGATGAGCCAAATGGCATTTTCCCAGCCGTATGCTCACTGGACTGTCCAGATCAATGCGGCCTGCTGCTTCATAAAGAAGCTGGGAAGATCGTTAAAATAGAGGGAGACCCCAATCACCCGGTAACACAAGGGGCTATTTGCAATAAAGTTCGGAATATGACGGCGCGTATATATGATGATAAAAGACTGCAGTATCCCTTGAAGCGCGTGGGCCCTAAGGGTGAAGGCAGTCAATTTGAAAGAATCACTTGGGAAGAAGCGATCGAAACCATAACAAGTCGCTGGAAGCAGCTAATCGCAGATGAAGGAGCCGAATCTATTCTGCCTTACAGCTTCTATGGCAACATGGGGCGGATTGGGACGGAAGGGATGGATCGTCGTTTTTTCAATCGGATGGGTGCGAGCCGACTGCTTTATTCGATCTGTGAATCAGCAGGTACTGAAGGCTATAAGTATACAATGGGAGGCAGCTTCGGGACCGATCCAGAGGATACGGTTCATGCCAAGCTGATCATCATGTGGGGCATTAATGCGGTCAGCACGAATATGCATCAGGTCATGTTGGCAGAGAAAGCCCGTAAGAATGGCGCGCAAATCATCGTGATTGACGCTCACAAGAACCAAACAGGCCGCTGGGCGGACTGGTTTATTCCGATTTTGCCAGGAACCGATGCTGCCCTTGCTCTCGGAATCATGCATATCTTGTTCGAGGAGAATTTGGTCGATGAAGCCTTTATGCAGCAATATACCGCTGGGCATGAGGAGCTGAGGGAACATGTGCGTCAATATGATCCTTCTGTGGTATCTACAATAACGGGCGTACCTACCCGAGACCTCTTCCGTTTAGCTCGCTTATACGGTCAGACTTCGCCATCTTTTATTCGGATTGGAAACGGCATTCAGCACCATGATAACGGTGGTATGTGTGTGCGAACAATAGCCTGCTTGCCAGCGTTAACGGGACAGTGGCTGCACAAAGGCGGCGGCGCGATTAAAGGAAATGGCAGCTACTTGGAGCACAATATTCCAGCTTTACAGCGACCTGATTTGCGGGAGAAGGAAGCTCGCCAAATCAATATGAATTTACTCGGGAGCGCCTTGCTGGAGCTTGATCCGCCTATTCATTCGCTCTATGTGTACAATTCCAATCCAGCGTTAGTTGCTCCTCATGCGAATAAGGTGAGAGAGGGACTTCAGCGGGAGGATCTGTTCACCGTGGTTCATGACCTGTTTCTGACGGAAACCGCGAAGTACGCGGATATTGTGCTTCCAGCGACGTCCTCCTTTGAAAATACGGACTTTTACCGCTCCTATTGGCATCAATATATGCACATTCAGCTTCCCGTCATGGCTCCTTATGGGGAAAGTAAAGCGAATGTGGATGTGTTTCGATTGTTGGCGGAGGGGATGGGTTATGAGGACGAAGCTTTGCGGGATACCGATGAAGCGTTGATTCGCCAGGCTTTGGATCATCCCGGAAACCCAGCTTTGAACCATATATCGTATGAAACACTACTGGAAAAACAGTTTATCAAAGCGGATGTTAAGCCATTATTCCCTGGGGAATTAAAGACACCAAGCGGGAAGATTGAGCTGTATTCTCATGTGATGGAGAGTAAAGGGTTCCCGCCGCTTCCGACATATACGCCACTAGTGGATGAAGGAGATCTGCCATTCTTGTTCATTCCAGCACCGAATCATAACTTCCTGAATTCGACGTTTGCGCATAATGAGAAGCATATCCGAATGGAGAAAACGCCGAAGCTTCATATGAATGAGACGGATGCATCCACGTTAGGCTTGGTCAGTGGTGATGTTGCCCGTGTATGGAATGATCGCGGAGAGTGCGATTTAGTCGTTGCGGCTGGCTCGGATGTGCTGCCAGGCGTGGTTGTAAGCCAAGGGCTTTGGGCGGATTTGTCGGGGAACAAAGCGTTGGTTAACGCGCTTACGCCGGACCGAGTAGCCGATATGGGCGGCGGCGCTACGTTCTTCTCGGGCCGTGTGCGGGTGGAGAAGCGCAAAGTAAACTGAACCCTTGGGCGCATCGCCGCATAAGGTAATTCAGGAGGTGATGACCTATGTCATTACAGCATAAAGCGTATGCCTGGATCGGAAGCCCAGTAGGTGTATCCCTAGTGGACGGCACCGGAGTTTCTGGTATTCTGTGTAATATTCAAGGTGGGTCTATTTATGTGATCGAATATTTATATCACACCCAATTTGCTATGAAACATTATGCCTTCAATCAAATTCAAGATATTCTCCCGTTCCCGCAATGCCCGCAGCCACAACCGCCTGTGTACCAAACGAAACCTTTATATTAGTTTTGAATAAAAGATGACAAATGCCGATTCCAGTGGATCGGTTTTTTCTTGTTGCTGCTTAGGACAATCCATCCTTTGAAATGAAAAGCGAGCTGCTGCAATTCTCGATAACTCACCCTGTTGTTTTTTGATCGTCTAATTAGGTCACACGCAAAGTATTATATCTCTTAGAGTAGCTAGCTATGTGTACTTAGTGGTGTACTTGGTCTCAGGGGAAGGATGAAAAACCAAGAGATGATGTAATTAGTGCAGCTAAATCTATCTAAATCAGCGTTTTCAGGGAGAGAAGATGCAGATATGCTCTTCTGTCAAGAAAGTGGACACTTCTTTAGTTAAGCTGCGTTCTGGTAGTACAACTTTTCGAAGCGTAACGGAGACATGTAGCCAATCGTGCTGTTAGATCGTTTCCGGTTGTAAAAGATTTCGAGGTATCGGAACAACTTCTCCTGCGCTTCTTGCTTCGTCTTAAATTTGGGTTTGCTGTAGATACACTCACGTTTTAAGATGCTGTGAAAAGCCTCAATACAAGCATTGTCATAACAGTTGCCCTTACGACTCATGCTTGGCTTCATACCGTAGCTTGCTAACTGCTCACGGTACTCCTTTGAGGCATACTGGGAGCCGCGATCAGAATGATGGATAAGACCTTTGCCTGGCTTCTTAGAGGCGTATGCCTGATTTAGCGCATCCATTACCAAGTCAGTCGTCATTCGATCGCTAAGTTTCCATCCAACGATTTGTTTCGTGTGCAGATCCATGATGCTAGCCAGATAGAGCCTCCCTTGACGGCAAGGAATGTAGGTTATGTCAGCTACCCACTTTTCATTTGGTTTCGTTGCTTTAAAGTCTTGCTCAAGGATATTGGGAGCAATGGGCTGATCGTGATTAGAATCTGTCGTAGTGACCCTGAACTTCCGCGCCATACACGAACGTAATCCATGTTCGCGCATAATAAGACCCACCGTACGTTCCGCTACGGTCCAGCCTTCTTTCACAAGTTCTTTGAATATCCTCGGGCTGCCATAAGTTTCATCCGAATCATAAAAATGCCACTTAATGCGTTTAGTTAGTTCCTCTTTGCGCTTGTTACGCTCGGACACAACAACAGTTTTCCATTTGTAATAGCCGCTCCTAGACACTTGTAGCACGTCACACATCTTCTCCAATCGAAACTCGGAGCGATGATCCTCGATGAATTGGAACCTTAGTTCTTTTCTTTGCTGAAGATGTGCAGCGCCTTTTTTAAAATAGCGAGTTCCTCTTGGAGATCTTGATTTTGGCGTTCTTTCTCCTGGTACTCCAGATCTTTTTCACGTAACTGTTGCTCAAGCTGGCGCACTCTTTCCGGAGTAATTACTGACTCCGTCTGAAATTCGTCACGGTATGTAGCTTTCCAGTTGTGCAGAACACCCGCAGATATCCCGAGCTCTTCGGACATCTGCGGCATTGATTTACCTTGCTCTAAGATGTACTTCACTGTCTGCTTCTTAAATTCTTCACTATAACGATTTCGTTCCATCCCGGACACCTCTCCCTCTTATTGATATTATCTTAGTTTCACTTAAGAGATGTCCACTTTTAATTCTAGGTGCAATAGTGCATCAAATTCGGCGGCTACTGCCCGATTTATCTTGAAATGAGGATATTTGCTGCACTTTATGCAGGTAATCCCGCCCAAAGAGCCAGCATCACTTCATTTTGCTGCACTTTTTGCATATAACGCTGGCCAAGGCTAGACCGCACTTTATGCATATAGCTGTCCGTGGCTTGCTGCCGAAGACAGCCAAATCCTAATAATACCCCTCTATAACCTAAATAAATGACAATAAAATTAGCTTGAAAGAGAGTATGATGAGGGTCACAAGGAGTCTGTATGCGCTTACATGAGAGTCGGCGGGGTCTCCCTCTCGGCTCTTTATATTTGCAAAGCCGAAGGAATTTCACATCAAGATCTGCCCTATGATACAATACGGAAAAATGAATGTTGAGTGGTGAAGCTATGACATTTGAAGAGGTAATGAATAACCTAGAGGAGCTCGGAAGCGAGCAAACGAAGAAAACGTTTCTTCGGCATGGTGCGCAGGAGCCTTTATTCGGCGTAAAAGTAGGTGATCTGAAGAAGCTGGTCAAATTCGTCAAAAAAGACCGTGCGCTAACCCTCGCTCTATACGATTCAGGCAATACGGACGCGATGTACTTAGCCGGACTCTCCATTGATCCGAAAACAATGACGAAACAAGAACTTCAGAATTGGGCGAAGCAAGCCTATTGGTATATGCTTACCGAGTATACAGTTGCGGGCGTGGCTGCAGAAAGCAGCAGCGCGCTCCAATTGGCACGGGAATGGCTGCAATCTCCCGACGAATTAATTGCCACATGCGGATGGAGCACTTATGCCAACTATATTAGTATCACACCCGATGAGAAGCTCGATCTTCATGAGATTGCGCAGCTGCTTGAGCAGGTGAGAACAACGATTCATGCGGAAAGAAATCGCGTTAGATATACAATGAACACCTTCGTGATTACGGTGGGTGCGTATTGTTTACCACTATTTGAAGCCGCGACGGAAGTCGCTAATGAGATTGGCAAGGTTCATGTCGATGTCGGTCAAACAGCTTGTAAAGTACCGCTTGCGAGTGAATATATTCATAAAGTGGAATCAATGGGCCGAGTAGGAAAGAAGAAGAAGACGTGTATTTGTTAAAAAGAATTTAACAAGGCTATGACTAAACGGCAATGAGAGATGCCGCTCGGTTGCAGCCTTTTTTAACATTTATATTTTTCCCTGTTAAAAAAAGGATAACGCTTCCCCTTGCAGAAACATTGAAAGGAATGGATCGAGGGGAGAGCCGTGTAACCATGTTATTAGAAAAATTATTTTTGAACATTCTTATCGTCCTTGCTCCTGTCTTATTACAGAGTGTCTTTGGAGAGCGATGGCGCAATGATCCGTCACCGGTCGTGATGGGCTTACTCCATGGAACAGCCTCTTCCCTTTGTTTATTATTTTCTTACTATGAACTTGATTTGTACTGGGACTTACGTTATGTTCCCCTCGTCATTTCGAGCATCTATTGGGGACCCCTAGCAGGTCTTATTAATTACATTATGATAATGCTGATGCGCACGTATCTTGGTGGTGATGCGCTTATATTTGGATACATCAGCATGACACTCAGTTTTATTATCCCCTTTATAGCTTCTTACAAGCTCAAAGAATTAACAGGAAGCTCAAGAATAAAGGCTGCTATCTTGGTTTCGTTAAGTCCGTTACTGGTTATGCTGCTCATTTTGATGAGCTATGTGTCGCTTTACAAAGGCTTTGAATCGTTTGATCTTGCTACTATTCCTGCTGTGATCTCTTTTGGCATATTATTAGTTTTAGGAACCTGGTTATCATCCATTCTGCAAGAAATACATGAAGAAAGATTTAAAATGAAAGTTCAAATCCAAAAAGCTGAAAAAATGAAAACACTAGGCGAGCTAGCTGCCTCTATTGCCCATGAGGTTCGTAATCCGTTAACGGTTGTTCAAGGGTTTCTGCAGCTTATGCGTCCGAACGAGCAAGGGAAAAATCAACAATACCTGAATATCGCAATGGAAGAGTTAGCGAGAGCAGAATCGATTATTAATGATTACTTGAATTTTTCCAAGCCTAAACTAACCAAATTAGAATCTTTTTCATTTTCTGACGTATTAAACAACATTATTGTGCTTCTGACGCCGATGGCGATGAAGAATTGTGTTGAGATTACGATCAATCTCGAGGATCATATTTATATTTATTCGGATCGTGGTCAATTGCAGCAAGCCTTGGTGAATGTGATTAAAAATGCGATCGAAGCGACGCCTGCGGGCGGAGAGGTAAAGGTAAGCTTAAAAAGATTGGTTGGCCGAGCCGAGATTAAGGTCATTGATAATGGCAAGGGAATGACAAAAGATCAGCTATCTCGTATCGGTAATTTGTTCTATTCCACGAAAGATGTTGGAACGGGGTTAGGGACAGCGGTTAGTATTCGGATTATTGAAACGATGAATGGGGAAATAATCTACGATAGTGAGGAAGGCATCGGTACGACTGTCACAATTACTTTGCCCTTGTAAGGGGAATACCGGCTTAAGTGACAGATCAGGGAGTGATGATAATGGAAATTACCATGTATGTAAGCATAGCTGTAAAGTTAGTTGTTGCATTGGTTGGATTGTTGGTCATGACACGGCTTCTGGGTAAGAAAGAGATCTCTCAGCTTACGGCTTTTGATTTTGTCTCCTCCTTAATGCTCAGTGAGTTAGTTGGAAATACGATTTATGATGAAAATGTACATCTCAGCCATCTCGTCTTCGCACTTGTGGTCTGGACACTGCTTGCCCTTGCTCTTGAGAAGTTTATTTGGACAGTCCCTTGGATTTCTCGCTATGCAACCGGAACACCCGATTTACTGATCCGTGATGGGATTATCGACTTTAAGGCGATGAAGCGCAACAATTTAGACTTTGGTCAACTTAGTATGCTGCTGCGGGAAAATGATGTGTTCTCTATGAGGGAAGTCGCTTATGCGTTGTTCGAGACGAATGGCAGCATTAGCGTGCTCCGCCAAAATGATCCGGCAAGCCTAAATAATGGGGAGGCAGATTCGCCAAAGAAAAGGGTCTGCCTGCCGGAGAGTATTATTGAGAATGGGAGTATCAATGAAGCCGCACTGGGGCGTCTCGGCCGTGACAAGGAATGGCTTAAGCAGCTTCTGCAGCTGAGTGGAATCAGCCATCATGAACGGGTTCTTTTTGCAGAATGGTCTGATTCAAACGGACTTTTCTATCAGCTTAAATAGATTTATTTCTCGATTTTACCGGTGTCAACAACTTCGAAATCACTGCCCTTCAGCTTTCCGAGGTTGTGCAGGTCATCGTCATCCCACTTCGGATTCGGTGCACCGCTGAGGTACAGATTACTGCCGTTATCGGCGACGATCATGCCATATTTCTGAAGAGCGCGAAGGATGGTCCGATTCGTGGGCGAAAAGCCAGAGATATCGAAATCGCTTCGCAGTCTCAGCCTTAGTCCCATTGGCGGGTGATTGGGATCCGTACTGCTTGAGGCGTAGTGAGTGGCAGGTGCGATGAACCCGCGCTGCGTCTTTTGCACGGTGAAACGCAGTGCATGATTGATTTCTCCTGCTGCGGCCTCTTCATATCGGACGAGTCCTGGGAAAATGGGCAAGCCCGCTGCGTCTGCAGACGTCCAATATTTCGTCCTTAGCGCATTGGATGTAAGGTCCCATTTGGCACCATTCGAAGCTGTCCACCCATCGCTTGAAAAACGCGCGTTGTACAGCTCGTATAGCAGCTGGTTGCTTTTATCGACCACGATGACATGACGATCTCCGTCGCTAGCGGAACCACCCTCTATGAGGGCATTCGCCGGAATGGGGTAAGGCCCAGGATCGCTTTCGTCGGTGTAATCCGTGAAGGTAACATTCACTTTGGGTTGATTGCCATCGACGATCGTGTACGGAATGCCAATGGGAGCACCCTCCCAGACTGTCCCGAAATCGGCATGCATCTTCGAATTCAAGCCGATCGAAGCGATGAACCCTGCAGAGTTTGCGTGAACCGGATACTTGGAGATGTCCGTATTCCAAGGGTTATCCTCGGGGAATACTTGCAATGCCGCAGAACTGGAGCCGTTACCCGACTGTTCAGGCACAGGCAGCTGTTTAGGCTTACCCCCGACATAGATGGAGCTGGTCGCATCCTCCCAAGCGACTGGCTTACCCATCGCTTCAGACATGAAGCGCAGCGGCACATAAGTCGTATTTTTATAAATGAATCCTTGTAAATCAGATGAGGGCTGTTTGTTCAACCCGTCAAAGTAATAGCGAATATCGCGAAAATAAACGTCGATGCCAACTGCACTGGTCGCCGCGTAGGTAAGTCCGGAGAAAAACACGGCTCCACAAACGAAACCAACTGCGCCTGCCTTCCATCTTCCCATCGTGTTCAACTCCTCATGAGGTTTAGTCAGTTTGGTTCCTAACCTGCTGTATCTCCCATTCTAGCTGTGTAATCCTGGGACAACCATAGGGCATCGAACTCATTTTGCTCCTAAATAAGAATCAAAAAAAGCCTAACCAACCCCTATTATCCAAGGGGCCGACTAGGCTTAATGCTTATATTTTGCCAATTAGCGATTATCGATTTTTTCCGGATAAAGATCATGGTTCATCAATCGATGCTCAGCCATCGCTTCGAACTTCGTGCCAGGTTGACCCCAGTTGCAGTAAGGATCAATAGAAATGCCGCCACGCGGGGTGAATTTGCCCCAAACCTCGATATAACGAGGCGCCATCAGCTCGATCAAATCATTCATAATAATATTGACGCAGTCCTCGTGGAAATCACCATGATTCCGGAAGCTGAACAGGTATAGCTTTAGTGATTTGCTCTCAACCATTTTAATATTCGGAATATAGGAGATGTAGAGTGTAGCAAAATCCGGCTGACCAGTTACGGGACACAAGCTAGTGAATTCAGGGAAATTAAACTTAACAAAGTAATCTCTGTTCGGGTGCTTGTTATCGAATGCTTCTAATAAAGTTGGATCATAGTTGAAGACATACTTGGTTCCTTGATTGCCTAGTAAGGTAATCTCTTTCAAATCTTCATTGCTTCTTCCTGCTGACATGGGTGGTTCCTCATTTCATAGTTTTTTAGAGAGGGAGTTTGCGAACCTCTTATATTTTTCATTAGAAATGTACCATATACGTTGAGAAAATGCATCCTTATCCCCGTTGGGATTTCATGGAGAGCCAAATGTTAGAAGGGCTGCGGGATCATCCTACGGCTCAATTCGCAGCTTCCAAAGAGTAGGCAACGAGCTGGGTTTATGGATTCCATTTTTTCTGATATTCTGTATGGGGATTATCACGAAGAAGGGAATGTGAAGACAAAGTATGACGGAGCATATGAGGGATGAACAACTTTACTTGATTCATCACGCAATGGCTGATATGGATGGAAACTATGACCATGCAATGAAATTGTTAAGGGACAAGGATAACCCGGATCAGCATTATACGCGGGGGAGCGCCCATTATGCTTTGGGACTCCTCATCCGGAACGCACCAGGAGATTATGAAAGAGCTTGCGAAGTGTTAGGAAAGGTCTTAGACATGCAGTATGACTGTCCGGATGAAATTTATCATGGAACTTTTCGTACTGCTCCTCAGGAGCCTCATCCTCCAATTGGCAACCTTCCTTGGAAAACCTTTGCGCCGGGCTTTGCCTACTTTTTAAATGATACGTTTGAAAAGATATCCGAGCAGCTCGTCGATAGGTTATCTTCAAATACGTCTGAGGACTCCAAAAACTTAGAGGCTAAGAACATAAAGCAAATTTTTCAATCAGCTGTGGATCAAGTGCTTCCTCCCGTGTGGAAAAGCTATGATCCGAATTGGCGCGAATTTATTGCTTGTGCCTTTGCCGTTATCCTAGCGAATTTTGAAAGAACGCTGCCGGAAAGTCTTATTGATCGGATGGATGCTAGCATGATCAAAGCCGTTGGCGCATCCATCGACCGGCGTTTGTCGGATGCCATACCAATGAATTCGAATATCGAGTTGATGCATATGTTCATCTGCCATTTTTTTGGTCATCGATTTGATAATGAGAACTGGGTCTCACATGCCGAGCAAGAAGCGCTGAAGTTTTACGCAGCATTCAAAGAATTTGGTTCGTTTGCAGAATTTAACACAACAACTTATTATGGCGTGGATCTCACTGTGTTAGGGCTTTGGAGAAAGTATGGAAAATCAGATGCGTTTCAACAAATCGGTCACGAAATTGAAAAAGGTCTTTGGGAAAATATAGCGTTATTCTATAACCCTAACCTGGAAAACCTTTCGGGTCCTTTCTCGCGCGCCTACGAAATGGAAATGAGGGATCATAGTTCGATTGGTGTGTTTCTCTTCCTCACATTAGGGACAGTGTACGAGTACCTGGCAGCCATCAACTGTGAATCCGAGCACGATCCGATGATTGCATTAGTCGATGTTGACGTGCCTCAGGCGATCAAGCCATCGCTAATCACACATCAAAGTGATCGACTGGTCGTGAAGCAGTTTAGGGAGCTTTGCGAACGAGACGAGCCTGGCGCAAACACGAATCTTTGTACAGCGACAGCTTGGATTGAGAAGAATCTCATGATCGGCGGCATGTCCGGAAGCCGTAATACCAATGGACAGATGCATCCTGCAACCATACATTGGATAACGGAGTCTGGAGACAAGTATTATATGAGGTTAATCCGTCGTGAAGTAGGCGGACACTGGAACTCGCATCTAAGAGGTATCACTTTCGAAGCGAAAGCGGATAAGGATCTATTAGTTGTTGATGTTCATTTTGACACGAATAAGGAAATCGAGCTGTATTTTGAAATCAGAGGCAAGAACATACTCGCGGAAAGTGTGGCTTCAGATGTTTGGACATTGCCCGGATTGACTTGCATGGTAGAAGCGGACGCGCCAGCACCTTCCATCAACAAATTTGATGAACACATTGAAATGATATATCTATATCAACCTCAAGTATCGAGCAATCATATGAGCTTTACACTCCGTTTACATATTTGATAGCTGCCCTCGCGCAGCTTTTTTGCATTCAGATCAAATAATCCGTAATTCCGAATATGGAGTTCCTCTGTTATAATGTATATTCACATTTGTAGACAGGTAGCCAAACAGGCTCTATGCGGGTAAAATAGATAAATACATGCGTAACATAGAGATGGAGGTTCGTAAGCTTGAAAGCCTATCAGGAACTATTACAAGATATTCTTACCAATGGTACGAAAAAAGAAGATAGAACAGGGACAGGGACAATTTCAGTATTTGGCAGACAGATGCGCTTCGATCTTGCGGCAGGATTTCCTTTGGTGACGACGAAAAGAGTGCCTTTTCGCTTAATTGCTAGTGAAATGCTGTGGTTTATTAAAGGCGATACGAATATTCGTTATCTGTTACAACATAATAACCATATATGGAATGAATGGGCTTTTAAGAAATGGGTGGAGAGCGCGGATTATTCGGGACCGGATATGCGTAATTTCGGGTTACGCTCACAGCAAGACGAGACATTCAAGCTTCAATATGATGAGCAAATGGATGAGTTTGTGAAAAAGGTGCTCGAGGATGACGAGTTTGCCAAGCAATACGGTGAGCTGGGGGATGTCTACGGCAAACAATGGAGGGATTGGACGACAACGCAGGGAGGCACGATTGATCAGCTCAAAGAGGTTATTCATATGATCAAAACGAACCCTGATTCTCGCCGTCTCATCGTATCTGCATGGAATCCGGAGGACGTGCCCAGTATGGCGCTTCCACCTTGTCACACCTTGTTTCAGTTTTATGTGGCGGAAGGCAAGCTATCCTGCCAATTATATCAACGCAGCGCAGATACGTTCCTCGGCGTCCCTTTCAACATCGCTGGCTATGCATTGCTGACGCATCTTATTGCGCATGAATGCGGGTTAGGCGTCGGTGAATTCGTCCATACGATCGGAGATGCCCATATCTATACGAATCATATGGATCAAATTCAAACCCTGCTCAGCCGCGAGCCGCGAGATCTGCCAACGCTCAAGCTGAATAAGGATGTCGCTTCTATATTTGATTTCGACGTTAGTGATATTGAAATGCTGGATTACAATCCGCATCCAACGATTAAAGCACCTGTGGCTGTATAAACAACATCTGACGAAAGGAGGGGCCTGTGTATGAGTATCTCATTTATTTTCGCGATGGATCGTAACCGAGCGATCGGTTTAAATAATAAATTGCCATGGCATTTACCTGGGGACCTGAAGTTTTTCAAAACCGTTACGATGGGGCACCCTATTCTCATGGGACGGAAGACATACGATTCCATTGGCAAACCTTTACCGGGCAGACGCAACGTCATTCTTACGCAGAATTCCGAGTTTGAAGCGGAGGGCTGTGAGGTCATTCACACTGTACAAGAAGCGGTTGATGCCTTCCGTGATCAGGAGCTGTTCGTTATTGGCGGAGCGGAAATTTTCCGATTGTTCGCTTCTGCAGTGGACAAGATGTACATTACGCACATCGAGCATGAGTTTGAAGCGGATACGTTTATGACCGAACTAGACTTGTCCGAATGGACGTTGGTATCCAGTGAGCAAGGCGAACGGAACGAGAAAAATCCTTACGAATACTACTTTCGAATCTACCAAAGAAAACAAGCTTAAGGAAATAGGTAAAGGCCCTGAGCTATCTGTTCACAGAGAGCTCAAGGCCTTTTTATTAGTTACGCTTTTTTGTAAGCGATAAGATCAGAGATAAAGCTCCAAGTACGACTGCCGCAATGGAGAGGTAGAGGGAAGTGTTGGATGATGTGCCACCCGCTGCAGCACTTCCAGCCGTTACCTGTCCGTGGCTATCTGTCGTTGCACCGCCTGCAGCTTTAGCTTTAACTGTTGTTACAGACGCAGGCTTGTCAGATCCATTAGCGCCGACCCATTCAACTACGCTGCCATCTTTATAGGTTTGATAGGCTTTCCATACGATCTCCGTAGCCGCATCCGCTACCTTGCCTTGCATATTGAATTCACCGAATTCCGTGCTAGCCAGTCCATCACCGATTGCTTTCCAAGTAACACCTGTAATTTTTCCAGCTGTATCTTTGGCTAGCTCGTAGGTCCAACCTGCTTTGGGCTCGAAGCGAGAAACCGCTACAGCATCCATAGGGAATTTGATTTCTACTTTTACAGTAGGAATGTCTTTCTCAGAAGGCACGCGTACCGTAAATTTCTCGTAACCGCCTTGTGTGGCTTCTTTCGGATAGACAACAACATGGGCGCTGGCGATTCCCGCGAGAAGCATGGAGCCAATCAACATAATACTTGCATTTAACATCAGTTTTTTAAACATAAATCGTGTTCCCCCTTCAAGTTATCTCTTATCATGTTGTCCATATTACCTGATCGACAAGCATAAGAGTATGACTCGACTGGGCTATTTTTTCGACTAGTTTTGTCCTTTTCGTGTCAATCCGTGCTTAATGGCGAATGCGGTGAGCTGGACACGATTCTCGAGTCCGAGCTTTACCAATATATTTTTCATATGATTTTTAACCGTATGTTCGGAGATCAGCAGCTTTTCAGCAATCTGCCGGTTGTTGTCTCCTAAGGCAACATAGGCGGTAATTTCCTGTTCCCGAGAGGTCAACATGCTCGGTGTCGGACCTTCTGTGTGCATACCCATGGGTGCGCGGAATCGTTGGAAAAGCTTATCCGCCATTCCCCGAGCGACTTCTGAGTTATCGTCGAGCAGTGCGCGAAGGTAAGTGAGCCATTCGTCAGGATCCATATTTTTTAATAAATAGCCCTGAGCTCCAAATTGCAGCGCTGTGAAGAGGTCAGCGACATCATCGGACACGGTGAGCATGACAATACGTATAGCCCCGTATGCTTGCTTAATACGTCGCGTTGCTTCAAGTCCATCCATAGGGGACATATGGATATCCATCAAAACCACATCAGGTGCGACCTCGCCGCAAAGAAGAATAGCTTCTTCTCCGCTGCTCGCTTCCCCCACGATATAAAAATCGGATACAGGCTCCAGCATGCTGCGTATCGCTTTCCTAGCTAGTGGATGATCGTCCACGATGAGAACGCGAAACGGCTGATTGCTCAGCATTAGATTTTCCTCCTATCTGCTTGTACCAAAAGTGTAGTTCCGGTTGCCATCTCGTCATGTTCTTTCATCTTAAGCTCGAAAGATGCACCTAGCTCGGCAGCGCGCTTCTGCATTAATTCAATGCCGTAGGTCTTCCCCTTTGATGTTCCGTGATGCAGCCCATTTCCGTTATCCGTAATCTGTAGTCGCCATGCCTCAGGATGAGCTTCCAGAACAATTGAAGCTTGCGTTGCCATGGAATGCTTCCGTATATTGGTGAACGCTTCTTGTATAATGCCGAAAAGTTGAACTTCTTCTCCAGAAGAGAAGCTGTTCTCCTCCACAGTTAACTTCTCATGAAGCTCAATACCCGTCACCAATTGCCAATTCTCCAGAAATTTGTGGATGCGCTGCTGGAAGTTAGCTCCTTCCTCCGGTGGCGTTCTTAGATTAAAAATGGCTTGTCGCAACGAGTTGTCGATTTCGGACACCGCTGCTTTGGCTTCTTCTATATCGCCTTGCTTCAACTTCACATTAAGGAAGAAAAGGGTTTGAGCCAAGTCATCATGCAGCTCTCTGGCCAAACGCTCGCGTTCTTCGTACACGGCTCTGCGTGCTTCACCGATTGTCACTTTCTCATTGCTGCGCTCAATACTTTGAAACATCCACGAAGCGAAAAGGTAGGAAAGCAGTAAAGTAATGATGGTAATCGTGAAATTACCAGCTTCCATGGTTAAATAGTTGAGTAAAAATTCATGACGTATATACTCAAAGCCGCCGATGATGAGAACGGGCACTAGAATCGTAAAAAGCTTGAAAACACGAAGAGACATAGGGTCGATCCATTCCTTTCCATAGTCCATCTTTGGAACGGTTTCTATTATATCAGATAAGTGTTAGATTTCTTCACAAAAAATGAGGCAGGTACTTCTCAAGTCATGCACACGTGTGCTACATTATTATTAAATCGTAACACGAAAAGAAGGGCAGGGTGCCAATCATGTGGAAATCAATACTGCAGCAGAGAAGAAACTGGGCTGGATACGTTGGTGTGATCGTCCTCTTACATATATTTGGGCTTATCGGATTATATAGTGTAGCGAAAATGACGCCTGCCTTTTGGGGGATTGGGCTCCTCGCCTACACATTAGGGATGCGGCATGCTTTCGACGTTGACCATATTGCGGCGATCGATAATACCGTACGCAAGCTCGTTCAACAGAAGAAGAACCCATTAGGTGTTGGTTTCTACTTTTCATTGGGACACTCCTCAGTCGTCTTCGTCATGGCCATTGTGACTGCATTCTCCGTACAATGGGCAGAGCGCGAGCTTCCTTGGATGCAGCGTTTTGGAGGTGTTATCGGTGCTTCGGTTTCTGGTTTGTTTCTTATCATTATTGGTGTTTTAAATTTACTCATTCTTATCAATTTATATAAAATGTTCTTGAAATTTCGCGGCGGCACCAATGACGATAAAGAGTTTGAGGAGCTTCTCGAGTCCCGTGGATTCATTGCCCGAATGATCAAACCACTTTTCTCTTTCATAGGCAAAAGCTGGCATGTATACCCGTTAGGTTTTCTATTTGGTTTAGGTTTTGATACGGCGAGCGAAATTGCGCTGCTAGCGATCTCAGCCCATGCGGCGAAGGAAGCTATTCCTTTTATTGGCGTCATTTCACTTCCTCTGCTGTTCGCGGCAGGAATGAGCCTCTTCGATACAGCCGACGGGATGTTCATGACCAAAGCTTACAAATGGGCGTTTCATACACCGGTACGCAAGCTTTACTACAATTTAACAGTGACCGCTTTGGCCGTCATTGCTGCTTTAATCATTGGCGTGATCGAGCTAGGTCAAGTTCTCTCCGAAGAATTCAGCTTGGAAGGGACCTTCTGGACGTGGCTGCAGGAGATTGATTTCGGGACGTTAGGCTATATCTTAGTTGCTCTGTTCGTGGTGGCATGGGCCATTTCCATTGCGGTTTGGAAAGGGATGAAGATAGAAGAACGCTGGCGTGCTAAAGTATAATACATCGTGAAGATTGTGGTCTCAGGTCGCTTATGAGGCCACTTTTTTGTTATGGCGAACAATGGATTATGAATATTTAATAAAGGTTATGATAGAAAAAAGGATTTTGCCGAAATACGTTGAAAATAGTCTGTCTGAACTTCAGATAATCTGTAGAAGAAAGTAGGACTTATATGATTGAGTTTAAGCATATTTCCAAAGTATATCCTAACGGAACTGTTGGTTTGAATGACATTAACTTAACTATTCATCCCGGAGAGTTCGTTGTTATTGTAGGTCTATCAGGAGCAGGTAAATCTACCTTGCTGCGTTCCATTAATCGTTTGCATGAGACGACTGATGGGGAAATATTGATCCACGGCAAATCTATAACTAAGGCGAACGGTGCCGAACTACGTCGGATGCGCAGGGATATCGGGATGATCTTCCAAACCTTTAACCTAGTCAAGCGTTCAACCGTAATTCGAAACGTATTGTCTGGTCGTGTAGGCTATCATTCCACCCTGCGTACAGTTCTTGGTTTGTTTCCCAAACACGATATCGAGCTTTCCCTGAAAGCACTAGAAAGAGTCAATATTCGGGAAAAAGCTTATTCACGCGCCGACGAATTGTCCGGCGGTCAACAGCAGCGTGTTTCGATCGCGAGAGCGCTGGCACAAGAAGCGAAAATCATTTTAGCGGATGAGCCGGTAGCCTCCCTTGATCCATTAACGACAAGACAAGTGATGGATGATTTGAAACGGATTAATACAGAGCTCGGCATAACGACTGTCGTTAACCTTCACTTTATTGACCTTGCACGTGAATATGCAACTCGAATTATCGGACTTCGCGCAGGTAAAGTCGTATACGACGGACCCGTTGCGGAAGCAACAGATGATGTATTCTCCGAGATTTATGGCCGTGCGATTAAGAAAGACGAGCTCTTGGGGGTGCAGGAGGAATGAGTGTAACGACCGTCAAGAGGCCTCCTCGTACGAAGATCTATCTCATTGCCCTGATCATGGTGCTTTTCTTGATTGGGAGTATTTATCAGACAGATGCGACGCTGACGAAGCTCGTGACCGGTACTCCGGAGATTATTAAATTCATAGCCGAGATGTTTCCACCGGACTGGCTGTTTTTTGCTGATATATGGAAGCCAATGGCACAAACGCTGCAGATGTCCATTATCGGTACAGCAATCGGAGCCCTGTTTGCATTCCCGATGGCATTGCTAGCAGCTCGTAATGTTACTACGGCCCCATGGTTGTTCTATCCAGCTAGACTTATCATGAATCTATTCCGGACAATTCCTGATTTACTCTACGCAGCACTGTTTGCCGTTCTAGTAGGCTTTGGCCCAACGGCCGGTACACTTGCACTAATTTTCTTCACGTTTGGTATTATATCTAAGCTTTCTTACGAATCAACGGAAGCTATTGACCCCGGACCGCTTGAAGCCATGACGGCTGTTGGTGCTAACAAACTTAAACTCATTCGATTCGGCGTCATTCCTCAAGTTGCTCCTACGTACTTGGCTCATTTATTGTACACATTCGAAGTAAGTATTCGGGCGTCAGCCATTCTCGGGTTGGTTGGAGCCGGCGGTATTGGCTTGCTGCTCAAAAACACGCTGGATCTGTTCCGTTACGATCAGTCCTGTGCCATCGTTATTTACACCTTATTGGTTGTTGTTATTATTGATTTGGTCAGCACAAGATTCCGTTCCTATTTGCTAAAAGGCAGCGCGAAACCGATGTCAGCTTCGCGTTCAACGACATATAAGATAATAGGTTGGATTGCGGTCATTGCTTTATTCATATGGGCACTTACGGGCCTAGAGTTGACAGGCTTCCAGCCAACGACCTGGGTTCTCACGAAATCCATGTTATCCGGTTTAGTACATCCTGACTGGGCCTATGTGTATATCCCAGAAGGAGAAGATTTACTTCGATCCTTGCTTGAAACCTTATCTATTTCCTACTTAGGGAACTTTGTTTCAGCGGTTGTCTGTATCCCGTTTGCCTTCTGGGCAGCAGCGAATATGAGCCGATTCCGTGCAGTTTCAGGCACAGGGAAATTGTTCCTAAGTGTCGTACGAACTATACCGGAGATTATTATGGCTTTGATCTTTATTAAAGCTGTAGGCCCGAATGCCTTTGCTGGGGTTATGGCATTAGGACTTCACTCCGTAGGGATGCTCGGCAAGCTTTATGCAGAAGCCATTGAGAATATGGATATGGGACCTACGGAAGCCATGACAGCTGTAGGTGCTAACATTTGGCAGCGGATGGCGTTTGCCGTGGTGCCGCAGGTCATTCCCGATTTCATTTCGTATACCTTATATCGCTTTGAGATTAATGTTCGTTCAGCGACATTGCTAGGGGTTATTGGTGCAGGCGGTATCGGTACGCCACTCATCTTCGCACTCAACGCAAGGCAGTGGCCGCGAGTAGGTATCATCCTCATCGGTATTATTGTCACCGTCTCTGTCATTGACTACATCTCGGGGACACTCCGCAAACGCATTGTGTGACGACAGGGGAAAGTCTTTATAAGTGGATTTAGTTGAAAATAAGCCTCCAATTCCAGCTATTATAGTGGTTTTGGAGGCTTCTTTGTTCGTAAATGATGGCATTTATTTAGGAGGGCCCATTTAGGGCAGTAACGTTGTTTGTTTTTAGGAGAAAAGGAGGACTGTTTTTCGGATATCGCGGATTGCGGGAAAGACGATTTGGAGGAAGATTTTTATTGGTAAAATGAAATGTTGTACAAACTGTAACTTCAAGTTGCTAAATAGCCTTTTGGCATGTGAAATGATGTAGAAAATACAACTTCCCTTGAAGGGAAGGAATTTTCTATCTACGCATTAGCTGTAGTGCCTTCCTTGGGCTACCAAGCGAAGCGACCTATTTCCACGGTGTGTCTTTGATTGGGTGAATGAATCCAAGACCGGTTCTAATACCTCAATTTGTTCGATCAGCTCTATAGGAATCAAGACGTTATTCAATTTCAAAAGTCGAAAAGTAGGATAGTAGTTCGTAATAACCCCCCTTATCTCGTCTTTACCGCAACGGATAGAGACTTCTTTTTTACAGCTAATAAGCATTTCGAACATCCAATTTTCACCTCACTATGATATATGACAGGTCCAGGTAAACGTTTGTCATGCAAAAGTAAAAAAACATTTACACGGACGTGCCACATTCATAGTATGCAAGGGGGGTTCGGAGTAGAATGCATAAAAAAACCTCTACATGATTCGAAAAAATCATGTAGAGGAATTTTCATTTTACAGGGAGCTAAGCTTATTTCAAGCCCATTTCTTTGTTAACGCTACGAACGATGTCGAATTTGGCATCGTCAGAAGCTACATAACCTTTGTGGGAGTAAACATCGAAAATGACTTTTTGACCTTCTGGGTCGTTGCCAATAGCGATGAACGCGTCCGTAATTTTCTTTTTCCATGCTGCATCCATATCGGAACGAACAGCGATAGTATCATTAGGAATTTTATCAGAGTAGCTAAGAACGCGAGTTTGTTTGAATACATCTGGATAATCTTTTGTCATATTCGTACGAATGTCTTGGAATACGCCAACTGCGTCAACTTGACCGTTAAGAAGAGCGATTACCGCTTTATCATGGCCTTGGAATTGAACGCCAGTTACATCTTTAACTGGATCAACGCCAGCTTTTTTCAATACGAATCCTGGGTATACGTAACCAGCTGCGGAAGTAACACCTTGCCATCCCATTTTCTTGCCTTTCAGATCAGCAACTGTTTTGATTGGGGAATCTGCTTTAACCAGAATTTCTGATTTATAGAAATCAACTAGATCCTTCGTTGGTTGGCCAGTTGCATCGTCAACACCCAGACGTGTTGCTTGTACAAGCAGGTCTGCTGCTTTACGATTGTCATGGGCAACAACATAGTTACTTGGAGGCAAGAAGCCAACATCAACTTGTTTGGAAGCCATTGCTTCGATAACAACGTTATAATCGGTTGAAACGGAAACCTTAACAGGGATGCCCAGCTTGTCTCCTAATAGTTTTTCAAGTGGCTTCGCTTTTGCTTCAAGCGTCTCTGCATTTTGGGAAGGAACGAACTGTACTTTAAGCTCTTTTGGTACAAAGCCTGCAGCTGCAGCCGGTGTAGCAGAAGCTTTAGCAGTTGCGGAAGCAGCAGGAGCTGTTTCCTCTTTTTTTGCACAACCTGCAAGAACACCTGCAGCAACGATCATGGACAAGCTAATGACAGTAAATTTTTTCATCATCTTCTTTTTGACCTCCGTTTAATTGTTTACTTTTATCTATGATGTACTATAACATTATCATATAATATATGGAAGATAGTGTGAAGTATTTGTTAATCTGACAATCGATATGTAAAGTGTGACAAAATAATACACTTGGAGTGGGTAATTTGACTCAATCTAGTAAGATGCAGAAAAGTAAAATAACCATATTAGAAACTAGTGACCTGCATGGAAATATGCTGCCCATTCACTATGCAAACAATCAACCTAACGATGTGGGTCTATCCAAAGTGGCTGCGCTTATTGCTGCAGAACGCAAGAAAGAAGCTCATGTTATTGTGATCGATAATGGGGATCTGATTCAAGGTACGCCACTTGCGTATCATCATGCTAGATTGAATAACGAGCCGATGGATCCAATGGTCCTTGGTTTGAACTATGTGGGTTATGACGCGGCCGTTATTGGCAATCATGAATTTAACTATGGTCTTCGAGTGCTGCAAAAAGCGGTTCAAGAATCTAAGTTTCCTTGGTTATGTGCCAACATTGTGGATGCGGAGAGCGGTGAACCGTTCCTAGGAAAGCCATATTTGATAAAAGAGTTACCGGACGGTGTTCGTATAGGTATACTGGGATTGACAACTCCCTATATTCCGAATTGGGAAAATCCCGATCATATCGAGGGTCTTCGGTTCGAAGATGCTATAGAGTCGGCTAAAAAATGGGTAAAGGTACTCAAGGAGCATGAGCAAGTGGATGCCGTTGTTGTCTCCTACCATGGCGGTTTTGAAAGACATCTAACGACGGGTGAGCCTACGGAGCCTCTAACTGGAGAAAATCAGGGCTTTCAACTATGTATGGAAGTAGAAGGTATAGATGTTCTGCTTACAGGGCATCAACACCGGAGCATCGCGGGAGTAGAAATCAATGGAGTCGTCATTGTTCAACCAGGAACTGCCGGTGTAACGCTCGGTAAAGTTGAATTAGAGCTCTCGAAAGTAGATGGCAAATGGCGCATCGATGCCAAGAAATCGGAGCTGCTTTCTGTGGCTACTATTGAAGCGGACAACAAATTGATAGAACTTATCGGTGCTTATGAAGCACAGACTCAGGAGTGGCTTGACCAACCCATCGGTAAGCTGTCCGGAGATATGCTCGTCAAAGATCCTATGCAAATTCGCTTGAAGGACAATGCGCTAATTGAGTTCATCAATCGTGTTCAAATGGAGCTCTCGGGAGCAGCCATTTCCAATACAGCGCTGTTTGATAACGTATCGCCAGGATTTCCATCGGATATTACAATGAGGGACATCGTGTCCAACTACATTTACCCGAACACACTGAAAGTGATTCGGATTTCCGGACAAGACATCAAGGATGCGTTAGAGCAGTCAGCAGAATATTTTGAGTTAACAGTAGCCGGTGAAGTTCAGGTGAGTAGCAAGTTTAGAGATCCGAAACCGTCGCATTATAACTATGATATGTGGGAAGGGATTACCTATACATTGAACATATCCCGCCCAATTGGGATGCGTGTTGTTCAACTGGAATATGAAGGGAAACCGCTGGATCTCGAAGCTTCCTACGATGTGGTTATGAATAATTACCGTGCTGCAGGAGGTGGCAATTATGCGATGTTCCAGGATAAACCGGTCATCAAGGATATCCCGACGGACGTAGCAGAACTACTGGCAGGGTACATTATGGAGCGAGGCACGATTGAAGCTAGCGTGAACGGAAATTGGGAAGTTATTTGGGACTAGGTTGTGGCGATAAATAAAGCCGTACATAAGAGAGTGCATAGACGCTTTCTTGTGTACGGCTTTTTTGTTTGAAATGCGTTAGGATTCGCGAATATATTCCCGGTCGCCTGATCTAGGATTGTAATACACGCGATAGGTGAATCCATCCTTTGGATCAATGAACACTTCTGGCGTTGAGACAAAGCCATTTGAAGGTTTACTAGGCGTCGTTGAACCGTTGTTTTTATAGCGTTTGTCATAAATGAGATAACTCAGAAGAAGGAGAATAATAAAGCCGATGACCCATGTTCCATAAATAAGTATAATCGGACCTAATCCATTCATAGCCTACGTGTCCGGACGGCAGTGCCATAAGCGACGATTTCACTCATATTTTGTCCGATGTCACCGCTATCGAAACGCATCATTACAATAGCGTCAGCGCCCATGGCTGCGGCATTTTTGACCAATCGGTCCATGGCTTGCTTGCGCCCGTCTTCTACCATCTGGGTGTACTGAGTGACTTCTCCGCCCACAAGCCCTTTTAAAGAAGCAAGTATATCGCCGCCAATCCCTCTGGCTCGCACAACGACCCCAAATGTACTGCCCAACACTTCCGTGACTTCATAGCCAGCAATGTATTCTGTTGTAGCTACTATCATGAAGATCATCTCCTTTTTTTGTCAAATAGACTCTTGCTACTTGATTGAGATTCGATATTATTAACTTAGTACGAAAATGAAAATAGGGGGTTTCACATTGAGTATGATAAAAACGATTGAATTATGGCCCGGAGCATCCAAGGATAGCATAGGTGAATATAACCAAGGATGTCCGAGTTTGACTTTATACCCTGTGTCTAAGGAAGGCCTGAGCTCTGCCGTTATAGTATGCCCAGGAGGAGGCTACGGTTTGCGTGCTCCTCATGAGGGAGAGCCAATTGCCAAATGGCTAAATGGACTTGGGATTTCAGCTTTTGTTTTGAATTACCGTGTAGCTCCTTATGAACACCCGGTTCCACTCCAAGATGCACAGCGGGCAATACGAACAGTAAGGCATCATGCGGAAGAATGGCAGATCGATCCGAACCGCATTGGTATTCTCGGCTTCTCGGCAGGTGGACACCTAGCTTCAACAGCCGGTACACATTACGATGCAGGGGATCAGGAGTCCATCGATCCGATCGAACGACAAAGCAGTCGTCCCGATGTGATGGTGCTCTGTTACCCAGTGATTACATTCTCCGGAGAGTTTGGACATGAAGGTTCAAAAATTAATTTACTGGGAAAAACACCGGATGAGAAGTTGGTCTCACTGCTATCCAATGACCAACAAGTAACAGCGCAGACGCCACCGACGTTTCTCTGGCATACAGCTGATGATGAGGCCGTTCCCGTCGAGAACAGTTTGCTATTTGCGGGGGCGCTTAGCCGCCATAAAGTGCCTTTTGATTTGCACGTTTTTGAGAGCGGGCGTCATGGTATTGGCATAGCGGATGATCATCAGGAAGCTTACATTTGGCCTGAACTTTGTGCGAATTGGCTCAAAAAGCAGCATTTTGCATGACCAAGCTTTCTTACGAATGCCATCTGCTGGGGGATTCGGCTATTGTGATTAGGCTTGGAACGGACATTGATGTATCCATTCTAAATCGAGTACGTCAGTTAACAGCTTACTTAGAGAATAATCGGTTTGAAGGTTTTATCGAAATCGTATCGGCATATACCACAATCACGATTTATTATGACAGCTTTCAGGTTTATAACCACTATTCAGAAGAGGGAACCAGTAGAAGAAGTGGGCGTTCTGGATTAACGAATACATTACTGCCCTACGATATTGTCTTATTACATATACAACATCTTTTGGGAAATTATGAAAATGAAAATAGGGATGATGGCATCGCGCCTGAACGAATCATTGAAATCCCTGTTTGTTACGATGACGATTATGGTCCAGATCTTGCGGATGTTGCGGCCTATCATCGGGTTAGTAAGGAAGAGATTGTGCGCTTGCACACCTCTCAGATCTATCCGGTATATATGATTGGCTTTGCACCTGGATTTCCTTATTTGGGTGGATTGAATGTCAAGTTAGCTACACCAAGGAAAGCGGTACCTCGGACGAGGATACCTGCCGGTTCGGTAGGCATTGGCGGTGCCCAAACAGGCATTTACCCCTTTGAAACGCCAGGCGGCTGGAATTTGATTGGTCGTACACCGCTGGCTCTATTTCATCCGGAATCCGATTCGCCATCTCTACTGAAGGTAGGAGATCATGTAAGATTTGTTTCCATCACGGCTGAGCAGTTCCAATATGAAGAAGAGAGGAACATGGGAAATGGGCTTTGAGGTCATCAAGCCAGGGGTATTATCAACCTTGCAGGATGAGGGAAGGTATGGACAGCGGAAATATGGCGTCATTACTTCAGGCCCTATGGACCTCTTTGCGCATCGAGCTGCCAATATACTTGTTGGGAATGATGGGGGAGCAGCTGTTCTAGAAATGACACTGCTAGGACCGAGCATGGTAGCGCAGAAGGATATGCTGCTATCTTTATGCGGAGCTGATATGGAAGTTGATATAGACGGCAATAGAGTCCCATTTTGGCGGCCATTTTTGATCCGTAAAGGAGATCAGTTAAATGTTCATTATGCCGTTAAGGGCTGCAGAGCCTACTTAGCCGTGTATGGTGGTTTCGAGGTGAAACCTGTAATGGGCAGCAGAAGCACCTATTTACGTGCAAGAATAGGCGGTCACCAAGGTAGGGCATTACAAGCGGGGGATGTTCTGCCGGTAAAACAAGAAGTGGTAGGCGATAATCTTCACTATCCTGGGTCTGTGAGTGCCTTTATTCGTCCGGATTATGAAGGAAATCCAGTTGTGAGGGTCGTACGAGGGAAGGAAGCCGCCCTTTTTACAGACGCAAGCAGACGGAACTTGCTGGCTCAAAGCTATATCGTTACCGCACAATCCGATCGAATGGGTTATCGATTGGAAGGGATGAAGCTTGAACTCTCTGATGGCGTACCGAGTGAGATGATCTCAGAAGCGGTCATCCAAGGTACGATTCAAGTTCCTCCAAGTGGTCAGCCCATCCTGCTGATGGCGGACTGCCAAACAACCGGAGGCTACCCGCGTATCGCGCATGTCATCACGGCCGATCTTCCCTTAGCAGCTCAGGTGAAACCAGGCGGGAAGCTTCGTTTCCGGGAGGTCAGCCACCGGGAAGCCCAAGAGCAGATCTTGCTGCAAATGATGGATTTGCGGCTGCTTGAGGCTGGGGTTCGGGCTTGGGTGCGGGATCGTGGGGGATTTAGGTGTTGAGGGATTGGAGAGAAGAAAGCTGAGGGAATGAAGGAATGAAGTGCTAAAGAGCTGGGGAGCTTAGGGCTGAAGAACGGAAGAACTGAGGAGAAGAAGAAGAACGAACTGAAGAGAAGAAGGACGGGCATTGAAGCGTTTAGTTAAGAACTGAGGAACCGCTGACTAAAAAGAAGGAAAGAACTGAAGAGCTGGGAGTGAGAATTCTGCGTATTGACTTGAATTGTGACATGGGCGAAGGCTTCGGCGCTTATCGCCTTGGCCGGGATGAGGAGCTGCTCGACTACGTCAGCTCCGCCAACATCGCCTGCGGGTTCCACGCAGGCGATCCCGCAACCATGCGCAGCACTGTGCAGCTGTGCTTGCGCAAAGGCGTTGCGATCGGGGCCCATCCGGGCCTTCCCGATCTACAGGGCTTCGGCCGGCGCGAGATCGCGATCACGCCGGCTGAGGCTTACGAGCTGACGTTGTATCAGCTCGGGGCGCTGCAGGCGTTCGTCCACGCCGAAGGCGGACGCCTGCAGCATGTAAAGCCGCATGGCGCGCTCTATCACATGGCTGCGAAGCGCCATGATCTCGCCGCGGCCATTGCGGCTGCGACCGCCAGCGTCAGCGCGGAGCTGACGCTGTTCGGACCGCCCGGCAGCGAGCTGCTGCGGGCGGGTGCCGCCGCGGGGCTGCGGCTAGCTCACGAAGCCTTCGCGGACCGCAGCTACCAGCGGGACGGCACGCTGACGCCCCGCGATCAGCCGGGGGCGCTGCTCTCCGGCGCCGCCGACGCTGCGGCGCAGGTCGTAAGGCTCGTCCGCGAAGGGAAGGTCCTCTCCCGGGAGGGAGATGACCTGAACATGCGCGCGGACACGATCTGCATCCACGGCGATGGTGCACACGCCGTGGAGTTCGCGCGCGATATCCGCGCGCTGTTAAACAGCAGCGGCATCGCAATGATGGCGCTCGGGCATTAGTCACGTCGCTCAACACAGCCGTAACATCCCTTATCCCCCATAAAAGCGTCTTATGCCGCGTTCTCAAATCGAGCGTCCAAGCGGGAAAATAAGTATTTCCTACATTGTTTTTCCGCCATCAACGCACGTTCAGCACCGTTTACCTGCATTTCCTACAGCAAAATTGTCCAAACTCTCCGATAAGTACACTTTTTAATCATTTTTGATGTACTTTCTGCATCAAATCATCCGATTTTATTCCTAGTCGACCTTTATTGATGTACTTTTGCACCTAGAATTAAAAGTGGACATCTCTTAAGTGAAACTAAGATAATATCAATAAGAGGGAGAGGTGTCCGGGATGGAACGAAATCGTTATAGTGAAGAATTTAAGAAGCAGACAGTGAAGTACATCTTAGAGCAAGGTAAATCAATGCCGCAGATGTCCGAAGAGCTCGGGATATCTGCGGGTGTTCTGCACAACTGGAAAGCTACATACCGTGACGAATTTCAGACGGAGTCAGTAATTACTCCGGAAAGAGTGCGCCAGCTTGAGCAACAGTTACGTGAAAAAGATCTGGAGTATCAGGAGAAAGAACGCCAAAATCAAGATCTCCAAGAGGAACTTGCTATTTTAAAAAAGGCGCTGCACATCTTCAGCAAAGAAAAGAACTAAGGTTCCAATTCATCGAGGATCATCGCTCCGAGTTTCGATTGGAGAAGATGTGTGACGTGCTACAAGTGTCTAGGAGCGGCTATTACAAATGGAAAACTGTTGTTGTGTCCGAGCGTAACAAGCGCAAAGAGGAACTAACTAAACGCATTAAGTGGCATTTTTATGATTCGGATGAAACTTATGGCAGCCCGAGGATATTCAAAGAACTTGTGAAAGAAGGCTGGACCGTAGCGGAACGTACGGTGGGTCTTATTATGCGCGAACATGGATTACGTTCGTGTATGGCGCGGAAGTTCAGGGTCACTACGACAGATTCTAATCACGATCAGCCCATTGCTCCCAATATCCTTGAGCAAGACTTTAAAGCAACGAAACCAAATGAAAAGTGGGTAGCTGACATAACCTACATTCCTTGCCGTCAAGGGAGGCTCTATCTGGCTAGCATCATGGATCTGCACACGAAACAAATCGTTGGATGGAAACTTAGCGATCGAATGACGACTGACTTGGTAATGGATGCGCTAAATCAGGCATACGCCTCAAAGAAGCCAGGCAAAGGCCTTATCCATCATTCTGATCGCGGCTCCCAGTATGCCTCAAAGGAGTACCGTGAGCAGTTAGCAAGCTACGGTATGAAGCCAAGCATGAGTCGTAAGGGCAACTGTTATGACAATGCTTGTATTGAGGCTTTTCACAGCATCTTAAAACGTGAGTGTATCTACAGCAAACCCAAATTTAAGACGAAGCAAGAAGCGCAGGAGAAGTTGTTCCGATACCTCGAAATCTTTTACAACCGGAAACGATCTAACAGCACGATTGGCTACATGTCTCCGTTACGCTTCGAAAAGTTGTACTACCAGAACGCAGCTTAACTAAAGAAGTGTCCACTTTCTTGACAGAAGAGCATTTCTGCAGGTAATGATCCAATTCTAGACCACCTCTATGATTCTGAGATCATTTATGCAGAAATCCTCCCCCCCTTGGCAGCTAATCTATAGGGTTTTTCTTGCGCGTTCAAGCGCCATTCCAATCATTTTGCTCAACAAAATCACCTCAACTAGGAAAGAATCTTTATAACCATTCTTTCACTTGAGAACAAGCTGGAAATATGAGTAAATATAGAGGTAGCCGGCCGGCTAATTACTTCGGAAAGGAGTGATCAAGGTGATTACAACAAAAGCAGAGGTGGTCTCTGCGTAAGCAGAGTCCATCGTTCCAAACGGGGGTCGCTAGGCCCCCGCATATTTTTCCAGAATGAGTAGACAGCGAGATGCTTTTTACATATAATGAGAATGTGAACACATAGTGAACACCATTAATTAGGAGAGACTTTGCTCTCCAACCCAAATTCCAAAAATTAAACTATCTGGTGAAAGGAGTGCTTTTTAATGAACACAATGACAGTAGCGATGAATGTTGCGGCCGCCGCAGAGGTACTCGTCTCCTAACTGAATATCATTCGTGGAATAACCGTTCACCTGAATTGTATAATTGCATACAACCGACAGGCACGATTATGATCGTGTTTTTTTTATTCCATTTTTTGAGAATGGTAGGAGGTTAAGGGGCGATGAAGATACTCTCTGCAAATCAGACAAAGTTTAACTTTGCTCGACAATTTGAGGAGGTTTTCATCCATGAGTTACAAGAACGGGAAAGACGTTCTTCCCCCTAACCTATTAAAACAATTACAAGAATATATCCAAGGTGAAATCGTATATATCCCTAAGAAAGAGCAGAAGCGCGCTGGATGGGGAGAAAATAACGGAACACGCATTATCATTGAGCGTAGAAATCGAGAAATTTTCCGGTTGTACCAAACCGGTTCCACTGTGATGGAACTAATCAAAGTCTTTCATCTGTCGGAAGACAGCATCCGCAAAATCATCGTGAAAACACGCGAATTAACAGCCAATCAAGTATAGAAGCAGCATCCCTAGAGGTGCTGCTTTTTTTTCGTTGAGCCTGCCTAGTACAATTTGTCGTCAAATTAAAGGAAATGCTTTTATTTTCTTGAAATTAAAAAGAATGAATATGTAATGAGCGTCAGGTCCGCTTTGGAGGTGGTGCAAGACAAATGAAAGATGAGCTGGATATCCGCAGTTTTATCGGCACACATGATGCCGATTTTTATGATGATGGATTTCACCGTCATTCGGCCGTTGAAGTCAGTATCGTGCTGGAAGGACGGTGCTTGTTCGAGTGGTCGAGGCGAAGCTGGATGGAAGCAGGCCATATCGTGATTATCCCGCCAGAATTGTTACACAGGTTTGAAGCGGTGACGAATGTGAGGTTTGGGGTTATTTTACTGCAGGGCGTAACGGCACGTACGTTGGAGCTGGTAGATAAGCTCGGAGGAAGCGGCTTTACTGGCGACGGAGGTGCAGATCGATCACCTATATTCCTTGCTTTATCCCGACTGGACAAAGAGCGATTCGAGCGATTGTTCCGGGAGTGGCTTCGGATGAAAGCGTCGTTCTTAAAGGAGAAGCAAGCTAATTATTCGGCATGGATGGAAGTGCTGCTGCTTTTTTTACTTGAACACTCGCAGCAGGATTTGCAGGGGATGACCGTGACGAAAGCGGCTGACTATATTCGTGAAAATGTACAGGAATCTGTTCACATGTCTGATTTGGCAGAGATGGCCGGTTTTACGGAGCCCGCTTTTCGCCGCGTCTTTGAACAAATGTACGGCGTTAGCCCAAAGCAATATCAGCAGCAGTGCCGTTTGCAGGAAGCAAAATGGCTTCTTAGCTCAACAGATAAAGATATACGTGAAATCGCCGAACAGGTAGGCTTTTTCAGGTTGCATTCCTTTTCACAGTGGTTTAAGGAGCAAGAAGGTCTCCCACCTACAGTTTGGCGGAAAAGTCAACGGTTGCAGCACGGTTTGATGTTGAACTAGCCTTCGTTTTGCGTAAATTGCGGTTCGGTTTCCCTAAATACAAGCGCTTTTTGTTCCGATATGCTAATGGAGTAAACGTAAACACATTGGGAGGGCACGACAGATGGAAAAAGTAAGAATTGGATTTATCGGTGTAGGCGGCATGGCAGAGTACCACATGAAAACATTACAGCAAATCGATGACGCAGTGATTACGGCCGTATGCGATATGAACGCGGATCGGGCGAGGGAGATAGCTGAAACTTTTGGCGCAAAGACGTACGGAACTTTGAAAGAAATGTTGGATGCGGGAGTAATCGATGCGCTCTATATATGTACGCCGCCTTTTGCTAGGGAAGGGATTGAAGAAGCGGCTGCAGCACGGGGTATACATCTGTTATCGGAGAAACCTACCGGCTTGCATATGGAGGAAGTGCGTCGTAAAGAACAGATCATTCGCGAATCCGGCATCATTCATTCGTCGGGCTATTGCTTGCGCTATCTGGACACTGTGCAGAAGGCAAAGACGTACTTGGCTGATAAGCAAGTAGACATGGTGCTCGCGTACCGAATTGGCGGCATACCAGAAGTAGGTTGGTGGAGGCTTATGAATCTTTCGGGCGGTCAACTTGTTGAGCAATCGACACATCAAGTGGATTTAATTCGTTATTTGGCTGGTGAGTTTGACTACGTCCAAGCGAACTACGAGCAGCGACACATCCATCGAAATTATCCAGAGGCAACGGTGTATGATGTGGGTATCGTATCTTTCGGCCTCCGCAGCGGGGCGCTAGGGACGATTAGCAATACGGTCTTGTCGCGCAAAATTGGACGCGGGGATGTGGAGTTTTTCGGGCATGACTTCTACGTGTCAATAAGCGGTATGACGGTTCGAATTGTAGATGACACGCAAGACGTGACTTTGACATCGGAGATGGATTTCTACCTCGAACAGAATCGGGCATTTGTCGCAGCTGTAAAAACAGGACGACAGGAGCTAGTGCTCGGTGATTATAGCGAAGCGGCTGCGACGCTTGAGGTTACGCTGGCGGCGAATGATTCTGCGGTAGCGAAACAAACGATAACGATCACTTCGGCATAAGCGTATGAATGTTTCCATTTTGAGATCCACAAAGGAGGTTAAGGCATGTTAAAAGGAGTAAATCAATGGTGTTTTCCGGAAGGGCTGCCGCTTCAGCAGTTATTCTCGATTAGCCGTGAGGCCGGGTATGACGCGGTTGAGCTGAATGTCAATCCGTTAGGCGGCGTTGGTTTGACCATGGAAATGACTGCGACGGAGGCCAAGGAGGTTGGCCGATTGGCAGAAGAGTACGGTATTCAGCTGCGAAGCTTGTCTACCTCCTTGCTATGGCAAACTCCGCTATCTTCCGCGGACGCGTCTATCCGTGAGCAGGGGCGTCGTGTTGTCGAGAAACAGCTGGAGCTAGCCGAGCTGCTAGGTATCGATACGGTACTTGTCGTGCCAGGAGCCGTCAACGAGATAACCTCGTACGATGAGTGCTACGACCGCAGCCGTGCGGAACTCGCTTTGCTGGTGAAAGAAGCAGAAAAACGGCGCGTTCGCATTGGCATCGAAAACGTGTGGAACAAATTCCTGCTTTCGCCACTTGAAATGCGTGCTTATGTCGACGATCTTCAATCTCCATATGTCGGGGTTTATTTTGATGTAGGCAATATTTTGCATAACGGTTATCCGCAGCAGTGGATTCGAATTCTTGGATCACGTATTTTCAAAATCCATGTGAAGGATTATCGGCCAAGCGTAGGCAATGGCAATGGCTTTGTCCCACTGCTCTCGGGCGATGTCAATTGGACGGCAGTTCGATCGGCGTTAGAGGACATCGGGTATACCGATACGGTAACGGCTGAAGTCGGTCTGTATGCAGAAAGTCCGCTGCAGACGGTGTATGACACTTCCCGGCATTTGGATATTATTCTTGGCGGAGCTGCGCGGTAACATCAGGGAGTGAAGCTATGATTTCAGTTTTCGTCTATGGAACGCTTCTTGTAGGGGAGAGCAACCACTATGTTGCTGAGCCTTACGTACTCTCCGTTCAGCCTGGTGCGGTTCGCGGCCGTTTGTACGATGTCGGTCTTTACCCAGCACTTGCTTTGTATAGTGACGAACATGCGGAAGCACACGAAGGTATCGTTGTCGGTGAATGGTTTGAGGTCACGGAGGAAGGGCTTAGGGCCATGGACATTTTGGAAGATTATTACGGTCCAGGTCAGTCCAATGAGTATGAACGCGTATGGATAACTGACGTGAACGGCTCACGAGAAGGTTGGGTATACATTTGGCAAGATGTCAGCGGTCTTATTGAAATAATGAGCGGGTCGTGGCGAACTAAATAACAAGGAAGGGCCAACAGGATAAAAATTCTGTAGGCTCTTTTTTGTTATCATTTGGGTTAAGGGGTGAGGCGATGAAGCTTTCTTTAGAGGTTGATTCATTCATTTTTTCACTCTTTCACTCATCCACCAACCTTAAGTGAGTATATCGTCTCTTCATAGTAAAACTTGGAACATTTTAGTTCCTTGCTTCGACACTAGATGATATAATTGGTGGTAATTCTACAGGTTGAGGAGAACGCCATGTCCGTTTATAAAATATTGCTTGCAGATGACGAAATCGCGCTGCGTTTCCTGCTTACTGAAACTCTTTCTGATGAAGGTTATGCCATCTCGGAAGTTGAAGATGGTCAACAAGCGATGGAACAATTGCAAAAAGAAACCTATGATCTTATCATTCTTGACTATATGATGCCGGAGCGGACGGGTGTTGAAGTCTGTGAATGGCTGCGGCATAGCGATAACGCCAATCGGGATATTCCGGTTATTTTGCTGACGGCTAAAGCTTTAGATAAGGACAAAGAAAAAGCCAAAGCAGCAGGCGTAACCACTTATATTGTAAAACCATTCAGCCCTCTTCAATTAATAGATACGGTCGGACAATTATTACAACGTTAATTCGAACTATATAGAGATAGAGATTATTTTATATATAAAAAGGGTGATTGGCTGTCATGAGTAATACGAACCTTGAGGGGTTGAAGGACTCCAAGTCAGAATCAGATAGAGATGCAAGAATTCTTAGACAAGGAAGAAAGCTGTTTGTTCGTGAATTTGAAAAGCAGCTCAAACAGCTTAACTCGCTGCTTGATACGATCCAGTTAGCGGCTGTGGCCGATGATTTAAAACAGTTCTATCGCATCGTACATACACTTAAAGGCAGTGCGCCTATTTTTGGTTATGTCCGGATCGGTAAACTGGCTGAGGATATGGTTCGAGCCTGGGAATGGACGCAATCCATGGATAATGACGGAGAAGAGCTGCTCTTGGCGATCAACCCCATTATTGAAAGCGCAGAACGCAGTATCATTTCACTTCGTGAAATGAATATGGAGTATGATATCTGTGTGACGGAAATCCAGATGGATGAACAGCAGGAACCTGGAGGCGGCTCTTTGCTCAGGTCCATGAAGAGTAGATTGCTTCTTGTGGATGACGACGAGGTGCTGCGTACTTATTTGACCCGTCGACTTCAACTTGATGATTGTATTGTTGACGAAGCAGCCGATGTGGAGAGTGCCATGAAATTATTACGTGAACATACGTATGATTTAGTGACGCTGGATCTTATGATGCATCCTCAGTCTGGTTATGAGCTTTTTGAATTTCTCAAAGAGGATCCAACATTGAAATGGTTACCGCTTATTGTATTGTCGGGACGTAACGATTTGAATGATAAGGTCCGCTGTTTCCACTTAGGAGCCGATGATTATGTGACAAAGCCGTTTCAGTACGAGGAATTGGCCGCAAGAATCTACGGACTGCTCAAAAGGACTAGAAATTTCGAACAGCTTGCATTCCGTGATCCACTGACCGGGGTGTTCAACCGTCGCTATTTTGATCTTCAGATTGGTATGGAATTGCAGCGCATTGAGCGCTACCCTGCACCAATCTCACTTGTTTTTATTGATATTGATTGCTTTAAACGGATCAATGATACTTATGGGCATCACGTAGGAGACCTGGTGCTCCAAGGCTTGGCTCATTTGCTGCAAGTGAACTTGCGTTCCACAGACCTGTTAGCACGTTTTGGCGGCGAAGAGTTCGTTATTGCCCTTCCGAATACATCGGTGGAGCAGGCATTTGCAACCATGCAATCCATACTTCATAAAGTACGTATAAATGCCGTAGCACAGTACGAGGGTCAAACCTTCTCGATTACTTTTTCAGCAGGTGTTGCAGAGTGGCATGAGGGGATGACGGTTGCGGAGTGGGTGGATAAGGCTGATGATGCGATGTACCAAGCTAAGCAACTAGGTAGGGATAGAATTGTTAGCGCTTCGGAAGAGGATGAAGGGTCAGAGCAACGTAAGTTAACGGCCAGTCCGCAAATTGACAAGAAAAATCTGCTCATTGTGGACGATGATCCGATTTTACGAGCGATTCTCACTTCACATTTAGAGCATTTACCGATTACAATTACCCATGCTTCAGATGGGGAAGTTGCGCTTGGCTTGCTGCTCGCGAATGCCTATGATGCTTGTATTCTCGATGGAATGATGCCGAAACTTGATGGGTTCTCATTGTTGTCGAAGATAAAGAATGATCCGCGTCTAAACGTTCGGGATATGAAGGTACTTATGCTTTCAGGTAAGAAGAAGGAAGATGATCTAGCCAAAGGCTTTCAAATGGGAGCAGACGACTATATGACGAAGCCGTTCTCGCTCGTTGAGTTGGAAGTTCGTGTGAGAAAGTTAATGAACTTTGTGTGACAAACAGCATAGAAATCCAAAGCTGCTTATGCCTTTTATGTGGGTGAGCAGCTTTTTTTTGTCAATAAATGTATTGACGGGAATAAGAAAAATTTGTATATTTATCACGTAGCAATGCTACATAATAAGGAAGAGGAGATGATTCTTATGTCGACAGCCGTATTTTATCATGCAGGATGTCCGGTATGTGTGGATGCAGAGCAATCCGTGTTAGGGTATCTCGACAAATCGAAGGTTAACGTTAAGGTGGTTCATCTGGGCCAAGAGCCATCACGCATTGCTGAAGCTGAGAAGTTGGCTGTAAAATCTGTACCTGCTTTGATTTTAGATGGCGCGGTTTATCACATTAACTTCGGAGCTAGCCTTGAAGACATTAAAAAAGGATAGCGTAAAACAGGATGCCTTGCTATAGAGGCATCTTCATTTTTTTACCTTTATTTTCTTGCGCCTTCCAATGTACAATAGGAATATTCGACATCGGAAGGATTGGTTGATATGCTATTCGAACCGCAATATCGTCATGATAATAAAGCGGCCCGGGTCGCGATGACTCTCTTTCGACTAACGCAAGCGATCAAAAAAATGACGCAGAGCGAAAGTGATCAAGCAGGGCTATCCCCTGCGCAAATTCAAGGATTATTGTTCATTTACCATACGCGTTCGGATGTTGCGAGTGTAGGGAATTTTGCCGATATGATTGGATCCTCACACGTAACTGCTGTGAAAATCATCAATGGCTTGATGGAAAAAGAATTTGTTCAAAAGGACAAGCATCCAAGTGATAAACGTATCACGCTTCTACAGTTAACAGAGAAAGGCTTTGTTATGGCGCGTCGACTTCAAGATTGGGGAAGCTCGCTAGAGGAAGTTATGTCGCAAATGAGCGATGAAGTATTGGATCATCTTGAACTGGGACTGGGTTCAGTGGCGTCGACTTTGCAGAAAAATGGCCATCTAGTCGTGTCGGAACCCTGCCTGGGGTGCATGCACTTTCAACCCAATATTGGTGACGGTAATGAACCGCATTATTGTAATTTGATTAAAAAATATCTTGCTCACGAGGCAACTTTAAAAGAATGTCCTGAACACACACCTAAACTTCGGGGGGAATAATCACATTGGTTCAACAGCGTATACTTTCATTAAATATCGGAATGCCCCTCAGGATGGAATATCAAGGGAAAGAGCTGGAAACCGGTATTTTCAAAGAAGCGACTGAGGAGGAGTTATTTCTCTCTTTTACAAATTTGAAGGGCGATGGGCAAGCGGATTTGCGTTACCACGGCGGCAAAGATAAAGCGGTATGCGTATATCCCTTTGAGCATTATGCGTATTGGGAAGATCAACTTAATCGCCCCCTTTCTTTCGGAGCATTCGGCGAAAATTTTACTTCATTAGGATTGTTGGAGTCAGAGGTATGTATAGGGGATATTTTTGCAGTAGGAAGCTCCATTTTACAAGTGAGCCAGCCCCGCCAACCCTGCCATAAGCTGGCAAAAAAATTCAATGTGACAGACCTTGCTGCACAGGTTCAAGATACTGGATTTACTGGCTTCTATTTTAGGGTATTACAGGAAGGTTTTGTGAACAAAACCGATTCGGTTATATTGAAGGAACGGAATGAACACCAAGTTACCATCCATTTTGCGAATCAATTGATGCATCATGATAAGGGAAATCAGAATGGCATCCAAAAAATACTTGCCGTTCAAGGGCTTTCTGATAGCTGGTTTCAAACTTTGAGTAAACGATTAGAAGGGCAAGATCATGATACAACTCCACGTATGTTTGGTGATTAAAAGAGCGTTAAAACGGGATAATGCTAAAAAATAAAAAGCTGCTTCTGCCCTATATGGCAAGCAGCTTTTTATTTTGTTAATTTGCATTTGACTTCCAAGGATTACAGTTGTAATATAACTATTGTATTACATATGTAATCCTTGAAAAAGTCAGGAGGTAAGCTTGTGAAAAATGTTCCCCATATATCCGATGCGGAATGGGAAGTAATGAAAGTTCTCTGGGCTAAGACACCATGTACGGCAAATGAAGTGATTGAAGCTTTGGAAGTCCGAACGGATTGGAAACCGAAAACAGTTAGAACGCTTTTAAACAGATTAGCTCAAAAACAAGCGATTTCGTATTCACAGGAAAACAGAGTGTATGCCTATTTTCCATTAGTATCCGAAGATGAATGTGTGAAGTCAGAAACGCAATCGTTCCTAAAGAGAATTTACGGCGGTGCCTTTAAGCCGTTGCTTGTTAACTTTTTGAAGGAAGAGCAGCTATCAGCGGAAGAGATTAAGGAATTGAAAAATATCCTTGATGACAAAACGAGATGATGAAGGATTTACAGACTTGCATCATGCCAGTTGATATCTCTTTGACTCTGTTTAAGGAAAGGGCAGGGTGAATGTGAAACGATTAGTGGAACACCTTATTGATCTCTTTGATTGGGTTTGGTCAGTTTCGACTATGGCAAGTGTTTTGGTTGTACTGATCATAGTGATGCAGCACGTGCTAAGGCATCGCTTGAAACCAAGATGGCATTACTTGATGTGGCTGTTGGTTATTGCACGATTAATTTTGCCATGGGGCCCAGAGAGCGAATTCAGTATTTATAATTGGATCGGTTACTCTGATGCGGTTCATTCGGCTGTGCAAGTTAATCAGGAAGAAATACTTACAAGAGCTATTGTATCGGAAACTGCTGCCCACTCTGTTTACCGGAATTTAGTTATGATATGGATGGTTGGTGTGTGCGTTTTGGGGATATATACCATCATGATCAACAGGAAATTTGCCCGGAAAATGAAAAATGAGACGGTTGCGATAACCGATGGAAGAATACTGGAGCTATTCAATCAATGTAAAAAAATGATGTCGGTACATAAACCCATTGCTCTCGTTGAATCTTGCAATTTGGCAACACCAACCCTATTTGGTTTTGTAAAACCACAATTGATTATGCCCAAAACCATTTTATACAGCTTGAACGACGATCAATTACAGCATGTGTTCTTACATGAACTGGCTCACTGCAAGCGTAATGACATTGGGGTCAATTGGTTCATGCATACTTTACTGATTATACATTGGTTTAATCCAGTTCTTTGGTATGCTTATCGGCAAATGCGGGAAGATCAAGAAATCGCAAGTGATGCTCTTGCTCTCAGCTGCCTTTCTCCTGACAAAAGTCAGGAATATGGATATACGCTTATCAAATTGCTGGAAAATTTCTCGCAACCTGTTCAAGCGATTGGAAACGTGAATCTAACAGGAAGCAAAATACAATTACAAAGGAGAATTAAAATGATCAAACAATTTAAAACAAATTCGTATCGTTGGTCGTTTCTTGGGATAGCAACCATCGTCTTCCTAAGCGGGTGCGCATTAACGAATCCTAAGGATACTTCGACATCTACATCATTGCAAAGTTCGGCAGTTTCCGAAGAGAAGGTAAAATTTCAGGATTCTATAGATTCAAAAAAAACAGTTTCCCAAGAAACGCAGAAAGTGGACGTATCCGTAGTACCGCAGGCAACGCCTTCGGATGAGAAAACGAGAACGGCACCTTCTGTAGGGGGGCAACCAACAGTGTCGGATGACAAGTCCAAACCGGCACCGGCAAGCCAAGAGCCAAGAGTGTTGGATGACAAACCAAGGGCGGCGCCGGTAAGTCCGACACCTAGAGTGTTGGATGACAAACCGAGAGCCGCGCCGGTAAGTCCGGAAACAAGAGCATTGGATGACAAACCGAGAGCCGCGCCGGTAAGTCCACAAACAAGAGCATTGGATAGCAAACCGAGAGCGGCAGCTCCCGTAGGACCACTACCAACGGCGGCTGCGGCTGCGGCTGAATAAACGTTCGAAATACAAGAGATCGACCAAATCTAAATAATGGTTAAGTGGAGGAGTTGCTCATTGGCGGCTCCTTTTTTGTTTGCTAGGGGTCTTGTTTTATGTGGAATAAAAAACCGATAATTATTTCAAAAAAAAAATGTTATAATCAGAAGTGTCTATGTATAATAACGGCTAGTTAATTATCCAGTGCGTTCAGTTAGAGTGAAAAAGGAAGGTTAAGGAAGAACGATATGCATAATTGGTCAAAGGCACTAAATCTCAGAACTCCTTTTAAAATCTCTTTGGTCTATATGCTTGTAGGAAGTCTCTGGATTATCCTGTCTGATAGAGTTATGGATATTCTTAACTTATCAGGGGCAATAACTATTCATTCAACTAAGGGTCTATTTTATGTATTACTTACGGCATTCATTCTATATTGGTGGGTAAAACGTTTGAAGAAAGCCCTTACAGAAAGCGAGGAACGGTACCGACTACTTGTAGAATACTCACCAGAACCGTTAGTTGTTCACAGTAAAGGAAAAATAGTTTATATCAATCCAGCCGGTGCCGAAATATTTGGCGCAGCTAGCTCAGAGGAACTTATTGATTATCCTATAATGAATTTCGTGCATCCCGATTATTTCGATATTGCGAAAGAACGAATTAGGATGATCGAAGAGGAGAAGGTGCCATCTGCTCCCATCGAGCAGAAATTTCTTCGTGTTGATCGCCAAGTTATTGATGTTGAAGTCAGAGCGGTACCTTGTATCTACTTAGGTAAACCGGCAGTTCAGCTTATATGTAGGGATATCACTGAGCGTAAACGAGCCAGGCGTATGCTGGAAGAGAGAGAACAGAGTTATAAGTCCCTTGTTGAAAATAACCCCGATGCTATATTTGAATTAGATCTAAATGGACGAGTACTTCATATAAATCAAGCTACCGAAAGGATTACGGGTTATCAGCAGGAAGAGCTGCTGCTTCAGAGCTTTTGTCGTTTATTGGTAGGCGAAGATCACCTTAAAGCAAGAAAGCTGTTTGAAGCGTCTACAAAAGGTGAATCAAACAATATCGAAGTCGCCATTATTAATAAACGAGGCTATAGTGTCGAATTAAATTTAAAGACGGTTCCAATTATTATAAATGATAAGATCGATGGGGTTTATGGTATTGCAAAAGACATAACCGAACGTAAAAGGACGGATGAGCTTCTGATTAAATCAGAAAAGCTATCGGTCGTGGGGCAGCTAGCCGCCGGAGTTGCTCACGAGATTCGAAATCCATTAACCTCTCTTAGAGGATTTGTCCAATTATTACAAACCAGGATGGATAATTATAATGAGTATTTTCAAATTATGTTGACGGAGTTAGACCGAATTAATTATATCGTGAGCGAGTTTTTGGTTATTGCCAAGCCGCAGGTCGTGTGTTTTGAGATGAAGGATCTTCGCAAAATTCTGCATGATGTGATCTCGCTGCTTGACACACAAGCCATTCTTAGTGATGTGCAAATTCATACGACGTTTGATCCAGACATACCGTTAATCAATTGTGAAGAAAATCAATTAAAACAGGTCTTTATTAATATTCTTAAAAATGCGATTGAAGCGATGACCGAAGGCGGTATTATCGAAATTATGATGAGGTTAGATGACAATAAAATCGTTATTCGATTTATTGATCAGGGATGTGGAATTCCTGAAGAACGAATAGGGATGTTAGGAGAACCCTTTTATACAACAAAAGAAAAAGGGACTGGATTAGGATTAATGGTGAGCCAAAAAATCATTGAAGCACATCACGGAAGTCTTCAAATTATGAGTCAGATCGGTATAGGAACAACGGTTGAGCTTATTTTACCTTTAAATCCCAAATAGATAGGCTTGGGCTAATGAACTCCTGCATAGGGGTTTATTTTTTTCTATAAATACGAAGACTTGACAAACAATTTACCCTAAAGTTAGCATAGTACTATGACAACTCGATGCAGCGAAGATTAAGAAAGGATTTACACCAAAGGAGGAACGATCATGTACCAGGGAGACGAACAAAGCCAGCTTGATTTAAGATTATTCCGAATCTGGGCTAGAGCTACTAAAGCTATAACAGATAATACCAAACGTGATATCGAAAGTCATGGAATCAGTCCTGACCATTTTATGATTCTAGAGCTCCTCTATAACAAAGGACCTCATCCTATTCAAAGGATTAGTGAAATATTTAGTATTCCAAGTGGAAGTATTACCTATGTAGTAGATAAGCTTGAACAGAAAGATTATGTAAAACGACAATCCAGTCCTACCGATAGAAGAACCTCCAATGTCGCCCTTACGGAGAAGGGGGAAACCTTATTTAACGAGATTTTCCCGAAACATGTAGCCGTTATATCTGAGAATTTCTCCTTCATAAGCAATGAGGATAAACTTCAGATGATCGATCTATTTAAGAAACTGGGGTTTGGAGCACAGGAACTCAGTAAGGATAGATAAGTGAATACAATCAAGTTCAAGTTATCCAGTCGTTACTGGATAGCTTTTTTCATTTAGATGTCTTTTAAAAATGGTTGACAAATAAATATCCTAATGTTAGTGTATATTATAATAATATTAGGATATCTAATTATATAATATATATGATTAGAGGAAATGGGGAGAGTTAGATGAATACGGTAGCTATTATTATTCAAATCATTTTAGCAGTTGGATTTTTGATGTTTGGAGCCTCGAAGTTCGGTTCGAAACAAATGGTGGATGAATTCACGCGTTACGGGATGCCTCAGTGGTTTAGGGTCATAACTGGTTTACTCGAAATTGCCGGTGCTGCACTACTGGTTGCAGGAATTTGGAACAACAGTCTTGTTGCATACGGCGGATTGCTAGTGGCCGTTATTATGGTTGGAGCCGTCATAACGCATCTACGAATTAAGGATCCTGTATCTAAAATAGGCATGCCCATTATTTTAGTTATCCTTACGTTGGTTGTCTTGTTTATAAAATGAAAATAACAAGCAAAATGCCGGGTCCTGTTCAACAGGATCCGGCATTTTAATTTTGCTTATACCCACTCGCCTTTTGCTGTGTATATCGTTTTCCCGCCGATTTGAATAGAAATGTGGTCTTCCTTCTGAGATGCTCGATGATACAGAATGGAAGGACGCATGATTTCGAAGCCTTGCTCAACGCTGATATCGATGGATTCATTGCCAAAATAGCGATACTTCACCAAGTAACCGGCCAAATCGCCATTGGCGCTACCGGTAGCCGGATCTTCGGGTGCACCATAATAGTCACCGAACACCCTTGCATTTAAAGTGTTACCTGCCTGACAAGTCTCTGGACAAAAGACTAATATCATTTTCGCTGAAAGCGGCTCAATGAGTTGGAAATATAGATCACGATTTACCTTACAGCGCTGAACGTCTTTCAAGCTTTTTAGAGGGACAATAAGGGCTGGCAGCCCAGTAGAAACCTCTTGAATGGGATACCGCGGGTCAATGGACGATGCTGGAATTCCTAAAACAGCTGCGATCGTATCTAGATCGATAATCTCTCCAAATATCGGAGGCTTCTGCTGCATCCAAGCCATGCCGGGGTTTTTCTCATCAAAAGTGACCGGTATTTGACCGATTTTTAAGTTAAGCACAATTTGCTGGACAGGGTGTCCTACGATATCTTTTTGAATGATGTAGGCTGTTCCCAAAGTCGGATGACCTGCGAACTCTACCTCTTCTTTCGGGGTGAAGATACGCACATCATATCCGCCATTCACAGGCTCTTCAGACAGGATGAACGTTGTTTCGGAGAAGTTCATCTCGCGCGTAATGGCAAGCATTTCCTCTGTGGATAGGTGGGCAGCATGCCGGAAAACGGCGAGCTGATTGCCTTCATATTTATGCTCGGCAAATACATCAACGATCGAAAATGATAATGGCTGTTTAGACATAATCCCCACTCCTATGAAAGAATTTATAGATGAATACACCTTACCATATTGTGTTTAATTTGCGAATTCGCACTGGGTAAGGTTTGCGACAGAGCTGCTTTCTGCTAGAGTAAGGGTATAGGAAATGTTAAACGAAAAGGAGTGGGGCGGATGTCTGAGAAAGAAAATCTTGTGCGCTTCGGTATCTCCATGCCGCAATCTCTCATAGAACAATATGACCGGCTCATTGCCTTACAGGGTTATGATAATCGCTCTGAAGCCATACGTGATCTTGCGCGCAAAGCGCTGTTAACGTCTAGCAGCATGCAGCCGGACGAAACCGTAGCCGGAACGATCGTGATGGTATATGACCATCATATTCGTGATTTGCCGATTACCTTGATGGATCTTCAACATGATTATCACCAAGCGATAATTTCAACGATGCATATCCATTTAAACCATCAGCAATGCTTGGAGATATTAGTTGTTCGCGGTAAGGTTCAGAAACTCAGAGAGCTTCAACAGCGGATTCAAGTCCTCAAAGGTGTAGGATACGCGGAGCTGTCTGTTACGCATGTGGACGAGCATGGGCACTCGCATGAGCATCCTCATTCTCATTTGTAGAATTCGTAGTTGTCATTTTTTTTTGTTAAAATTAGGGCACGGAGGTGCGATATGTCGGTTAAAAAGTGGTTCAGTTTAGAAGAGGCAAATGAAATGCTGCCGTTTGTTGATCAGGAATTGAAGAAAATGCAAGCATTGAAGCACAATTTTGAGGAAAAATATGCAGAGCTCCGTATAAAGAAGAACGAGCATGCAGAGAAACCAGGCGCTGAGAAAGACCCTTTTTTTGTCTTGGAAGCAGAGCTGGAATTCCTTCAAATCGAAGCGCGCGGGCTTATTCATAATTTTCAGAATACGGGTATTGAACTCAAGGATATAGAAACTGGTCTTGTCGATTTTCCCGCGTTGATGGAAGGACAAGAAGTATTGCTTTGTTGGAAACAGGGAGAGGATAGAATTCGTTATTACCACGGCAAACAGGATGGATTTGCTGGACGTAAGCCGATTTCGGAATAGAGGAACTTACGATGCAAAGATCTTTACGTTATACGTTCAAACGTTTTGTGATCATGCCTTCATTGTTGATTTGCATGTTCGCCTTCATTTTCTTGAGCGCGGTTGCTGTTCCTCAGACAGCTTCTGCTCATGCGTCATTAGTGGAGGCCCAACCTGAAGCGGGCACCAAACTTGAAAGTTCACCGCCTCAAGTTGCCGTTACCTTTAATGAACAGTTAGATGCAGGACTTTTTTATATTAAAGTATTGGATCATAACGGTGACGAAATTACAAGGAATAAAGCTTATATGAACAAAGAGCAGACAGGATTACTTCTTGATCTGCCGAAATTAACAGAGGGCTTTTATTTGATCAGCTATCACGTCATTTCCGCTGACGGTCATCCTGTAGCAGGCAGTTATCCGATAACGATTGGCAATCCACCGCAAGAAGAAGCTCTCGATCTGCCTTCCGTATACGGTGGGCACAATCATGGAACGGGTCAGTTAACAACGAAAGATATCCTGCAATATGCGTCTCGCGGACTTTGGTATTTGATGATTTTGGCGTTGACTGGTTGGGTAATCTGGTTAAGGTTGTTGGGAGCTAGAGGAGCAGAGACACAGAAATCACTTTCGGCTTGGACGCTCAATCTCCAGCGTGCACAATTAGTGGCCTTATTGCTGCTCGTTTTCACACATATCGAAGCACTTCTTGGTGGCGGTGGAGTGGAAGAGATATGGAAATTATTTAGTGCAACTACAATCGGTATTTCCTGGGCACTTATGCTAGTCCTATCCTTCCTTGGATTTGTACTTGTAGGTAGGGCAAAGTGGCTAGATTTATTATGGCCTTTGTGTTTCCTAGGGGTGAAAAGCTTTAGCGGTCATGCGGCATCCTTCACTCCTATATGGGCAACAATCGGGCTGGATTTTATTCACCTGGTCGGCGCGGCATGTTGGGTTGGGGGCTTAGTGCTGCTCTATGCGAAATGGCGTCAAAAAAGTGATGATGTCAGTTCCTATATGCAGCAATTTTCGAAAATGGCTTTGATCTCCATTCTTGTGCTTACCCTGTCCGGATCTTTATCTGTCTTGTTATTCCTGCCAAACTTACGTTACTTGCTTTACACGTCGTGGGGAATATTGATGCTTGTGAAAATTGGTGCCGTAGCACTTGTGGTACTCATTGGATTCATTATTCGCCTCAATTTGCGCAAACAAAAGGCGAAACAATCGATTGTCTGGATAAAGGTTGATCTTACCTTTATGGTGATTATCGTGCTGCTGGTAGGGCTCATCACATACATGGCGCCAATTCCTGTCAATGAGCCGCTTGAGTGGCATCAGATGGGCGAGAAGGTCCACGTATCTGCTGACATTACGCCGAAAATCCAGGGCACCAATTCTTTCGTAGCAAAAGTATGGCTGCCAGAAAAAGCAGGGAAACCGAAGCAAGTGCTCATGCTGCTTCATTATTTAGACGATAAAGAAATGGCGCCAATTTCTGTGCCAGTAACCATGTATGAGGATAACACAAAAGAAGAATCTTACGGCTTTGTGAAATTCAGCTACAAGGCGCAGGGCGCTTACCTGCCGTTCCGCGGCAATTGGGAGTTAGAGATGCGTGTCATGGACGCGGATGATAATGAAACGGTGTACAACAAGCAATTTATGGTGTATTAAAATGGTTTGAATATATGAGTGCTGAAAGTGGGTGGCGATAATGGCATGGATTCAAGTGCTTGACAAAGAACATTTATCGGTCAAATTTGATGATCAGGATGAGACGGCATTGCTGGAGATCAATGATGGCGGCATCTCGCCTAATTATGTAACCATTCGTTTAAATGAAAATGAGATTGATGATCTAATCGAGGCTTTACAGCGTATTAAACAAGCCATTCAATAGGGAGGGCTTGTGTAGGAGGAGGGGCACATTGTGCCCCTTTTTTGTATTAACTCCCTCTTAGATAAACCCGCCATTGACACGGATGGTTTGTCCCGTAATCCATTGGGATTCTTCGCTTGCCAAAAATAAGACAACACTCGCAATATCGTCAGGCTCACCGATTCGACCAAAAGCGTTCAATTTACGCAAACCGTCAATTTGCTCCTCTGTTTTTCCCACAGTGAAGAGTTCCGTGTTAACCGGACCTGGGGCGACAGCATTAATCGTAATGCCTTTTGGACCAAATTCCTTTGCAAGTTGGCGAGTGAATTGTTCTACAGCTCCTTTGGTAGCGGCATAAACGCTGTAGGTCGGGAACATACTACCGATGACAGATGTTGAGAAGTTTATGATTCGGCCATTATGACTTAAGTATTTGGCGGCTTGTTGGCAAGCAAAAAAGGTGCCTTTGACATTGACATTAAACTGCTTGTCGAAATCTTCTTCGGTGATACTAGCTATAGGCTTAGTGATCATTAGTCCTGCGTTATTGACCAAAATATCGACCTTGCCATAGGCTTCAATCGTTTTCTGGAACATGAGCTCAATGTCCGCTACGAGGCTAATATCAGCTTGAATGGCTGTTGCTATTCCACCATTTTGTTCAATCCCATGAACGACCTCCGCAGCTTTCGCTGGATTGCTGGCATAGTTTACAACAACTTTGACTCCGTTTCGAGCCAACTCCTCTGCGATCTCACGTCCTATTCCTCTAGACGCTCCGGTGACTATCGCTACTTTACCTTCTAGTTTCTTCTCCATAGTCGTTCCTCCTCAAAATGGTTCATACAGATCCGTTGATTCAAACTTGGTTGATATGGATTTGATTATAACAGTTGTGAAACAAAAATCAAGTGACAATAATATTATTTTGTCATTATAATAACAAGGTAGTATCTTTCCTTCTGACACTATCCAAAAATCGTATATCATGATATATTAATGTTATTGTATGATATAACATTTGGTTGGGTTCAGGAGGTAGTAGCATTGTCAACGGATTCGAGACCCATATACGAGCGAATATTCGAATCGCTGCGTGAAGAAATAATACAAGGTAAATATAACGTTGGAGACCGCGTTCCTTCCGAGAAGGAACTGGCGGATGAATATAACGTGAGCCGTATTACGAGTAAAAAGGCGCTGGAGATGCTGGCCGAAGAACGTCTCATCGTGCGTAAGCCAGGGAGAGGCTCCTTTGTCATGGAAGGAGGGGGGATTCTTCCATCTGAGGGTCCATCTTCGAGTGCGAGAACCAAGCATACACTGATTGGCTTAGTCATAACGGATTTCGGCAATACCTTCGGTACGGAGATGATTTATGGCATGGAGCAGGCATCCGCCGAGCACGATAGCTTCCTGGTACTGCGCAGATCGTTTGGTGTGCCTGAGAATGAAGTAAAAGCTATTCGATCGTTTCTAGAGTTAGGCGTGGATGGCATTATTGTGTTTCCTGCACAAGGGGAGTTCTATAATGATGAGCTTCTTAAATTGGTCATACAGCAATTTCCCTTAGTTCTCGTTGACCGTCATCTCAAAGGGGTAGCCGCGGCTTCCATTAGTACGGATAACATAAGCGCTGCTCGCACGGGTGCTGACTATTTACTTGATTTGGGGCATAAGCAGATTTGCTTACTTACGCCGCCGCCTATGGATACAACGGCCATTGAGGACCGTATTGAAGGCTTCGTACGGGCTCATGCGGAACGCGGGGTCATGGTTGACCGGTCACTCTGGTTAGATGAAATCACCTCAACGCTGCCCAATTCTTTTCATTCACCTAATATCGATAAAGATATCCATATGATTACGGAGCACCTGCGAAGCAATCCGCAAATTACCGCTTTGTTCGCTATGGAATATAATATTGCTCTATTAGCCAAGGCTGCCGTGGAACAAATGGGACTTCAGATACCTAAGGATATTTCCATTATTTGTTTTGATAGCCCTCCTACGACGCTTGGCAGCGGCTATCGATTTACCCATCTGATCCAAGCCGAAGATGAAATCGGCAAGCTCGCTGTTGAGAATGTGCTAAAGCTGAAGCGAGGCGAGAAGGTAGCCAATAAAACAAGCCTGGCAGCCAAACTAATCATTGGGGAGTCAACGGGACCCTCCAAATGATCGGTGGACTCATCAACATGGATTCGACACTTGAGACTGCTAATCTAGTAGTCTCTTTTCAATTGGTATATAAAACGAATTAAATGGTATGTAAATAGTATGATAAATATATATTGACATACCGTATATATACCAATATAATCGTAAATGTAAGCGGTTTATTAATCGCAAGGAGAGGAACGAACCCGATGACGAATGAGACTAAGTTACCTGCATCGATGCGTAAACTCATTGAGTTAGTAAGTAATGAATTACAGAAAGAACGACGGCCGAAGCTAGCTGCCATGTTCCGCGATTGCTTCTCCAACACGTATCAAACAACGATTCAAAGACTAGAGGACGGATCAACTTTCGTAATCACCGGTGATATACCAGCCATGTGGCTTCGTGATTCCTCGGCTCAGGTTCGAGCTTATCTGCTTCTGGCGAATGAGGATTCCAGCTTGGCGGATATGATTGAAGGTGTGGTTAAGCGGCAAATGCAATATATTCAACTTGATCCTTATGCCAATGCTTTTAATATGGAGCCAAGCAGCGCAGGTCATCAGCAGGATTTGACCCAAATGAGCCCATGGATCTGGGAGCGTAAATACGAAATCGATTCGTTATGCTATCCTATTCAGCTCAGTTATTTACTTTGGAAAGCAACAGGGAGAACTTCACATTTCAATGAAGCCTATCGATCTGCTGTTCATACGATCCTTCATCTTTGGCGTGTTGAACAAGATCATGAGACGAAGTCTCCTTATCGCTTCCAACGATTGCATTGTCCTCCGACAGACACATTAACGAGAGATGGAAAGGGCAGTCCAGTCGGCTATACAGGAATGACTTGGTCAGGTTTTCGGCCTAGCGACGATGCTTGTTCGTACGGATATTTGATTCCAGCAAACATGTTTGCTGTTGTAGTACTAGGTTATATCGCTGAAATCGCAGAGCAGGTGTGGCAGGATGCCAGTCTTAGCTATGAATCAATGAAGCTGGCCGCTGAGATTAAACAGGGAATAGAAGCTTTCGGAACGGTCGAGCATCCCAAGCTCGGTACGATGTTTGCCTATGAGACGGACGGACTTGGCAACTTCAATCTAATGGATGATGCCAACGTGCCCAGCTTGCTCTCGATTCCTTACTTGGGATATGTCGCCGAATCCGATCCCGTTTATCAGCATACACGCAGCTTTATACTTAGTGAAGAAAACCCTTACTACTATATGGGGAAAGCGGCTCAAGGGATCGGCAGTCCGCATACGCCGGATCGCTACATCTGGCATATTTCCCTTGCGGTACAAGGGCTTACGGCTTCAAGCCGGGAGGAAAAGCTGCGTATCCTTGATATATTAGCCGACACCGATGCAGGAACGGGACTGATGCATGAGGGTTTCCATGTAGACGATCCGTCACAATATACTCGGCCATGGTTCTCTTGGGCGAACTCCATGTTCAGCGAGTTGGTGTTAGACGTATGCGGCTTATCGATTGAAAAGCTAATTAAAGATCGCGTGAACGCATCGCACTCATCCTAGGTTATACAGGGGGTGGAACCCCTTTTAACATAGCAACTGCATTTATAATGTTTACTTAAAAAGGGAGGAAGAAACATGAAAAAATGGATGACCGTTTTAACTGCTCTCTTGCTCACGTTTAGTTTAGCCGCATGCAGCACGAAAACTGGCGGGGATCAACCGGCTGAAAGCAAGAAGCCTGAGGCCACGACAGCACCGGCAGCATCGACAGCCGCCACCAAAGGAGCACCGGTAGAAATTACGTTTTGGGGCGACTGGGGCGGAGAAGGTGAAAAGCAGTTTGTGATGATGGCTGATGCATTCAATAAATCGCAAGATAAGATTAAAGTTAAATATGTTTTGCAGGAAGATATGATCACGAAGTTTCTGACAGCGGCTACTTCAGGCGGCTCGCCAGATATTATGTTCTGGGACAGATGGCGTACTTCGCTGTATGCATCCAAGAATGTGCTTCACCCGATCGACGATTATTTGAAAAAAGACAACATTAACCGTGGCGATTATTACGATGAAGCTTTGAAGGAGCTTTCCTCTGGCGGTAAGCTGTATGGTCTTCCTTTGACAGTTGATGCACGCGCACTGTTTTATAATAAGAAATTGTTCGCTGAGAAAGGTCTTCAGCCGCCGAAAACCTGGGATGAGCTGGAGAATGCGGCTAAGCAGTTAACGGTATGGGAAGGCGATAAGCTGATTCGCTCCGGTATGTCGATGCAGGATAATGGCCTGTTCAATATGTGGCTGCAGCAAGCAGGCGGTTCTATGATGACCAGCGATCTGAAGAAAACGAATTTCAATAACGATCAAGGTAAGCAAGTATTGGATTTCTGGGATAAGCTGATCAATAAGGATAAAGTGTATAAGGTTGGGTTTGAAAAAGGTCTTGGCGAAGGCACGGATGCTTTTGTGACAGGAAAAGTAGCTATGACTTATACAGGTCCGTGGATGCTCTCAACTTATAAGAAATACGGCAAGGATCTTGATTTCGGTGTTGTGCCTCCTCCAGCTGGACCTGGTGGCGCCAAAGGAAGCGTAATGGGCGGCTTCGGTCTCGTGATTCCAGCGGGCTCCAAGCATAAAGACGAGGCATGGGAATTCGAGAAATGGTGGTTAGCAAATAAAGACAACGCGCTGCTATGGGCCAAAACAAGCTTAAACCTGCCGGGCTTCAAACCGGCGCTGCAGGATCCGTTCTTCAAGGACGATCCGAACTGGAAGCCATTCATGGATACCCTAGAATTCGCGAAGATTCGTCCGCAGCATCCAGGATACTCGGTTATGGAAGGCGACGGTCTCATGCCGAATATTGAGTTATTTATTCAAGGCAAGCAGGATGCGGCCGCGACGCTTAAGAAGGGGCAAGAGCAGGGCGATAAGCTGCTCGATCAGAACGCAGCAGGGAAGTAACTAGAAATGTGTGGGGAGGGTCATCCCTCCCTTTTTGTGGAAGGGGGAATTCGCTTGGCATCGATAACCAAGCTGGGTCGACATCAAGCTAGGATGGGTTATCTCTTTATTACGCCAACGATTTTGCTATTTATCATTTTTACGATTATTCCAGTCATCATGGCGTTCTATCTAAGCTTCACGAATTATGACATTGTAAGTAAAAACGATTTCGTTGGATTAGATAACTATAAGCGTCTAGCAGAAGATAACATCTTTTGGACGACTTTGAAAAACGTTTTGTTTTACTCTGTCCTCTATATTCCGCTGAATATTGCCATCTCTTTATCGATGGCTTTGCTGTTTATGCGCAGCCGCTTCGGCGTAAAGCTGTTTCGTACAGCCGGATATTTGCCGACGTTAACTTCTGGTGTTGCTGCTGCCACGGTGTGGATATGGCTGTTAAACCCCGAATTCGGACTTGTGAACGATATTCTGAGCAAGTTTGGAATTACAGGGCCTTCCTGGTTGGCTGAAATGCCTTACGCCATGTTGTCCATTGTGTTAGTGACTTTGTGGCAATCCGTTGGTTCGAACATGATCATTTATTTAGCAGGACTTAACGGGGTACCCGATCATCTGTATGAATCCGCAAAGCTGGACGGTGCTAATGCTTGGCAGTCTTTTCGCTATATTACTTGGCCAGTACTGAGGCCGACCACCTTTTTCGTAAGTACAATGGCTATTATTGGCGCGCTGCAGTTGTTTGACCAGGCGTTCGTATTGACCAAGGGCGGACCAGCCAACTCAACGAAAACAACGGTGTATCACATTTATCAGCAGGGCTTCAACCAGCTCCAGATGGGCTATGCCGATGCGATGGCGTTCGCGCTGTCTATTATTATTTTAGTATTTTCGCTCATTAATATGAGACTAAACAAAGAGGAATCCGTGATCTAGGAGGGATGGAACGTGAAACAACAAACTTATTGGCAAACGACAATCATGTATATCCTTTCCATCGCCGTCTGTATCGTCATGGTCGTCCCGTTTGTGTGGAGTCTTATCACTTCCATTCGTCCGGATGAAGAGATTTTCATGCTGCCGATTCAATGGATTCCTTCCAGCATAACGATGGAGCATTATCGCAAGGCGTTTGAGCTCGTTCCATTCGGTCTGTATTTCTGGAATTCATTTTACCTTGCGTTCATGGGCGTGCTCTTCAATTTGCTTTTTGGCTCTTTAAGCGGCTATGCCTTCGCTAAGCTTCATTTCCGCGGAAGAGATGTGATGTTCAAAATTTTGCTCGCTGCCATGATGATACCTGGTGTTGTGACGATGATCCCGCAATTTTTCGTGCTGAAGCACATTCCTTTCATGGGAGGAAATGATTGGCTGGGCGGTGGCGGCAACGGCTTGCTCAATTCATTTTGGGCGATTATTCTGCCGGGTGCGTCGGGTTCCTTTGCAGTATTTTTTATGCGGCAATTTTTCGTATCTTTACCTAGTGACTTGCAGGAAGTGGCTCGCATTGAAGGCAGCGGGGAGCTTCGTATCTTCTGGAACATTTATATTCCGCTCGCGAAGCCGGCGCTGGCTACACTCGGCATATTTACCTTTCAAGCAGGCTGGAACAGCTTTCTTGGCCCGCTCATTATGCTTAATGACCCTGCCAAGAAAACGATTCAGCTAGGCCTAGCTGCTTTTACTTATAACAAACAGGTCGATTTCGGCCCGTTGATGGCAGGTGCTTTAATTGCGGTAGTGCCGATACTGATCTTGTTCTTGCTGCTGCAGAAGTATTTTGTGCAAGGAATCGCTTTTACAGGAACGAAAGGATAGTACGCAAGTCAGACAGATAGGTGAAGCGAATTGACAATTCGATTAAAAATGATCATAGCCCTGATGATTGTTGGGATAGGCATCATCGTGGCTGCTAGCTGGGGAGTGGAGACAATGGACAAAAACAATAAAATGACGGATGTGCAAGTGAGCACAAAGAGAGAAACCTGGGAGCAGCGTGCGGATCTGGCGCAAGCCGGGCTGCTTAAGCAATATTGGAACGGAAAGATGAACTTATTCGATAATTTGTCGCCTTGCAACGATCTATGCAATGAGAAATTCCATTATTGGTGGCAAGCGCATGGTGTAGATACGCTGGTGGACGCTTATGCAAGAACCGGCGATGCGGAGTATAAGGGCTACCTCGCGAACATGTATCAGGGTATATTGGATCGCAATGGCGGCGTATGGCCGAATGATTTTTACGATGATATGGAATGGTTGGCTTTAGCTTGGCTCCGCGCTTATAACGCTACAAGCGAAGAGAAATACAAGGAAGCCGCGCTTGAGCTTTGGGAAGATATTAAGACGGGCTGGAACGAAGAGCAAGGAGGAGGCATTGCATGGCGCAAGCCGCAGCTTGATTATAAGAATACGCCGGCGAATGCTCCAGCCGTTATTCTAGCTGCTAGATTGTATAAGCAGTTCGGCAAGTCCGATGATCTAGCTTGGGCGAAAAAGATTTATGATTGGCAGAAGGTAAGTCTCGTTGATCCAGATACGGGCTTTGTTTGGGATGGGAAAAACCGCGAGGGAGACGGCAAGATTGATAAGAGCTGGGAATTCTCCTATTGCCAAGGTGTGTATATCGGAGCAGGGGTTGCGTTGTATCAGGCGACTGGGGACAAGAGCTATCTGGCGGATGCGGCTCGGACTGCGCAAGCATCAAAGCTCAAACTGACAAGTCCGGCAACAGGCATGCTGCCAAGTGAAAGCAATGGAGACGGCGGCTTGTTCAAAGGGATTTATGTCCGTTATTTGGCGGAGCTCGTTCTTGCGGACCCTGGTCAGAAGGAGTCGCTTGAGCTTCTTATAACGAATGCGGACAGTCTCTGGAAGTACGGGAGAGATGAGCAGCGTGTCGTGTTCAGTAAATCATGGGCGGCAACACCTGAGCCTGCTGAGGATTTGAGCGTGAATCTGAGCGGCGTTATGCTGCTGGAGCGCATGGCCGTGCTGGAGAAGCAAGGTTTGCTGAAACAGAATTATTGAAGAGCAGGGGCAGCCGAGAATCTGCCCTTTTATTTAAAGAATTTATAAGGTTTTTGGGTTGGAGGCAAAGCCAAGTAGAAATGAGGAATCAAGAATGGCAAGTTGTATAGCGTACAACAATTTATCCTTTTTTTACGTGATTGAACGTCTTTTGGTCGAAAATGCTGTATTTTTTGCAACATTTGAGCGAAAAAAGTGGATTAGCATGCGTAATGTTGTTCAAAGTACAACAACACGGATGAGCAAGCGGATGTTTAATTTAGGCTTAACTTGCCTTGCTTCAACTGTTAAAAACACTTTTATTCAAGAACCGCTAAAGTTGTTTATTTTTTAACACAGAGGAGGCGAGGGATAAATGAATGCAGCAGCGGTGGCAGAACAACTGCAAACGACTTTGCACAAGCTGTATTGGAATCCGGATACACAGATTATGAATCAATGGGATGACAGTTTAACTGTCAAACGGCCTGACGAAAATTACTATTATTGGTGGCAAGCGCATGCTGCGGATGTCATCCTTGACGGCTATGCGCGAACTGGTAATGTCGCATATTTAAATCGTTTAGAGCAGCTGTACCACGGTATTCTGCGCTCCAATGGAGGAACGTTTCGCCATCAATATTATGATGACATGCAGTGGATGGCGCTGGCTTGGCTAAGGGCTTACGACATGACAGGTACTCAGATGTACCGGGAAAGCGTTGCCGACTTGTGGGAAGACATCCGAGGCGGATGGAATGAGCATATGGGTGGCGGGATTGCTTGGCGAAAAAATCAGCCGGATTACAAAAACACGCCAGCTAATGCTCCAGCCGTTATTTTAGCAGTGCGATTGTTTCAACGATTTGGCGATGAAGCGGATTTGGCTTGGGCGCAAAAAATCTATGATTGGAACAGAAGGACGTTAACCGATCCTGTGGATGGATTCGTATTCGATGGTATCAATCGACTCGCCGACGAGAAGATAGATAGGGACTGGCAGTTTACTTATTGTCAGGGCGTCTTCATCGGGGCTGGCATCGAATTATACATCTGCACAGGGGATTCAGTTTATCTGGAAGATGCCTGCCGCACGGCAGCTGCGGTGAAGAACCGCTTATGCGATAGTGCTACAGGGATGCTGCCCGATGAAGGAATCAACGATACAGGTTTATTCAAAGGGATACTGATCAGGTATTTGCTGAATTTGACGGAGATTTACCCCGAATTTGAGCTGCCGGCTAAGCTTATTGAGCATAATGCAATCACGCTTATGGAGAAAGGCATAGACAACATCGGACGTGTCGGCACAGATTGGACAATGCCTCCTGAAGGCTCCATTCAGTTAAGTGTGATGCTAAGCGGCATTATGTTACTGGAGGCGTATGCATCACTTCAAATGAAGTAGCGACTAATTGGCGCTGAAAGGAGGTGAATTCGACAGAAATGAAAGCGCATTCATATTAAGACTTTATACTGAAAAGGAGTTGTTTTATGTGATCATGCAAAGAAGATCAACTGTCAAATGGTTAGGTATGAGTTTAGTAATGGCGCTCTTCCTTTCCGTTTGGGGAGGTGCAAATCGTGCTTCTGCTTTCACAGCTTCGAATGCGGATGCAGCAATGAATTCATTAGTTAACGTGTTCTATGATGCTAACGCCAAATACTTCTACACGAATAGCGACCATCTCATACATGCCGCTCATGCTTTTGGACCCGACGGAGGACTGTACACCGATTTCTGGTGGGAGGCTCAGATGTGGGAAACGGTCATGGATGCTTATCAGCGGACGGGAAACAGCACTTACCGCACAATGATCGATGATATTTATACCGGATTCAATGCAAAATATACAAACATGATTGATAACCAATTCAATGATGACCTTGGCTGGTGGGCGCTTGCTTGTCTGCGTGCCTACGAAATTACCGGTACGCAAGAATATTTGAACCGAGGATCCTTTCTTTTCGATCAAGTCTATGCTTACTGGGATACGACTTATTACGGAGGAGGCATCTGGTGGAGAAAGGATGCAACGAACCCGGCGACCAGCAGCAATGCTCAGAAAAATATGGCTACCAATGCGCCCATGGTGATGACGGCTATTAAATTAAAAAATGCCTATAATAACAACGCTTACCTAACGAAAGCCCAGCAAATGTACACTTGGATCAAAACGAAACTGGTTAGTGGCAGCAAAGTTAATGATCATATGGAAGGCACTGGAGCGGGTATCGTCAAGGATTGGGATTTCACCTACAACTACGGAACTTTCCTTGGGGCGGCGACCGCTTTATATGGAGCTACTGGTACGAGCAGCTATTTAACGGATGCGAATAATGCAGCTGGATATGTGATAGACAAAATGACTTCGGCTACTACCTTGATGTACGAAGGGGAGAATGACGCTCCTGGATTTAAAATGATCTTTGCCCGCAATCTGAATCAGCTTCGCGTACAAGCCAGCCAATCGCAATATCTAACCTTTTTACAGCAAAATGCTACGCAAGCATGGAACCATAGAAGAACTTCGGACGGCATCATCGGAAGTGATTGGACGGCCCCTACCGGTTCTGCCTATGTCCAAAGCTTAACTGCAGCTGCGGGCGCATCTATTCTTCAGTTCGTTCCTTCGGATAATTATACGGGCAATATTGCGGGGAACGGTCTTTATGAAGCGGAAAATGCCCGGCGCACCTTAGTCGGCGGTGTTGGCATGATCAACGAAAGCACACAGACTGGTTTTAATGGCCGAGGCTATGTCGCAGGCTGGAATACCAACGGAACATCGCTTGATTTCTATGTGAATCAGAATAATGCGGGAACGAAGACGATTACATTCCGTTATGCAGCAGGCGTCGGCAATGCGAGCCGATACGTTAAAGTAAATGGTGTAGACGTCGCTGCCAATTTGAGCTTTTCTGGAACTTCCGGCTGGAGCAGCTGGAACACCGTTTCTATGACCATATCCCTTCAGGCAGGATCGAATACGATACAGCTTGGCTATGACACCTCGAAAGGAAACAATAACTGGCTGAATGTGGACCAATTATATGGCTTGTAAAAACCAAATTTATTTGATAATGGAGGTTTTTTATGGGGAAATTGGCTCGGAAAAATATTCGTTTTATCGTGCAATTCCTGCTCTCCTTCCTGCTTGCATTGCCTATTGTGCTGTCCGGCAGCCTCGCTCCTCAAACGGCTTCTGCCTTAAATAATGGCTTATCGCCGACTCCGCCAATGGGTTGGAATAGCTGGAACTTCTATGCTTGTAACGTGGATGAAGTGAAAATTAAACAGGCAGCCGATACAATGGTAAGCAGCGGCATGCAGGCAGCCGGATACAAGTATATTGTGATCGATGATTGCTGGCAAACAGGTCGAACCAGCGATGGTACTATTATGGCCGATCCGGTCAAATTCCCAAGCGGAATGGCATCACTTGCGAGCTATGTGCATAGCAAAGGCTTAAAATTCGGTCTCTATACGGATGCTGGATTCACCACTTGTGCCGGAAGACCAGGGATGTATTCGCATGAGGTGCAGGATGCGAATACATTTGCTTCCTGGGGGGTTGATTACGTCAAGATCGACTGGTGCGATAATGGGGGCATGGATCCACAAACCAGGTATACGATCATCCGGGATGCTCTCGCTAACTCGGGAAGGCCGATCCTATTCAGCATTTGCAATTGGGGCATCAACAAACCATGGGTGTGGGGTGCGGCCACGGGCAATATGTGGAGGACAACGGACGATATCTTCGACTACTGGGACCGAGTAACTTGGATCATTGATCAGAACGCTCCGCTTGCCAGTTTTGCGGGGCCTACCAAAGGCTGGAATGACGCAGACATGCTCATGGTCGGCAATTATGGAACTGGCGCCGTCTTCGGCGGAGGCATGACGGATACGGAATACCGTTCGCATTTCTCGATGTGGACGATTATGGCTTCGCCATTGATTGCGGGCAATAATTTGAGCACGATGAGTCAATTCACGAAAGATACCCTGATGAATTCTGAAGTCATTGCTATAAATCAGGATGCGCTTGGCAGCCAAGGTATATTAGTAAGCGATCTCGGAGGATTGCAGGTATACTCCAAAAAACTGCAGGCTGCTGGAACGCGTGCGGTTGTGTTGTTAAATCGTACAGGCGCTGCTGCGAACATGACAGTTAATTTCTCGAGTCTTGGCCTGAATGCTGCAGCTAATGTTAGGGATTTATGGTCCAAGACTGAGCAGGGCTCGTTCAACAATAGCTACACTGTGAATGTACCTTCACATGGGACCGTTATGGTGAAATTGACGGGATCAGAATCAACGAGTGGTTACTTTGTCTCGGGAAAAACGTATCGCATCATCCCCAAATCGACAGGCCTGTCCATTGCGGTTGAAGCAGCTTCCTTAAACAATGGAGCAAAAATATTCCAATGGGATTACGGCACAGCGCAAAATGACCAATGGGTGATTACATCGACAACTGCAGGCTTTAATAAAATTATCAACGTGAAGAGCGGTAAAACTATCGCTGTCAAAAACGCCTCCTTGGCGGACGGCGAAGACGTGATCCAATGGGATTTCGGCTCGACCTTCAATGATCAGTGGGAAATTCAAGCTGTAGGCGGCGGCTATTTCAAAATTATTAACAGGCTATCCGGCAAGTCACTAAATGTAGCGAATAACTCGCTCATCGCTGGCGGCAAAATGATTCAATGGCCGTATTCCGCCGCGGATAATATGACGTTCCAGTTGATTCCGTTGAACTAATCAAGTATTTTTCTGACATGCCTCAAACAAACGCCAAACAAACACCAAATAGGCCAAAGAACCTTCCCGCAATGGGAAGGTTCTTAGTAAAGTTGTACAACGTACAACTCTACACGAATAAACAACCGAATGCATAGCAATAGCAGTTACGACCTGGTGTAACTAAATCTAAAATAAGCTCCAATCAAATTCCTGCGACAGCGTTCCCAGAAGGTGAACACCAGCTGTGCTGTTGCCTTTGTGGTTCAACGCGGGGCCAACCAAGCCGATACCATATCGTCCCGGCACCATCGTCAAAATGCTGCCAGACACCCCACTTTTGGCGGGCAGCCCAACGTTCATGGCAAATTCACCGGAGGCATTATACATACCACAGGTAAACATGAACGTCTTAGCGATCTGCACGAATCGCCGCGGGATAAGGCGTTGATTACGAATTGGATCTACGCCATTATGCGCTAGTACGAGGGCCATTCTAGCCAAGTCGGTACAACTCACCTCGACGGAACAATGGCTGAAATAGACGTAGAGGACATCTTCAACCTCGCGATCCAAGACACCGTTGTCTTTGAGGAAGTAAGCTAACGAACGATTCCGGTGTGCAGTATCCGACTCAGATCGGAACACACTTTGATTGATTTCAAGTGAAGGATTATGAGCGATGTCGCGGAAAAAATGGAGAATCCGTTCGACTTGCTCTTTAGAATTACTACCCGCAATCAAGGATGATATCGCAATGGCCCCAGCATTGATAAGAGGGTTAAATGGAATGCCGGGCTCGACGAGCTCGAGCTTCAGCATTGAGTTGAAATCGTCTCCGGTAGGCTCCATGCCCACCTTGGAGAAAACAATTTCTTCACCGTTATCCATCAACGCCAAAATGAGCGTAAATACTTTCGAAATACTTTGTAAAGTAAAACGGAAATCAGATTCGCCGGCAACAGAGATATTTCCATCGGCATCCATAATACAGATACCTAAAACATCGGCTGGTGCGTTAGCTAGTTCAGGAATGTAGGAAGCAACATGTCCGTCTGATGTATGTGCCTTACTTTCCGTAACCCACTGGGGCAAGTTTTCCTTGAGATGCTTCCATGTTTCTGCGTGTTGTGTATGACTCATTCAGAAGTCATCCCTTCCTCATTCACTTAAGCTTTCCAAGCTTGCGGGTGGTTATCGCTGATAAGCTCCGTTGCGCTTGCATTCGCAATAACCTGTTGTGGGTTTTTGCAACCTGGAATGACCGTTGTAACGGCATCATGCTTCAAACACCAAGCTAATGCCCATTTCGCCATATCCATTCCTTCAGGAACTTCTTCTTTTTGGATGCGCTGCACGTCCTCAAGCTTCTGTTTCACACTCTCGGCATCATGACGATGGCGAACGTCTGTGTTGCTGAACACCGCACCAGGCTTATACTTACCGCTCAAATAACCGCTAGCCAAAGGGACACGTGCCAGAACGCCAAGATCTTGATTCACACAGGAAGGGAAAACAAGCTCTTCTGGAGCTCGATCCAAGCGATTGTACACGACTTGAATGGCTTTGGAATTGATCTTGCTGGACGCTTCTGTTTGATGAATATTCGCATTACTACCAATGGATGTTCCCAAATGGCGGATTTTCCCAGCTTGAATTTGTTTGTCCAAAGTCGTCCAAAGTTCATCATTATCAAATAAATCATCAGGCCCTGAATGGAATTGATATAAGTCAATATAGTCCGTTTGCAATGCTTTCAGAGAATCGTCCAGTTGTTTGACAACGCCTTCGGAACTGAAATCATCTGTTCGGGTGAACAGATCGTGGAAATGGTGGCCAAATTTCGTAGCCACGATCCAATTATCGCGATTGCGGCGAGATAAGTAATTACCGATAAGAGATTCGGATAGATGGTCACCATAGCATTCTGCTGTATCGATCAGATTTATACCAAGTTCAGCTGCTTGATCGAGAATAGCATCTGCTTCAGCTTGCGTGTAGGTAAGTCCCCACTCTCCGCCGAACTGCCAAGTCCCAACACCAACGATGGAAACTTTCAAATCCGTTTTACCAAGTCTGCGATATTTCATGGCGAGCACTCTCCTTTTTAAGGTATCCAAGTTTATTAAACGCTATAGCTTGCTCCGTGTCAAAAAGAAAAAGGCTCATTCCTCTCCATGAAGAGAAAAGAGCCTTTTTCTATTAAGCGAGTCCTGGTGAAAATTCATTTTCGTTTTCTTTTTTGTCATCTGATTTCTTAGATTTACGGTCAGATACTTTAATGTTACCGATAAACAATGTCAGAACAGCCCCAAGTAAAACGAATACTAAGCCTACAATAAACACTTGGTGAAGTGAGGTAACCAAGGCATTTTTTAGAATTGGCAGCATGTGGTCCACGAATTCTTTTGGCATTTTGGCCAAAGTCTCAGGACTTAGCAAGGAAGAATATAAGGCTTGTGGGTTGGTATGAATCATATCCGTCATTTGTGTAGCCAGCCCGCCTGCTTCTGCGGGAAGCTGATTGACAACAGGAGTTAAATCTTGCTCTAGCAGCACAGTTGACTTGTGATTCATAATAGCTCCGAGAATCGTCATTCCGAATGTACCGCCAATTTGACGGAAGAATTGACTGGAAGACGTAACGACACCAAGCTCGGATTTCGGGAAGCTCTCTTGTAAAGCAAGTGTTAGGATTGGCATAACGAGACCCATTCCCAGACCAAGAATCAACATATAACTTGAAGCAATCAACTTCGTCGTGTTGATGCCCATGGTCCCAAGGAAATAGAAGCCGATAGCCATAATGATCATACCGCCAAGCATTTGTTTACGAACGCCGATTTTTTGAATGAATTGACCGGAAACAACGCTGGCAGCAATCATCGTAATCATGAGCGGCGTCATCACTGTTCCTGATGCTGATGCACTGATACCGACGATGCCTTGCATGAAGAGAGGGACGAACATAATAGCTCCGAACATACCGACAGCCATAAGGAAACCTACACCATTAATTGTTGTAAATGTTCTATTTTTAAATAACCGTACAGGAAGGATCGGCTCTTCTGCTTTACTTTCAATAAATACGAAGGAAACCAAGGATACAATAGCCAATGCAAAAAGCCCAATGATTTGCCAAGAGAACCAAGCAAAATCTTTACCGCCAAACGTTAATGCAAGCAGTAAACTAACGACCCCGACAATCATGGTAACAATACCCGGAATATCAAATTTTACTTTGCCGTTTGCTTTATGTTTTGGTAAGGCAATTGCAATTAAGACAACAGCAAGAATACCGACAGGAAGGTTGATGTAGAATACCCAGCGCCAGTCCAATGCGTCAACGATCCATCCACCGATTTGGGGGCCAATAACAGATGATAAACCGAAGATCGCACCGAATACGCCCTGCCATTTGGCACGTTGTTTACCGGTAAATAAATCCCCGATAATAATCATCGCCATGGGCATCATAATACCGCCGCCAAGACCTTGCAAACCGCGGAACAGAATCAGTTCGGTCATGTTCTGAGACATCCCACATAAGGCGGAAGCCGCGATAAAGATGACTAAACCTGTTACGTAGATGACACGACGACCAATTAAATCGGCAAGTTTACCTGCAATAGGAACGACAACCGTTGATGTCAACATGTAGGCAGTAGTCAACCAAGCCATGAGGCCAAGACCGCCGAATTCACCAACGATACGCGGCATTGCAGTTCCGACAATTGTACCGTCCAATGCGCCAAATAGCATAGCAATGATAAGACCGGTAAGCAGGAGACCTCGATTTTTGAGTTCTGGTCCTTCTGCTTCTATGGATTTCTCTGAAGCTGTTTTTTGTATGTTTTCCACTTATACCACTCCTTGAATAAGATGAAATTAATAAAAGTTTGTAAGTTTTTCAAATGCACTCACAAGAATGCGCATTTCTTCCGGGGGGAGCTGTGACAGTCCACGTGCAATCACTTCTTTCTGAACTTCTTCCGCTTGTTTGAGAATTGCCTTTCCGGCTTCGGTTATTTCAACCAGCACAATTCGTCGATCTGTCTCATGGTGTTTACGAATAACATGCCCACTTTGGACAAGTCGATCAATCATAACGGTGATCGCACTCGGTTTAACACCAAGTTTCTCAGCGAGATGAGTTTGTTTTGGCGCGCCTTCTTTAGCAATCATGAATAACATGAATAATTGTGGCCTGGTTAACTCCGAATTTAACTGGGAAAGTACGGTGTGGCCAATTTTCCGATGTGCCGTTTCAAAAGTTGTGCGGAAACGATCCGTATAAGCAATCAGTTCATCCTCCATGACGAAATCCTCCTTACCACTTTATTAAAGTATTAAATCATTAAATAATAAAATGTTTATATGAATTAATGTTTAAATTGTTTAAGTGAAATATACGCCGATAAAGATTCGAAGTCAATAGGAAAATTCAGTACTCGAGGCTAGTTAACTTGCATATCAGGCATATCTTGCATATAATAACTGGTACATATATGCGAAAATGCTTTGACGGAGAAGAGTATGCAGTGCTTCTTGACAGGGAGGGAAAGCCGATGATTGAGAGCTATCCCCGAGAATCAGGCTGCTGAAGTTCGCTCCCGAGCAGTCCTTTGAACGGAAGCTTAACCAATGGCTTCTAAATAGAGGGAACCGGACACATCGTCCGTTATCTGAAATGAAGTGAGAATCGTTTATTTGGCTTATTTGCCACTGAACGAATCTAATTAGGGTGGTACCACGGCTTTTCGTCCCTTGTGAGGGAGCGGAAAGTCTTTTTTGTGTTTTTATTTAGGGTGATTCAGGGGCCTAATTCAGGAGGGATTTCGAATGAAAGAGCGGTTAGAAGCTTTGAAGCAGGAAGCGCTGCAGGAGCTAAGCGGCGTACAAAGTCAGCAGGAGTTGAACGATCTACGTATTAAGTATTTGGGTAAAAAAGGACCATTAACCGAGGTATTGCGCGGTATGGGTGCATTAAGTGCAGAAGAAAGACCCGTTATCGGTCAAGTAGCGAACGACGTTCGTGCAGCCATCGAAACTGTTATTGAAGAAAAGCAATCGGCGTACCAACAACAAGAAACCGAAAACCGTTTGCGTGCGGAAATGATTGATGTAACACTGCCAGGTCGTCCATCGCAGCAAGGTGCTGTACATCCTTTAAGCAAAGTTATTCAAGAAATTGAAGACATCTTTATAGGGATGGGCTACACAGTCGCTGAAGGTCCAGAGGTAGAGCAGGACTACTACAATTTTGAGGCACTTAATCTGCCGAAGGATCACCCAGCTCGCGATATGCAGGACTCGTTCTATATCACGGATGAAATTCTAATGCGTACACAAACCTCCCCAGTTCAAGTTAGAACGATGGAGAAACGCAAAGGGGAAGTTCCGATCAAAATCATTTGTCCGGGCAAAGTATACCGCCGTGATGATGATGATGCGACACATTCCCATATGTTTACTCAAATCGAAGGCCTGGTCATCGACCGTAACGTTCGTATGAGTGATTTAAAAGGAACTTTGCTTCAATTCGTGCAAGAAATGTACGGCAAAGAAACGAGAATTCGCTTGCGTCCAAGCTTCTTCCCTTTCACAGAGCCGAGCGTTGAAGTGGATGTGAGTTGTGCAATGTGTGGCGGCGTTGGCTGCCGTACTTGTAAGCAAACGGGCTGGTTAGAAATCCTCGGAGCGGGCATGGTACATCCGCGCGTTCTGGAGATGGGTGGATATGACCCGAAAGAATATACAGGTTTTGCATTTGGAATGGGCGTTGAGCGCATTGCGATGCTGAAATACGGGATTGAAGATATCCGTCATTTTTACACGAACGATTTGCGGTTCTTAAAGCAATTCTTACATTTGTAAGCACCAGGAAAAGGAGGGGTTAAGCATGAAAGTTTCTTATCAATGGTTATCGGAATATGTAGATGTATCAGGCTTCACAGCCGAGGAATTAGCAGAAAAACTGACCCGAAGCGGCATCGAAGTGGATATCGTGGAAGATCGCAATAAGGGTGTATCGAACGTAGTCGTTGGATTTGTAAAATCACGCGAAAAACACCCAGACGCAGATAAATTAAGTGTATGTATCATTGATGCCGGACAAGGCGAAGACTTGCAAATCGTTTGCGGGGCGAAAAATATAGATGCGGGACAAAAGGTGCCTGTCGCTATGATTGGAGCCGTGCTTCCCGGCGGATTGCAAATCAAGCGAGCTAAGCTGCGCGGTGTAGAGTCACAAGGAATGATTTGTTCAGCCAAAGAACTTGGTCTGAACGATAAGCTGCTGCCGAAGGAAATACAAGAAGGCATCCTAGTATTGCCTGAAGATACCGAGATCGGCAGCTCAATTCTTGATGTCCTTGCTATTAACGACAAGGTATTAGAGCTTGACCTGACACCAAACCGCTCCGATTGCTTGAGCATGCTCGGAGCTGCTTATGAGATCGCAGCGATCCTGGGACGCGGCGTCAAACTGCCTGATGCGGAAGCTGCGCGTGGGGCGGCTGGAACAGCCGCAGTGAAAGCTGCTGATCGCATCAGTGTGAAGATCACAGCGACGGAGCAGTGCACGCACTACGCGGCTCGCCTTATCGAAGGCGTGCGCGTCGGCACTTCTCCGCTGTGGATGCAGAACCGTTTGATGGCGGCTGGTATCCGCCCGATCAACAACATTGTAGACATCACCAATTTTGTGATGCTTGAATACGGCCAACCGCTTCACGCTTTCGATGCTGATCAGCTGAACAATGGTCACATCGACGTACGCCTCGCTGAGGCCGGCGAGAAGCTCGTCACGCTCGACGATGTGGAGCGTACGCTAGAGCCGCACATGCTGCTCATCACGGACGGCACGAAGCCGGTAGGGATTGCCGGTGTTATGGGCGGCGCTAACTCCGAAGTGACCGAAGGCACCACACGAATTCTGCTCGAATCCGCCAAGTTCGCTGGCAGCTCTGTGCGCCGCACATCGCGCCAGCTAGGCCTTCGCTCTGAAGCGAGTCTTCGCTTCGAGAAAGAGGTGAACCCGGAAGCGGTGCTTCCGGCATTGAACCGTGCTGCTGCGTTAATGGCTCAGTACGCTGCAGGTCAAGTCTCTGACGGTATCGTAGAAGCCGTAGCAGGCACACACAAGCCGGTCAGCATTGAGCTTGCTGCTGACCGTGTGAATAATTATCTCGGCACTGAACTTTCTTTGGCCGAGATGGGTCAAATCATAGAGCGCCTGCACTTCACATTCGAGCAGGCAGGCGAAGGCAAGCTGCTCGTGCATGTGCCAAGCCGCCGCGGAGACATCACACGGGATGTCGATTTGATCGAAGAAGTAGCTCGCCTTTTCGGCTACGATAACATCCCGACAACCTTAATGACCGGTGTGACGACGCCCGGCTCCTTGACCAAAGAGCAGTCGATCCGTCGTATCACTCGGAATCTTTTGACTCAAAGCGGACTGCATGAAGTCATCACTTACTCCTTCACGCAGCCGGATCAAACCGTTTCTCTGCCGGGTCTATACCCCGCGGCGAAGCCCATCTCGCTCGCTATGCCAATGAGCGAGGATCGCAGCCAACTACGTACTAGCTTGCTGCCGCATCTGCTAGACGTTGTTAGCTACAATCGTAACCGTACGATGGATGACGTAGCTATTTTCGAAATCGGCAAAGTATTCATCACAGATGAGTCTCTACTTACAGCCTTGCCGCAAGAGAAGCTTCTCCTTTCCATCGTATTGACAGGCAAACGCCGACAAGCACATTGGGCACAGAAGTCCGAAGCTGTCGACTTTTATGATATCAAAGGTATTTTTGACCGTCTTGTAAATTACCTAGGCGTTAAAGGGCTCACCTATAAATCTGCATCACCAGATGGTTTCCATCCGGGCCGAACAGCGGAGCTCCTCTTAAACACAGCTGAAGGTGAGCAAGTCATAGGTCGAATCGGCCAACTGCATCCTACCGTCCAACAGCAGCGTGACCTTGATGACACTTACGTGCTAGAGGTTGAACTTTCTCCAATCTTGGAAGCTGCTGGAGATGCAATCGTATATAAATTGCTGCCGCGTTATCCATCCATTGGGCGTGATCTTGCTGTAGTAGTGAACACTAGTGTACCAGTAGGTCATATGGAGCAAACCATCGCCGAAGTTGCCGGAGACTTGTTGGAATCTATTCAAGTATTCGATATCTATACAGGAGAACGTTTAGGCGCAAATCGCAAAAGCGTAGCCATTGCTCTAGTATACCGTCACGCAGAAAGAACACTGTTGGATGAAGAAGTAACAGAGCTCCATGCCAAAGTTGTGCAAACCCTTGAACAACAATATGAGGCAGAGTTAAGAAAATAGTGTAACTTTCATTTAAGTTGCAGGAAAACAGGCTGGTCTTATCGAAATTACACTCGATAGGGCCAGCCTTTCATCTAAGGGAGGATATAAAAAAGTGAACGCTGAAGATAAAACGAGGATTACCGTTGATATATATGGACACCAATACAAATTAAAAGCAAGCACCAGCACCAATTACATGAAGCGAGTAGCTGAATACGTGAACGAACAAATGTTTCGGATTGCAAAAGGCTATCCGCGGCTAGATTCACAGAAAATCGCCGTTCTAGCTGCCGTAAACATGGCTGATGAATGCTTCCGTATGAACGAAATCATGGAAGAACTAAGCAAAGCACAAAAGGACCAAGAAGCGACCAAAGCCTCCTATGACAAATTAATCGTTAAATTTAACGAATTGAAACAAGAATACGAGCAACAACAGACATCCATAAGTGAACAAAATGCTAAGCTAGTTCAAGGGAACCAAACGCAAGAGCAATTGAAACATGAAGTGCAGAAAGCAAAACAAGAACAAGAACAACTGAGGCAACAACTGCAACAAGCTAAACAGCAGCAAGAACAATCCAAACAACAACAACAAGAGCAAGCTAAACAACAGCAAGAACAAGCTAAACTGCAGCAAGAACAAATCAAGCAACAACTAGAACAAATCAAACAACAGCTAGAGCAGGAAAAACGTCAACAAATACAAGTAAGACAACAGCTGGATCAAGAAAAACAACAACACCAACAAACAAAGCATCAATTCGAACAAGAGAAACAACAAAAGGCACACCAGCTGCAAAAGCTGAACGAACAACACAAAGTCGAAAAACTGACCCTCTCAGAAATCCACCAACAAGACAAAGAAATGTTAAATCAGCAATATCAAAAAGACAAAGAAGCACTCATGCAGCAGCATCTGCAAGATAAAGAAATCATAAGCATACAACATCAAGAAGAGATCTCCAAGCTTTCTAATCAGTATCAGATGGAAAAGGAAACACTCGTTAATCAACATCATGAGGAACTAGAAAACACCACTACTCTACACCAAACAGAACTAGAAACTATTACAACCCAACATCAAATGGAACTTGAATCCATTACAACTCAACATCAAACGGAACTTGAAACTATCACCAACCAACTTCAAGGGCGAATAGATACAATTTCGAGCCAGCTTCAAGAAAGAATAAATACAATTTCAAACCAACATAAAGAGAAAATAAATATAATTACAAATCAACATCAAGAAGAAATAGAAACACTCACAACGGCGCACCAAGAGGAAATAGAAACACTCACCGCCCTTTATCAGGATGAGGCTGATGCTAAGGTTCTACGTTTTGAGCAAGATAAAGGTAATCTAGTTGGAGAATTCCAAGAGCGACAAACAAACATTATTCAACAGCTCGAGGACCAAAAATCAACCATTATAACACAATATCAAGCTCAAATTGACGCCTTACTAGAGCAGCAGCAATTAGAGCGAATCTCCCTTACTCAACATTTTGAAGAAGAAAAAGAACGAATTTTAGCCCAAGCCCGTAGAGAAAAAGAAGAGTTAATGCACCAAAGCTTGAACGATGAAGCGCAACAAAAAGAACTTCAAACCATCAAAGAAGAGTATAGAGAACTGCGCGAGGAATACGCTAAACTGCAGAATGAATACAATGAGTGGATCGAACTTGTAGAAACCGACAGTCCTGGCAGGTAATCCACAGTGACACTAAATACATTAGACTATGTCATGTTGTCGATAGTGGCTTTAGGTCTGCTGCTTGGTTACTTCAGAGGATTTATTGCCCAGATTGTTTCACTCTCAGGTTTTGTTCTCGCCTACCTCGTTGCATTTTATTTTTACAGGGATTTTGCCCCTCTGCTTCGAAACGCAGTTTCACTGCCTACCTATCAAAATTACCAAAAATACGAATTTATCGTAAAAGGCCTAAATCTGGATACCTACATCCTAAACGCTTTAGCCTTTGCTATATTGTTTTTTGGCGTAAAATTCGCACTAGTCATCGTAGGCAGAGCACTTAATATTTTAGCAAAAACCCCTGGCCTGAACTTCATCAACCGTTGGAGCGGCGCATTGTTGGGCTTAGCAGAAGCACTTTTGATCATCATTATAGCCGTCAATGTTATCACCATCATGCCCTCAGATGGACTTCAAAAGCTGCTCTCAAGCTCAACCATAGCTCCGTATTTAATTAACGAATTACCCAATATAGCAGGAAAACTCCAAGAACTCTGGAAACAAGGAATCCCCCTATAGAAGCTGCCTGCTTTTCTAAAATAGAAAGGGCAGCTTTTATAAGTTACACCACGCAGCCAAGTACCTGTATCAGTACGAGCAGCAGCACCAGCACTCCCCGACTTACATCCACTACACATATGTTTTCTGTAGTATCTACAACCACAACAACAGCCACAGCCACCACAGCCACACCCACAACAACAGCCACAGCCACCACAGCCACACCCACAGCCACAGCCACAGCCACACCCAAACCCAAACCCAAACCCAAACCCAAACCCAAACCCAAAGCCAAAGCCAAAGCCAAAGCCAAAGCCAAACCCAAACCCACTTCCTCAGCCACAGCCAAACCCAAACCCACTTCCTCAGCCACAGCCACAACCACAACCACAACCACACAGCCACAGCCACAGCCACAGCACACCCACACCCGTACCCACAACTCCAGCTCCAGCTCCAGCTCCAGTCCCACTATAGGCCGAAAGCCAAAGCTACTACTCCTAACGAGTCTCGCAATTTGCGAGATGGCAAGAACTTTAACCCTATATTTTCGAAAAATACCTTTACTTGAACCGATATCTCCAGATATTGTGTTTTCTGTGGTATATGCAATCATTAAGAACACGAAGACTTAAAACATTCTATATCCCTGAACAAGACGAGACCGGAAATACTGCAATCAAATTATTAATTAGTTGATGATTGATTGATTGATTGATTGATTGATTGATTGATATTTTCATTGTAGATACTACAGAAAATGAATTTTCAAGATAGTAATCTCGGAAAAATAAATTTCTTTACATGCAAACAAATGTTCTATATAATACAATTATAGGAAATTATTTTAGGAATGCATTATTATCGAGAGGGGTCAAATCATGGATACATATTTATTTGAATCGCTGGATGACACTCTCAAGACAGAGGAAGATTGTGTAAGATTTTTGACGAAAAGACGGTGGGCAGGTGGGTTTAGCTGCCCGAGTTGCGATAATCGTTTATTTTATTTAGTAAGGACTCGTAATTTATTGGAGTGTAAAGAATGCCGCACGCAAATTTCATTAACTGCTGGAACGGTTATGCATAAATCTAAGCTTCCCTTGATAGTTTGGTTCAAAGCTATACGAGCATTGATCCAGGATCGCCAAACTTATTCAATTCCAGCATTCGCAAACTTACTTGAAGTGAATTATCGAACTGCTAAGTTGATGCTGGAGAAGCTACAGCAAGCTTTATATAAGCAATACTCACGTATGGGTTCAGGTGCGGATAGGATGCATAAACAAAGAGTAGAATCCAGCCAAAATAAAAGAAAGCAAACAACTGTCACCTCTCGAAAGGTCAACACCAACTTCTGTACATATATGTTCACTAATTCCAAGAGCATTAAGTATGTTGAGGATGTTTTGTTTAGAAAGTGGATGGATGCATTCTTATCCGTTTATTTGTATCCTCTCTATTTAAGGTATTGTCAAGTGCTTTGACGTAACGTTATTGTCTCTTATGAAATGAGAAATCAGATGAAGGTAATACTATTATGCAAATACAAAAAAAGCCTTACCGCTGTCTTGCCGCGATAAGGACTTATAAACTGATGACTTAGACTATTCAACAACCAATGTTGTTTTCATATTAGCGTGACCACTGCCACACATGATGGAACAGTTAATTGGGAAAGAACCTGCTTTATCTGGCGTAAAGGTAACTGTTTTGTTGCTGTTATCGAGATTTATTTTGAATTCTTTAATGGATGCACCATGAACGCCTTGAGCATTATCAAGTGTAATAGTAACGGGCTCACCTTTTTTGACGCGATATTCGGTTTGGTCAAATTTGAAGTTAGAAGCTTTCAATACAACTTGCTGTCCGGCAGCTTGTGTTGTGGCGGCGGGAGATGTAGTTGATTGTGCTGATTTCGTATCGTTGTTTCCACAAGCGGCTATCGCAATGACTAGGACTATTCCCATTAAAAGAACGAGTAATTTCTTCATGTATACCCCTCCAAAATTGTATTGGTTTCCTTCATCATTGTACACGACCTCTTCCAAAAAAACAGTGACAAACTCGTGAAAGAAATGTGTAAAAGAAAAGATCGGTCCGGCGAGTGAATACGCGGCAGACCGATCTTTTTTGGGCTTTAGCATGGGTATCAGTTATCGAAACTGATAGATGTTATCGACGATCTTCTCTTCCTGAGATCCCTTGTTCGAAGGGAGTTTTCACAGGAATGAATAGGTCGATGATTCCGATGACTAAAGCAGCTAAAACGGCACCTATTATACTCGTAGATACGTTACTCACGACAAACTGGGCGGCCCAAATGACAAGCGCGCTCACCAGAAAGCCTACGATACCCCTGCCAAAGGGAGTGATTTGTTTGCCGAAGATCCCTTCAATGATCCAAGCAGCAACAGCAATGACCAAAGCTAGAAAAAACGCGCTCCAGAAACCGCCGACTTTAAACCCTGGAACTAACCAGCTGACAAACATTAAAACCAAAGCAGAAACAATAAACCTTACCAGATGTCCGAGAAGATGCATCTCGTGAACCTCCTTCTTTTTGTAATGAGAAAAAGTTCTCATGACAAGAAGTGATTTTTTGCAAACAATGCTTGGTGTGTCTAGTCTTGCAATTCCTTTTGGCAGGAAGATAGGTGCACAGCTTAGTGTATCCAATTTGAGTGAATATTATGGTAGGCAGCATCTTCCATATAACGATTGTCTCCGTAGCTAATCAAGCTTGTTTTGGTTTATAATATAGGGTAGAGAAAAGAGGTTGGGATAGTTGAATAAGAAAATAATTAAAACATTAGATTATCAGAAGATTTTACATAAACTTGCTCATCATGCATCTACTTCGCTTGGTAAGGATGCCGTGGAAAAGCTTGAACCTAAGGGTGATTTTGAACTCGTCAAGCTTCGGCTGCAAGCAACTGATGAGGCTGTTAATGTAGAGCGATTGAAGGGAAATGCCCCTTTTGGTGGGATTCGTGATATTAGATCTTCATTACATCGGGTTAGAATTGGCGGGATGTTAAACCCTTCAGAACTGCTCGATATTTCTACGACTATGTTCGGTACACGCAGGTTAAAGCGATTTGTTCTCGCGGTTCATGAAGAATACGCGATTCCGATGCTCAAAGGGCAGGTAGAGTTACTCACAGAAAATAAATCTTTAGAAGATAAAATTAACAGCTGTATCGATGAGAATGCTGTTGTTGTTGACGGTGCGAGCCCTGAACTGGCTCGTGTGAGAAGCGAATTACGCACAGGTGAAGGAAGAGTCCGCGAGAAATTAGAGCAGATGCTTCGCAACTCATCTGTTCAGAAAATGTTACAGGACGTATTGATCACTATTCGTAACGACCGTTTTGTAATCCCGGTTAAATCGGAGTACCGATCCAGCTTTGGCGGGATGATTCATGATCAGTCAGCATCGGGTGCGACGCTATACATTGAACCAGATGCTATTGTTCAATTAAATAATAAAATTCGTGAATTAAAGTTTAAGGAAGAAGTTGAGATTGAGAAGATTTTACGAGCACTCTCAGAGCTCGTTGCTGAACAAGTGGATTTGCTTGTGCTGGATGTAGATCAATTGGCTGAGCTTGATTTTACTTTTGCAAAAGCTGGTCTGGCTAGGGAACTGAAAGCTACAATGCCTAGATTAAATGATCGCGGCTTCATTAAAATAAAGCGTGGCCGGCATCCGCTTATCGCGGCTGATTCCGTTGTGCCGCTTGATTTGGAGTTGGGCAATGACTTCTCACAAATCATCGTGACTGGGCCTAATACAGGAGGTAAAACAGTCTCCCTCAAAACAGTGGGACTCCTTAGCTTAATGGCGATGTCAGGCTTGTTTGTTCCTGCTGAGGAAGGAAGCCAGTTATGTGTATTCGATGCGATTTATGCGGATATTGGTGATGAGCAGAGCATTGAGCAGAATTTAAGCACGTTTTCGAGTCATATGACGAATATCATAAGCATATTAAGGGATATGACACCAAAGAGCTTGGTTTTGCTGGATGAACTTGGCGCAGGTACAGATCCTGCTGAAGGTTCAGCTTTAGCGATCTCCATTTTGGATTATATTCATCAAATCGGCTGCCGAATTATTGCAACGACACACTATTCCGAGCTAAAGGCTTATGCCTATCAAAAGCAAGGCACCATTAACGCAAGCATGGAATTTGATATACAAACGCTTAGTCCAACTTATCGCTTGCTTGTTGGTGTTCCTGGTCGAAGTAATGCGTTTGCGATTGCAGAGCGTCTAGGCTTATCAAAACGTATTATTGAGCATGCACGTACGCAAGTGGGCGAGGAAGATAAGCGCGTCGAATCAATGATCGCGTCGCTTGAGGAGAACCGTCTGATTGCGGAAGCTGAGCGCCAAAGCGCTGAGAGGATGAGACGAGAGGCGGAAGAGATGCGCCTAACGTTAGAAGCTCAGCAGGCCAAGTTCGATGAGCAACGCGATAAGCTGCTCGAGAAGGCCGAACGCGATGCGCGTGAGGCTGTCGCCAAGGCGCGCCGCGAGGCCGATGAAATCATCGCCGATCTGCGGCGCATGGCTCAGGAGGAGGCCGGTGGCGTCAAGGATCACCGGCTGGTAGAAGCGAAGCGCCGCCTCGACCAGGCGGCGCCGGAACTGCGCGAGAAGCAGGTTCGCGCGGCGAAGAAGCGACCTGAGAGAATCGAGGCTGGGGATGAAGTGCGTGTCGTGACCCTAGGTCAGAAGGGTCACGTCGTAGAAATTGTTAGCGCCACAGAAGCAACGGTGCAGTTGGGCATTATGAAAATGAAGGTCGAGTTGTCGAATCTCGAAAAGGTCGGCAGCACAACTCAGAAAAAGCCAGCACATCAAGTGGCTACAACCGTCAAACGAACACGAGATGATAACATTCGGATGGAACTGGATATGCGCGGTCTCAACATGGAGGAAGCCTTGATCGAGGCAGATCGATTCCTAGATGAATCTTTCTTGGGCAATTTGGGTCAAGTGTACTTGATTCATGGCAAAGGAACGGGTGTGCTGCGTACTGGCATGCAGGAATATTTGCGTCGTCATAAACATGTGAAGAGCTACCGTATGGGGAATTACAACGAAGGCGGAGCAGGAGTTACGATCGTCGAATTGAAATAACTTTTAAATTTTTTCATCTTTTTGAAACTCATTCTTTGGGACTGCGTATGTAATATGTGTAAGCACCGGTGATTAAAAATAAGTATTCGCAATACCCAAATTTTAAAATACATGTTTATAAACCTTAGGAGGAATTCAAAAATGGGAATTTTTAAAAGACTTCGTGATATGACAATGGCTTCAATCAATGACTTGTTGGACAAAGCAGAAGATCCTGTAAAAATGTTAAATCAGTTTCTTCGTGACATGGAAGAAGACATCATGGAGGCTGAGGCTGCAGTAGCTAAGCAGATCGCAATTGAGAAGAAATTCAAGCTTCAGTTTGAAGAATCCGAAGAGATGGTCACTAAACGTACTGAGCAAGCTATGAAGGCCCTTGAATCAGGCAATGAAGACCTGGCTCGCCGTGCTCTAGAAGACAAGAAAGAGCACCAAGGACGTTACGATGAATTGAAACGCCAATATGATCTTGCGAAAACGAATGCTGATCAGCTTCGTAGTCAATTGACGGAAATGAAAGACGAGTTCAACAAAATGAAGAACAAGAAAGATTTGTTGATTGCTCGTGCTGAAACGGCAAAAGCTCAAAAACAAATCAATCAAGCGATGTCTGGTTTTGGTACGGACAATGCAGCTAAAGGTTTTGACCGTATGAGCGAGAAAGTGCTTCAAATGGAAGCTGAAGCGCAAGCTAGCGGTGAAATTCGTGCAAAAAACCGCAGCTTAGATGATGAGCTTGACGGGCTTGGCGGAAGCAGCAGCGGAATTGATGACGAATTGGCAGCTATGAAAGCAAAGCTTGCTGAAAAAAAACAATCCTAATGCTATACTAATAGTACCTGCGAGAGACTGAGTCAAACTCAGTCTCTTCTATCTTTCGTGAAGGAAGGCAGGAGACGATATGAACGAAGAGGTGGATGTATTGCTAAGTAACCCGTATTTATCGACGCTTGCCTTTTTTGCAGTTGCTGTAGTAGCGCTTGTTGTATTTTTAACGATTTTCGAAATGGTCACCAAATATGATGACTGGGCTGAGATCAAAAAAGGCAACTTATCTGTAGCGATGGCTACAGGTGGGAAGATTTTTGGGATTTGTAATCTGTTCCGTTTCGCTATCCTAAACAATGATACGATGATGCATTCCCTCATCTGGGCAGGGTACGGATTCTTGCTTCTAATGGTTGCCTACTTCATTTTTGAATTCTTAACGCCTTATTTCAAAATTGATGAAGAAATCAAAAAGGATAATCGCGCTGTAGGTTTCTTGTCCTTGACGCTGTCTGTCTCCCTTTCCTACGTGGTCGGAGCTTGTGTAACTTAGAATCATACATAATCTTGGAGGCATGAACAATGAAATACCTGTGGGGCACTTTGTTTGCCATTGCATTTGTATTTATGGCGGCAGGGGTTTATTATTTATTGAAATATGCATGAATGCATTAGGTTGGAGGATTATGTAATGAGTGCCAATGAAGAAATCGTTTGTCCATGGTGCCAAACGGAAATCGTTTGGGATCCAGAAATTGGACCAGAGGACGAATGTCCACACTGTTTTAACGAACTGAATGATTATAGAACCATTGATCTAAAGGTGAAGCAAACAGGTCAACCGCTTCGCTTTGATGAACAAGAATATGCCGATTCGGATGAAGATTTGTCATTGGCCTGGGATGATTCGGATGAACCTCTCGATAAATACGGAGAAAAAGTTCAGCATATTACGGATGAACAAGAAGAGGCACCCGAGTGTTCAAGCTGCCATGAACTGATGTTGTTTGCTGGTACCGAGGTTACGAGTGGTTCCTCATTCACGCCAGTTATTCCCAAAACGTTAGGAAGTGCTTTCTTAACAGGTCCCTTTACTTCGAATATCTTTGTGTGCCCGTCTTGCTTTAAGGTTGAGAAAATCTTATCTGATACAGATCGACTGCTCATGGTTGAACGTATTAAATCGGAGTAGTTATGGAACCGAGTCCTTTATGGATTCGGTTTTTTTATATGTCCAGCCTCATATTTTCACTCAATTGGGGAAGCTTAACAAGAGCTATTTCGATCTATGGGGAAAGGTGAGGAGGAATATGCAAAAGGATCAGAGTAAGCATTTTGTTGGGCCAAGTAAGGCAATAGATGGCACTAGAAGTAATTATTTTGAAGAACGTGGAAGTGGAGCCGCCCAAGTTAAGGGTACACAGAAGAAAGGCCGGTTAGATGCGCAAGCGATTCTTTTGCTCATTGTTCACACGCTATTTGGCAGTGCAAATGCTTTGTCGGGAACTTTCGTTGGTGTCTATTTGTGGAAGGCCAAAAATGACTACGCTTTAATCGGTTGGTTTACGTTGACAACGCATTTGACAATGGCGCTGACTTTCTGGTTAGCAGGGAAATGGGTAAAGGAACACAATAAAATGAACTGTTTACGGCTTGGCGTAGCGGTTTCCGCGGGCTTTTATATGCTGGTATTGTGGCTTGGAGCAAGCAGCTTTCACTATTTCGTTTGGTTAGGTATGGTCCAGGGGATTTCAGCTGGCTTATTCTGGGTTGCCTTTAATGTGGTCTATTTTGAAGTGACGGACCCCGATAATCGTGATCGGTTCAATGGCTGGGTGGGGCTATTGGGTTCTGGCTCAGGAATAATAGCACCATGGATCTCTGGTTTACTCATTGTGAGTTTGGGCGATGGTCCTGGGTATCGGTTAATTTTTTCCATCTCGTTAGGTATCTTTGTGCTAGGCGTGATCATTAGTTTCTTTTTGAAAAAGCGGAAGGTACAGGGTACCTACGAATGGTTGTTTCCCTTACGTTGTTTAAGGCAAGCTGAAACACCTTGGAAGCGCGTTTGCTTAGCGTTGGTATTTCAAGGAGTTAGAGAGGGTGTCTTTGGTTTCATGATTGCACTTCTCGTTTACATATCCACATCAAGTGAAGCGAGGTTAGGGAGTTTCGTATTGATTACATCTTCGGTATCCTTAGTGAGTTTCTGGGTGGCGGGACGGTTTGTTAAGCCGCATTTTCGTAAGATCAGTATGCTGATTGGCGCTGCTATGATCGTAGCCGTAATTATTCCTTTTTTCTGGAAAATGGGGTATAGCACATTACTTATTTTCGGCATAGGAGCTTCGCTCTTCTTTCCGATGTATTCGGTGCCTATGGTGTCGGCTGTATTCGATCTCATTGGTTCAAATGAAGCCAGCGCTAAGCAGCGGGAGGAGTATGTTGTACTTCGTGAGCTTTCACTCAATGTGGGGCGTATATGCGGTGTGTTAGTATTCATCTGTGTCATTTCATGGAGTACGGCGCCACTTGTTATAAACGTACTGTTATTAATCATTGGCAGTTCACCATTGGTTAGCTGGTACTTTATGAAGAAGCAGTTAACTGTAATTAGAACTTGACATCTTTCGTGCTTCCCGATAAAAATGTGGGTATAGATTGTTTTAATGGGAAGAGGTGGGGTACCCTTGACACATAAAAAAATGGTGAATAGCATTACAGAACTGATTGGTGATACACCAGCTGTGCGGATTAACCGTTTGGTAGGTCCGAATGATGCTGAGCTCTACGTAAAGCTTGAATACTTCAATCCAAGCGGCAGTGTGAAAGACCGCGCTGCATTTAATTTAATCGAGCAGGCGGAGAAAGATGGGCTGCTGCGTCCTGGTGCTACGATTATCGAGCCGACAAGCGGTAATACAGGCATTGGACTTGCCATGAATGCGGCAGCCAGAGGCTACAAAGCCATTCTGATCATGCCCGACAACATGACCAAAGAACGCATTAATCTGCTCAAGGCCTATGGCGCAGAGGTCGTACTCACTCCCGCCGCGCTGCGGATGCCGGGTGCGATTGAGAAAGCGAAGGAGCTGCGTGATCAGATACCTGGCAGCTATATCCCACAGCAGTTCGAGAATCCAGCGAATCCGAGTATTCATCGCACGACAACGGCTCCGGAAATTCTGGAGCAAATGGACGGACGTCTGGATGCATTCGTTGCAACATCAGGCACTGGCGGAACGATTACTGGAACAGGCGAGGTGCTCCGAGAGAAGCTGCCGGATATCCAGATCTATGTGGTGGAACCGAAGGGTTCACCGGTTCTGTCTGGAGGAAGTCCGGGTCCGCATAAACTCGTCGGTACGAGTCCAGGTTTCGTACCCGCTATTTTGAACACAAGCATATACGATCAGATCGTTCAGGTGACGGACGAAGATGCGATCCGAACCATGAAAGAGCTGGCCAGCATGGAAGGTATTCTTGTGGGACCCTCAGCCGGAGCCTCGGTGTGGACAGGTATGCAGGTTGCCCATAAGCTAGGCGCGGGCAAGAGAGTGCTTTGTATTGCTCCGGATACGGGCGAAAGATATTTGAGTATGGATATTTTTGATTAAATACATGAATAAGCTTTGCAAATATAAAGCGGCCCAACGGATCAAAATGATTCGGATGGGCCGTTCTACATTATTACTTAACAAAAAAGATGATGAAAGAACATTGAATAAAAATTCATAATTGAGTATAATTATGAGTATAAGTATAAGAAAGTTAGGGATGAAAGGTGGAAATACTGTGAAACTAGCCTATATTAACGCACTTCCTGAAAAAGATCAATTCCAGGAATTTATTCAGACATATACAGAAGAATGCATAACATTTGGTGCCCAAGCGATCGTGAATTGGAACGATTTCCAATCGGATCACGTTATCTCGGTTTATGATGAGAATAAACTAGTCGGAATCGGTTGTATGGCGGGAGAATGTCATGTTCATGTACGTCCTACGTATGAGCATCGTGAAATTGAATCCATGATGAACAAATTGCTGCAAGCAGAATCGAAGGTTAGTTTGGTTCAAGCTCAATCCTGATAATTACTGGTAATCAGAGGCTATTCGGAGTCCCGGGTGGCCTTTTTGCAATCTGTAGGGTGGAAATTTCGGTTATACAAAAATATTCCGCTCTAAAACAAGCTCAGTAATTGAATTAGGACAGTAATTCATTGTAAGATTAAAGGATGAACGAATCAGATTTCAGAAAGGTAGGTTTAACCATGGATGCTTTGAAGCTTAAAATTCTCGAACTACTGAAGGAAGATGCCCGCAGGAGTGCGGACTTGATCGCCACTATGCTAGGAACGGCGGAGGCCGAGGTGGCGCGAGCGATAAGCGAGATGGAAGCGGATAAGGTCATCGTCAAATACGCGACAGTAGTTAACTGGAGTAAAGTGGATGACGAAAAGGTTACCGCCCTAATTGAAGTGCAAATTACGCCGGAACGCGGGCACGGGTTTGATGCGATCGCGGAACGGATCTATTTATATCCAGAAGTCAAATCGGTTTATCTCATGTCTGGCGCTTATGATTTGCTTGTGGAAATTGAGGGCAGTTCTCTCAAACAAGTCGCTTCTTTCGTGTCTAACAAGCTCTCGCCGATAGATCGCGTACTTTCAACTAAGACGAATTTTATATTAAAAAAATACAAACAAGACGGCATTATATTCGAGGATCAGGAAGATGATCACCGAATGCTCGTTTCGCCGTAAAGAAGAGGGAACGCCATGATCAAAGATGAGATAACGATCCAGCAGAATAAGGTAAAATCGATGAGGGACTACCTCGCTCCTGCCGTACGTGAAATGAAACCTTCAGGTATACGGAAGTTTTTTGATTTGGTGAGTAACAGCAAGGAAGATATTATTTCTCTTGGTGTAGGGGAACCGGATTTCTCGACACCATGGCATGTTCGTGAAGCTGCTGTGCATTCCTTGGAACGCGGTAAAACGAAATACACCCCAAACTCTGGTATTCCTGAGCTTCGTGAAGCGATTGCCGATTACCTTCATACGTCTTTTAAAGTGAAATATGAGCCGTCGAATGAAGTCCTGGTTACGGTTGGAGGAAGTGAAGCGATCGATTTAGCTCTCCGAGCTTTGATAACGCCGGGCGACGAGATTCTTATACCTGAGCCTTGTTATATTTCGTATTCCCCTATCACAAGTATAAGCGGCGGTGTAGCTGTTGGGATTGAGACCTTCGCAAAGGACCAGTTCAAGTTGACTGAGAAAGCTCTTCGCGACGCGATTACGCCACGCTCCAAAATATTAATTCTCTGCTATCCTAGCAATCCGACAGGCGGTATTATGACCTATGAGGATTGGCTTCCGATTGCCAAAGTCATCGAAGAGAATGATCTTATTGTCATTTCCGATGAAATATATGCAGAGCTGACTTATGGTCAGAAGCACGTGAGCTTCGCGGCTATTCCTGGCATGAAAGACCGGACAATCTTGGTTAGCGGGTTCTCCAAAGCTTTTGCCATGACAGGCTGGCGGATGGGATATGCTTGCGGTCACCATGAACTTATTTCGGCGATGACCAAAATTCATCAATATACGGTGATGTGCGCACCGGTCATGGGCCAAGTTGCTGCTCACGAGGCTTTGACGAATGGTATGGAAGAGAAAGATCGGATGATCGAGTCCTATAACCAGCGCAGACGTTTGATCGTAAAAGGGTTCCGAGATATTGGTCTTGAATGTCATGAGCCGCAAGGCGCATTCTATGCATTTCCAAGTATTGTCGCTACAGGATTAACTTCAGAGGAGTTTGCGCAGCGGTTATTATTTGAGTCAAAAGTTGCTGCTGTGCCTGGTGATGTGTTTGGTTTAGGTGGAGAAGGCTTCTTACGCTGCTCGTATGCCTATAGTGTTTCGCAGCTAAATGAAGCATTGGAGAGAATTGGCAATTTTATGAGAAAATTGTAAGTGCTAACGTAAATAAATATGTTCATTATTGATGAAAACTGGTATTCTTGTAGTAAGGAGGGATGAGCATGGCTTTTATGGAATATCAACTATCAACCTATCAAAAACATTTTCAAATTCGTGAACAGGATTTCGGACAACGTTGGTTAACCAAGCGTGCGAAGAAGAAAAACTCCCTTACCTTATTAGAAGAAGAGATTCATTCTCTGCGACGAAGGTTAGAACAGATGGTTTTTGATGGGGAAGAAATGACATCTGATTCCGTCGTTGAATTGAGCACAATACTAGACCAAAAAATAAATGAATATATGCATAATGGGAAAAAAAGTCGGTGAAAACCGACTTTTCTCACGACTATCGATGGATTCAGATAACAAACGGAGGTACGCTCACAACATGAAAGTGAAATGGCTGTTGGTTATGATGGTGGGGCTTATGGTGATGCTTACGGGTTGCGGCGGGCCGAAGCCGGATGTATCTATTTTTATTATGGGCTCGAATGGTTTTCCAAGTGAAGCGGGGGACAAGCTGGAGAATTCTTTGAAATCCAAGGTGGGCGAGGTTCCTACAGTCAAAGTGAATACATCACCTATATTCTCGTTGGAAAAAATGATTGTGGAGCTAGCTGCCGGGGGCAATGGCATCTTCATTCTTGGCGAAGATCAATTCAAATCACTAAGTAATCAAGCGGGTTTCGTTTCTTTGGATGATACCATCAAACCTGAAGATTATCCGGATGGCGTTATTCAAATTGCTGAAGAGGGTAAGCCTGCTGAAAAGCATCTATATGGTATTCCTCTTGCAGGAAACAAATGGATGAAAGAGCAAGGTTTTGAAGGAAAAGGCTTGGTGGCTTTTATTCCTCAAAATGCTCCAAAGATGAATGAGTCGTTGCAAGTGCTCAAAATAATTGCACAAAAGTAACAAGAAGTCTATAATCGACAAATAGATTGATAGTAAAACATGCAGCCATAGGTGCTGGTAAGCTCACTTACGAAGAGATTGCCACTTAAAAGGGAAGCCGGTTAAAGTCCGGCGCGGTCCCGCCACTGTAATCCTGGCATGAACTGCCGGGAGAGTCAGGATACCTGCCCATGGTGCCGTTTACGACATCCTTCGAGGAAAAGGATCGCGTTAAATCAGGAAGCTACCCTAGATATTGCTGAGCGCCGCGATTTATCGTCCCTTTTGTTCCTTCGAGAACAAAGGGGCTTTTTTGTTAGGGTCAATCGACATAAATTGTTTAGAGAGAGGGTTTGCCAGATGAAAAAGAATTCAGTAAAAAAAGCACTTATTCTTACAGTAGCGTTAACAACAGCAATGAGTCTAGCAGCTTGCGGTAAAAAGGAAACGGAAATCACTAATCCGTCTAAGCTTGGCGGGGAAGGGACCAAAGCTCCTGCTGCAACGACGGCACCATCATCCGCAGCCAAAAAGACGGTCTATCCATTGAAAATAAAAGATGCTACGGGCAAAGAGTTTACATTTGATAAAGCGCCTGAGCGTATTGCATCGGTGTCCCCGGCAGAGACTGAAGCCCTTTTTGCAATAGGGCTGGAAGCTAATATTGTTGGTGTATCTGATTATGATGATTATCCAGAAGCGGCGAAAACGAAGCCGAAACTTGGCAGCATAACGAAGCCTAATCAAGAAGCCGTGATCGCTTCTAACGCAAATGTTGTGTTTACGGGGGTTTCGATGAAACCCGATACAGTAGAAAAGCTGCGTGCTTTGAATATCAACGTGTTTAAAGTGGAGCCGAAAACATTGGATGATGCCATTGCGAATATTCAAACGTACGGAATCATTACGGATCATCAGGAGCAAGCGGAAAAAGTGGTTGCCAAGATGAAAGCGGACCGTCAAAAGGTTGTTAATGCAGTGAAAGACGTGAAGCAAGAGAACAAGAAAAAGGTATACATTGAATTTGCCCCGGGATGGACAGTGGGCAGTGGCGAGTTTATGGATGAATTGATCAAGATTTCTGGCGGTGTTAACGTTGCAGGAGACAAAAATGGCTGGTATGAAATCAGTGAAGAAAAAATCATTCAACAAAATCCAGGTGTAATTCTGTTCGCCAATGGGGTTGTCGATAGTAAGAGCAAGAAACCACTTGATGAAATTATCCGATCTAGAAGTGGTTGGGATACCATTGATGCCGTGAAGAACAAGCAGGTGGTCGGCCTCGACCAGAACATGCTCAGCCGTCCGGGTCCAAGACTGACCGATGGATTACTTGAAATGGCGAAAGGCATTTATCCCGAACTGGTGAAATAAAATGAAAAGAAAATTAATGCTGTGGGGAGGAGTAGGGGTTATACTCCTTCTTCTTTCTATTGTGGCGAGCTTGTCGCTAGGTGCTGCTAATCTACCGGTTCTGCAAATTGCCAGTATTCTCGCCAAGCATATCCCTTGGCTGGGAGATCACATCGATGCCACCTGGCCGCAGTCGTCGGAACAAATCATCAATAAAGTACGATTTCCCCGTGTATTACTGGGGATTCTTGTAGGGGCCTCACTCTCAATCGCAGGGGCAGCTTTTCAAGGTGTGCTGCGCAATCCACTTGCGGATCCTTATGCACTCGGTGTATCCTCGGGGGCTTCTGTAGGAGCCGCATTTTTAATCTATTTTGGATTGCAAGTGGCGTGGTTTGGGCAATGGTCGATACCTATTGTTGCCTTCGTAACGGGACTTATTTCTTTATTTCTGGTTCTTAAGCTTGCTCAGATCGAAGGGAAGCTGAAGATGGAGACGCTTATTTTATCAGGCGTGGTCATGCAGGCTTTTCTAGGGGCAATCGTATCCTTCATGGTATCTATTTCCAACCAAGTTATTAATGAAATTATTTTCTGGCTAATGGGCAGCTTGGCCATGCGAGGTTGGTCGTATACGTATATCATTTCGCCTTATTTAATTATTGGTTTTGTCGTGCTGCTTAGCTATGCAAGGTCGTTAAATTTACTGGCTTTGGGTGAGCGGCAGGCGTCACATCTCGGTGTGAATGTAGAGCGTACGAAGTTGATCGTGCTTATTGTAGCTACATTTCTTACTGCTGCTGCGGTATCGGTTGCTGGTGTAATCGGCTTTGTTGGGCTCATCGTGCCACATTTAGTACGACTATTGGTTGGTCCGGATTATCGATTGATTATTCCATTGTCCGCAATTGGCGGCGGTATTTATGTCCTCTGGGCAGATACACTTGCCCGTACCCTGCTAAGTCCAACCGAAATTCCACTTGGGGTCATCACGGCATTTCTGGGCGCGCCATTTTTTGCTTATTTGCTCCACAAGGATAAGAAAACGTTAAGAGGTTGATCAAGATGATTAAAGTGGAGCACCTTTCCCAAAGCTTTAGGGAACAACAAGTGCTGGAGAACGTCAGCTTTGAGATCAAGCAGGGTGAGTTTTTTGGGATTATTGGGCCAAACGGCAGCGGTAAGTCGACGCTTCTCCGTCTCATATCAGGGATCGATCCTGTTAAAAACGGAAGTGTTGACTTGGATGGCCGGTTAGTATCCTCCTATTCACGGAAAGAGCTGGCTAGATGGCTTGCTGTCCTCCAGCAGGATGCTCTGCCTCCAGTTGGCTTTACGGTCCGTGAAGTGGTGGAAATGGGGCGGTATCCTTTTCAAAATTGGCTTGGCGAGGAGTCGGCTGATGCGGAAGGTTTAATTGAGGGGATTGTCCGGAAGCTGCATTTGGAACCGCTGATTGATCGAACAATCGAGCGTCTCAGCGGTGGTGAACGACAGCGTGTTGCGCTTGCTAAAGTGATGGCGCAGCAGCCGCGACTGCTTATGCTGGATGAACCAACAACGTTCTTGGATATCGGATATCAAGTACAGATGATGGATTACATCAAGGAATGGCAGCAGGAATCCGAGTTGACGGTTGTAGCTGTCCTACATGACTTGAACTTGGCTGCGCAGTACTGCACGCGATTAATGGTTGTACACAATGGTGAGCTTGCAGCGATAGGAACACCCGATGAAATCATTACTAGCGGATTAATCAGCGAAGTGTATGGAACAGAACCGATTGTCCTGCAGCACCCCGTTAACGATGCGCCGCAAATTTTATTACAGCCAGGAAAATAGATGAGCTATCGGAGGATACAATCATGAATAAGATGCAAGCGATTATAGATAGCATTAAGCCTATTCATCAAGATGTGGTGAACCAAGCGAATGAGCATTTGAATCAATTGACGAAACCGCAGGGAAGCCTCGGGAAACTGGAAGATATTGCGCGTCAGGTTGCCGGAATTACAGGCGATGTGATGCCGATTTTTGAGAAAAAAGCGGTTATCGTAATGGCCGGAGATCACGGTGTATGTGAAGAAGGGATTAGTGCATACCCGGCGGAAGTAACGCCTCAAATGGTACTTAATTTTCTTTACGGCGGGGCTGCTGTCAACGTACTTGCTAGGCATGCCGGCGCTGAAGTCGTCTGTGTCGATATGGGGGTCAATGCTGACCTAGAGCATCCTGATCTCGTTTCTCGCAAAGTAAGAAAAGGAACGCGAAATATGGCGCGTGAAGCGGCATTAACGTTGGATGAGACTGTGTTGGCGATACAAGCCGGAGTAGAAGTTGTGGACGAGTTGGTGGAAAAGGGCTTTCGTCTCTTTGCTATGGGAGAGATGGGGATTGGCAATACAACGGCCAGCGCCGCGATCCTGTGCGCTTTGACGGGCTTAGATGCCAGAGTGGCTGTTGGCCGAGGAACGGGCATTGATAATAGCAAATGGCTGCATAAAGTGTCTGTTGTGAATAAGGCGCTGGATGTGAATGGACTTCGTGTGAGTGAAGATGGAAGATCAAGCGCAGAGTATGCGCTCGATGTGTTGACGAAGGTCGGCGGATTGGAAATCGCCGGACTTGTTGGCGTGATTCTTGGCGCAGCGAAGAATCGCTGCCCAGTGGTCGTCGACGGCTTCATCTCGTCGGCAGCGGCTCTTGTGGCGAGCCGATTAGCCCCGCTAAGCGCGTCCTACATGCTCGCCTCGCACTTATCGCAGGAGCAGGGGCATGCGAAGCTGCTCGAAGCGGTTGGCCTCGCAGCGATGCTGCAGATGGATATGCGCCTGGGCGAAGGTACAGGCGCGGTGCTTGCCTTTAACTTGATCGATGCCGCAGGCAAGATCATGAAGGAAATGGCGACATTCGAAAGCGCAGGCGTGTCGCGGGGGTAGACGAATGGCGGCATGCCGGTTAATGGCAAGCTTACGCAGTAAGCATTGATAAGGAGGCGAAGGCGCCATGGCGGTTTTGGTTACGGGCGGCGCGCGCAGCGGCAAGAGCTCTTTCGCGGAGAAGCTCGCCATGCATGGCAGCGAGCGAGGGGTTTATATTGCGACTTCCCACATCTACGATGAGGAAATGAAGGAGCGGGTTGAGCTGCACCAGCAGATAAGGCTTGACTCGGGGTATCCATGGGATACCCGGGAGGAGCCTTTCCATCTGCGCGAGCTGCTGCTTCACCTGCAGGAGAGCGGGGAAGATGCCGTGGTCTTGGTCGACTGTTTGACACTTTGGCTCTCCAACTGGTTGCTCCATCATGAGGGAGAGGCAGATGCTTCTACTCAGGTAATGAAACGCATAGATGAGCTTGTAGAAGCAGTGTCCTCCTACAGTGGACATCTCATCTTGGTTACGAATGAAGTGGGTGACGGCATTGTGCCGGAATATCCGCTTGGCCGCCGTTTTCGTGACCTGGCAGGACGAATGAATCAACGCTTAGCTGAGGTATGTGAGCAGGTATTTCTTGTCACGGTTGGCATACCCATGGAGCTAAAAAGCAGAGCTTATCGATTGGAATAATCGACTGGAATAATAAGTCTTTAAGTATAGAACGGTGATCACTATGTGGATATATTCTTGGCAGGAAATCGTTAGTATGACGGCTGCTGCCATTGTGCTGGACTGGCTGATTGGTGATCCGAAGTGGCCGACACATCCGGTTATTCTCATCGGACGCTTCATTCGCTGGGTAGAAGGCAAGTTACATAAAGGAAATGAGACGTCAGTTAATTCGTCTGGATGGCTGCGAGCTAAGGGTGTACTGCTTACAGTTTCTACTGTAATGCTTAGCTTCAGCGTGATGCTGCTGCTCATCCTTGCTGCTCGGTCGGTACATGAGTGGCTCGGATACTTGGTCTCTACGTGGTTTATTTCCACAACGATTGCTATTAAAGGACTAAAAGATGCCGCTTATCTTGTCTACAATCCGCTGCGTACAGGGAATCTTGCAGATGCTCGCAAGTACACGGGCTACATCGTAGGCCGCGATACAGATGAGCTCGGCGAGGAAGAACTGACGCGCGCGGTCGTGGAAACCGTAGCGGAGAACATCGTCGACGCGGTCATCGCGCCCTTGTTCTATGCGCTGATCGGCGGAGCACCGCTCGCGATGCTGTACCGGGCATCGAATACACTGGATTCGATGGTCGGCTACCGAAATGACAGATACCGTCATTTCGGCTGGGCGTCGGCCCGCTGGGACGACGTTATGAACTGGATCCCGGCTCGGCTGACCGGCCTCCTGTTGATCCTCGTCGCCCTGCTGCAGCCGGGCCTCTCGGCGAAGCGCGCAGCGGCAGCGATTCGCCGCTTCGCGCACCTGCACCCCAGCCCGAATAGCGGAATTCCGGAGTCGGCGGTAGCCGGGGCACTCGGAATTGAGCTGGGCGGGCTGAACGTCTATGGCGGCGCTGCGAGTGAGCGCGCCCGCCTGGGCTGGCCGCTGCGTCTACGGACGCAGCAGGATATCGTCTACGCCGTGAGGATGCTTTACGGCGTCAGCTTTGTAGTGATGGGAGGATTGCTGTGCATACTACTCGTTCTGTTTTACTAGATTGGCTGCGTGCTTGCATAGCAGCCTTTCAGTTTTTAACCCGTTTGCCCATTCCTGTGCAAATTGACTATACAGACCGAGTATTCCAAAGAAGCGTGATATTCTATCCGCTAGCGGGTTTTGTCATCGGTCTTCTTTTACTCCTTGCAGGCAATGGGTTAAGTTTCGTCCTGCCTGCGATGCCAGCAGCTGTTCTGCTGCTTGGGTTCTGGGTCGTCTTAACAGGGGGCCTGCATCTAGATGGGCTAATGGATACCGCTGATGGTATTCTTAGCCACAGACCCCGTGAGCAAATGCTAGAAATCATGAAAGACAGCCGCGTAGGCGCCATGGGTGTCATCGTATGTCTTCTCCATCTGCTTCTCAAATTTTCGCTACTGTACACCCTGCTTGATACTGGCGGAATGGGCGGTGTTTGCATCTTACTTGCCATCGTTCCCATCTGGAGTCGTTGGTTTATGGTTGCAGCTATACATGGCTGGCCCTATGCCCGGCGAGACTCAGGATTAGGGAGTTTTTTTCGCGGAGTTACCAAATGGCATGTGACTATGTCTAGCTTAGTAGCCCTCTTTGCAACTACGCTTTTAGTCGTAATACTTTCCACATGGCTAGCTGATTCTAGCGTTACATCTTTCTCCTTCACCAAAGGTTTAACTATTATTTTTAGCTTTGCTATAGGCACAATCTTAACAGGATGGATTTTGGCCACGTATATAAGCCGTAAATTAGGCGGTTTAACCGGAGATACATACGGTGCCTTGAACGAACTTCTCGAAACACTACTTTTGTTGGGCACTACCATTTTCGCAACTTCCCACATGTAGGTTTACAACGTTGAAGAAGCGATATGCAATTGGGATAATGTCTATTCGAACTGTGTTCATGAAAACGGTTAGTTCAAGGTGCATCAATGATTTTACTTCAAATGTTTATATTTCAGAGAAAGGAGTGAATATCATGCTAGAACGCTATGGGCATGGAGGCGACCTCTGGACGGCAGAAGAAGCCTTTGGCCGTCCGAAGGAGCAATTCTTGGATTTCAGCTCGAATATGAATCCGTTAGGTCCTCCTTCGGTCGTGAAGCATATTCTCAGAGACGGGTGGCGCGATATGGTCAAATATCCCGACCCCGCCGTGCGTGAGCTGAGAAATAAGCTATCCTTGAAATATGATATCGGAGTGGAAAGCATTCTGGTTGGCAACGGGGCAGCGGAGCTGATTGATCTGACAGCGCGAGTGTTAAAGCCCTCTGTGACCGGATTAGCGAGGCCTTCTTTTAGTGAATATGAGGAGGCGGTTCATAAATCAGGTGGCGGTATTTACAACATCCCTCTATCGCCATCGTACGATTTTGAAATGCAGAAGCATGATATTGAAGCCGCTTATTCGGAGGTGGACTTGTTCTTTCTAGGTCATCCGAATAATCCGACAGGGAAGCGGGTTCCTCGTCAGGTGATGGACATTCTTATCCAGGATAACAGAAGATTAGTGCTCGATGAGGCATTCATGGATTTTGTACCGAATGAGCAGGAACACTCTTTGCTCAAACTTGCTTCCACCAGTCAGCAGCTTGTCGTCATCCGCTCGATGACGAAATTTTATTCTATCCCGGGTATACGCTTAGGCTTTATGGTGGCTCACCCCGATAGGATTCGGCAAATTCAACATCTTCAGGTGCAGTGGAGCGTAAACTATTTAGCTCAGTGCATCGGATCAGCCGTGCTTGATGATGAGCACTTTGAGCAGTCCAGCCGGCAGTGGCTGGAGGAAGAGAAGCCATGGCTCACCCAACAGCTCGAGCAATTAGGTCTTGAGGTCGTACCTAGTGATGTGAATTTTTTGCTTTTTTCATTTCCTGAGCGGATGGGTATCGATGTGAAGATGGCCCAGAAGCATTTGGGGCATCAAGGGATTTTGATCCGAGATGCTTCCCTTTTTGAAGGCCTCAATAAACGCTATTGCCGGGTTGCAATTCGTCTTCGCGAAGACAATGAACGGTTAATAGCTGGGTTAAGTCACATGATGGCCGATTTCATGCAGAACCGGGGGCAAGCTGATGACGAATAAGACGATGCAAGCTGCAACACTGATGGTCCAGGGCACTGCTTCCGACGTGGGGAAAAGCATTCTAACGGCTGCACTATGCCGCATTCTCGTTCAAGACGGCTGGCAAACGGCGCCATTTAAGTCGCAAAATATGTCCCTTAATTCTTATGTTACTTTTGATGGTAAAGAGATTGGTCGAGCACAAGGTGTGCAGGCGGATGCCTGCCGTATTTTAGCCACAACAGATATGAATCCGATTCTGCTAAAGCCGAAGCAAGACATGGTTGCTCAGGTTGTTGTACATGGGAAGCCATACTCGGATTTAGATGCAAGGACGTATAGAGAGACCTATTTGCCGCAGGCTGAAGTGATTGTGAAGGAAGCATTAAGTCGGCTGCGCAGTCAATATGATGTCGTGGTGCTAGAGGGGGCGGGAAGTCCGGCTGAGGTTAATTTGAAGGACCGCGATATTGTAAATATGCGGCTTGCAGGTTGGGCAGAGGCTCCTGTGCTTCTCGTTGCTGATATTGATCGTGGAGGCGTCTTTGCTTCAATCGTAGGCACTTTGGAAATCTTGACACCTGTGGAAAGGGATCGGGTTAAAGGTTTTATTATTAATAAGTTTCGTGGAGATGTTAGTCTTCTGAAACCGGGCTTGGATTGGCTGGAAGAGAGGACGGGGAAACCTGTTCTTGGGGTCATTCCTTATCTGCCGCAGTTAGGCATTGAGGATGAGGACTCAGCTTCACTAGATTCCAAACGCATGCAGAGTAAACGGAATGAGAGCTCTCAAGAGAAACAGGCTGATCAGCTGGATATCGCGGTCATTCGCTTGCCACGCCTCTCTAATTTTACGGATTTCGATCCTCTGCAAGAGGAGAAAGATGTCCATTTCCGCTATATTACACACCTTTCCGAGTGGGGGGAACCGGATGTCGTATTGTTACCAGGCAGCAAGAATACGATGGACGATTTACGGCATTTGAACGAATCTGGTCTGGCAGAACGAGTGAAGGTTTTCGCGCAAAACGAGAATGGTTGGGTCGCAGGTATTTGTGCAGGCTATCAGATGCTGGGCGCCAAGCTGCTTGATCCAAACGGCTACGAATCCGATCATCCTGAGCTAGAGGGACTAGGGCTTTTACCAACGGAGACGGTATTTACTTCCGAAAAACGAACCGTTCAAGTTCAGGGAAGCAGTACTCTTTTTGCTGAAAATGGCACTGAGATTGTTATTGATGGCTATGAAATCCACATGGGGCGTACGCGTTATTTGCAAGAAATGGTAACCCCATTCCAGATTAAGTCTCTCAGCTCTGACAACGATCTGCACGGAGACGGAGCAGCTGCGGATCATGGGCGTGTTTGGGGGACGTATTTACACGGGATATTGCATAATGATGACTTCCGCAGAGCCTGGTTAAATCGTATTCGCAATCATAAAGGATTATCCCGAATTGAGGGTGGCCTTCGGTTCAAAGAACGCAGAGAAGCTGCTTTTGATAGGCTGGCTGACCATGTAAGAAGTCACTTGGATATGCAGCGTGTTTATGAGATGATGGAATTATCAAAGCCTTGGAATAGGGAGGATGTTTGAAAATGAAAATTTATACTCGAACTGGTGATGCGGGGCAGACAGGCGTAATCGGTGGCCGTGTGGATAAAGACGATGATCGTGTTGAGGCTTACGGCACAACAGATGAACTGAATTGTTATGTGGGTCAAGCGATGAGTTTTATGGATCCTAAGAAGTATCCTGATTTACTCCCGGATTTGCTGCAGGTGCAACATGAATTGTTTGATTGCGGTTCAGACCTTGCTCTCTTGAAGCAAGAGCTGCGTCCATATAAAGTAACAGCCGAAATGGTCGATATGCTGGAGACTTGGATTGATAAATACGATGCGGAAACTCCGGATATTACACGATTCATTTTGCCGGGCGGCGGTACCGTTTCATCCACACTTCATGTTTGCCGTACCGTATGCCGTAGAGCTGAACGCCGGGTGGTAACGCTAGCTAGAACACAGGAAATCAATCCGGAAGTCCGCAGATACTTGAACCGGCTTTCCGATTTATTCTTCACCATTGCCCGCACTGCGAATCACCGTGAAGGGATTACGGATGTGGAATATGTGCGAAGCGCTGAGGTGTTTAGACGTAAATCATGAGTTATTATGAACCGTTAGTATATATCGTACCGCCGGAGGAAGAGGGCTTCATTCTAAAGACGGTGCTGCAAAAAAGATTGATGGTCTCTCGCAAATTGCTATCCCGCATTAAGTTGACCGAGCAGGGCATAACGGTGAATGGGGTTAGACAATACATCAATATTAAAGTAAAGGCTGGCGATCGTGTAGAGATTCGTATGGAAGAAGAGCAATCCGAGGATATCTTGCCTCAGGATCTTCCTCTGCACATTCTGCATGAAGATGAGCATCTGTTGATACTAGCCAAAGATGCCGGTATCATCGTACATCCGACGCATGGACATTATTTGAACACGATCGCCAATGGCGTTGTGTATCACTGGCAGCAAGCGGGCATTACGTGCCGTTTCCGCCCTGTGCATAGGCTTGACCAAGAAACGTCAGGTGTATTGGCTATAGCAAAGACGCCCTATGTGCACCAGCAAATATCGGAGCAGATGATTCAACATCAGGTGAAAAAAGAGTACCTAGCCTTTGTGTGGGGCGTCGTCACAGCGAAAAGCGGAACGATCAATGAACCCATTGATCGGGATCCTGAACAGCCGCATGTTCGTATCGTTACCGCTGACGGCTATTCGGCCGTAACTCATTATGAGGTCGTGGAACAATTTGCGCATGCCGCTTTAGTTCGGATCTGGCTTGAAACCGGACGAACACATCAAATTCGCGTGCACATGCGCCATTTGGGACATCCGCTGCTCGGAGATAAGATGTATACACTTCCAGAGTTTGAGCAGAGTTTATCAGCAGTTGAAGCAAGTAGAAGACTGGGTCGTCAGGCTCTTCATGCTTATAAACTGGGATTTGTCCATCCGGGAACAAGGGAATGGACGGAGTTTCATGCTCCTCTGCCTGCGGATTTAACTATTTTGCAATCATGGCTGCACGAAAGTAACTAAATAAACAGAAACCATCCTTTTGCAGGATGGTTTTTCTTTGTTATAACTTGACTTTCCGTATCAATTACCTCAGAATTTTAAGTAGTTCGTTTCATTTCAACTTAGACTTAAAGGAGCTTTAAACATCATGGGAGTAAAAGTATTTTGTTACGATAAATGCGGGACATGCCGTAGTGCCTTAAAGTGGCTGAAAGAGCATCATGTAGATATTACAGAAAATGTCCCTTTATTCGAAACGCCGCCCTCTGCCAAGGAATTGGCTAAGCTGCTTCGTGATAGCGGTCTGGAAATCAAAAAGTTTTTTAATACTTCCGGAGAAGTATATAAAGAGATGAGTCTGAAAGACAAACTGCCCAGCATGTCGCAAGAACAAATGCTCGAATTGCTCGCTTCGAACGGCAGGTTGATTAAGCGTCCGATCGTAACCGATGGTCATAAAGTAACAGTCGGCTTCAAGGAAGCAGAGTATGACGAAGTATGGGCGAAGGGGTGATTTTAAGTTGGAAGAGAAGAAGAATCCAGCAGGTAAAAAGTCACCACTAGCCATTGGTGGTTTCATAGCTGTTCTATTATCCCAAGGGAAGCTGCTCTTAGGCTTACTAAAGTTTGGTAAAGTTGGCGGAGCCATCATCTCGATGTTCATTACCATTTGGGCCTATGCCTATCTCGCTCCGCTGCCCTTTGCAATAGGCATTGTTCTGATGATTCTCATACATGAACTCGGTCATGTTTTCGCTGCCAAGCTAAAGGGGCTTCCCGTTTCAGCGCCCGTATTTATTCCTTTTCTTGGAGCACTGATTACAATGAAAAAGAATCCTACCGATGCTGCAACAGAAGCGTTTATTGGCATAGGGGGACCTATTCTTGGGACCATTGGTGGTGTTGCCGCTTTTGGTTTGGGTGTATACATCGATTCTCCTGTCATTGTTTCGGTTGCCTACGCCGCATTCTATTTAAATTTAATTAATTTACTCCCAATTCATCCTTTAGATGGTGGGCGTATTTCTACAGCAGTAACTCGTTGGTTATGGATTCTTGGTTTAATCGGCGGTTTGGTATTTATTTACTATATCAATAGTCGTGTAAGTCAATTTATTTTCTTTATCATATGGGCCATGTTTGCTTGGGATTTGTACAAAAAATACGTGAAATACAGAAATCGAGAAGAGCTTCTTTCGGTGTCCACTCGTTTCGATTTTAGAGCTGATCATCTGCTCCAGCAGGGATATATCATTCCAGGTGAAAATCACACACGAGATCTAGAATTTACGACTTACTCGGATTTACAAGGCCCTGGAGAGAGTAGACAAACCATTGTGTTGTACTGGCAAGGGATCGGGTTCGAGGGTCATGCTTTATTGCCTCAGCAATCCATCATCAAAAGAGTTCAGTTAACCAAAGTGGAACGAATGCAGAAAGAGAATGGTTTTTATTTAGGGCTGCAAGTAAAAGTGGACTATACACCTCTAGGGATACAGGAGCTTTACTATGAAGTCCCTGCGAAAACACGATGGAAATTCGGAATCGCTTATCTGGCGCTCGTTTTGTTTTTGCTTTATATGATAAGACTTGTTCATCAAGTTGGCATTATCGGCTAATGTTTTTCAGTTCTCGCCCTATTAATTAATGATATGAAGTGAATTCATCATAAAGAGGATATCAACCATGAAAATTACAGGCTCAAAGAGACTTAGTCAACTAGGATCGGCTATCTTTTCAGAAGTAGCAGATTGGAAGAGAGAGGTTATGAACCAAGGGGTAGACGTCATAGATTTAGGAATAGGAAGTCCTGATCTACCTCCTTCTGATCGAATTATTGAAGCGATTACAGAAGCCGTTCGTAACCCAGTGCATTACGGTTATCCAACCTCTGAAGGAAGTTTGGCGTTTCGAGAAGCAGTAGCCAGATGGTACAGCTATCGATTCGGTGTGGAGCTGAGTCCGGAAAGTGAAATATTGACTCTGATGGGCTCACAAGATGGTCTTGCTCACTTAGCGCTTTCACTCTGTGATCCTGGGGATATTGCCATTGTCCCTGATCCAGGTTACCCCATATATTCGGCAAGTCTCGTGCTAGCGGGAGTCGCACCTTACTTGCTGCCGCTGCGCGCAGAACACAACTTTTTACCCCAATTAGAGGACATTCCAGTAGACGTGGCTGCTAAGGCGAAATTCATCCTGCTTAACTATCCAAGCAATCCATTGTCTGCTGTTGCAGATCGCGCTTTCTTTGAGCATTTGATTACCTATGCCAAGAAGCATGACTTGCTTGTCGTACACGATCTTGCCTACTCCGAAATGGCTTTTGACGGCTATCGGCCTATCAGCATTTTGGAGATAGAAGGCGCTAAGGAGGTTGCTGTCGAGTTTCATTCACTGTCAAAAAGTTTTAATATGGCAGGTTGTCGAATTGCTTTCCTAACTGGAAACACAGGCGCCGTGAATGCTCTTAAAACGCTGAAATCCAATATCGATTACGGTGTGTTCAGTGCCATTCAAGCGGCTGGAATTGCAGCATTAGAGGAAGACATGGCGCATAATCACTCCGTTGCCCATGTGTATGAAAGAAGACGAAATGTTTTTATCTCGGCGCTAGCGGAAGCGGGTTGGATCATACCACCACCCAAGGCAACAATGTTTATATGGGCTCCAATTCCAAAAGGATGGACATCTCGACAAATTTCCCGGGAAATGTTATATCATGCCGGTGTTGTCGTTATTCCTGGAGACGCTTTCGGGGCCGAGGGAGAAGGCTTTGTACGAATTGCATTGGTACAAGAAGAGGGTCGATTACTTGAGGCGGCAAAGCGCATAGGAGATTGGCTTCGTACATTAGAATGAAAATTAGAGATTTTGGTAAAAATAGGAGAATGAGAGACATATAGATGTTTAAGTATTGAAATAAAACTTATTAGTTGAAAGGGGTAAGCATATGGATGCCATTTCCTCATTATCTGAGCTTTTAGCTGAGCAGAAGCCTTCATCGTTCGTAGAAATTCCCGGAATTTTGGGGCAAACTTTTGGGCAAGCAACAATTGCTGCTACACTGCCCATGAGCAAACTATTTTCAATCTATGAAGTTGATTTAGAAGTTCAACGTGCGATTATTCCGCGTAATCTTTCTAAGCTCATTGATTACGTTAATTTGTATTTAGAAGATCGCCAGCCTATTTATTTCCCGGGAATCATTTTCTCGGCAAGAGGTGCAGGTCATTATGACGAAGAGGGGCAAGCACTTCGCTTGCAGCCGATTGAGAAATTGTATGTCGTGGATGGTCAGCATCGTTTGGCCGCTTTCCAACGCATTATGGAGACGTTGCAAAGTCAAATGGCACGTGCCAAGGATCGTCGTGAGTACGACAAGATGGAAGAGATCACGGAGAAGCTGCGCCGTTTGTACGCGTTCCCTATCTCAACGATGACCTATTTGGACATTAATGCTCGTCAAGAGCGTCAGTTATTCTCCGACATTAACAAGCTTCCGCGCAAGCTTGGCGGCAACCTGGCGGTACTTCGCGATCAGCGCAGATTCTATCACGTTGCTGCATCGGAGCTTGCAGCCAAAGCACCAGCCATGCAGAAGCTGACTGTAGATATGTTCTCTGAACGCGGGAAGTCACCTGAGTATTTGTTCTCCTATCACTTGCTAATCGAAATATTGATTGCTTTGTTCGAAGGCAGAATGAAATCAGCAGCGCGTAATAATGGTTATCAATATGAGGATAAAGAACTGCAAGATCTTGTTTCCTTGGCGGGTACCTATTTCAATGGCTTGCTGAATTACTTGCCAGAACCAGCTAAGGGTGAAATCGTATGGTCTGAGAACATCCAAATTGCATTAGCCATGTTTATGCATGAAGAAGCTACGAAACCAGGTAAATTTAATCGCTATGCACTTGAGCACGTATTGAAAATACTTCCTCATGTGAATTGGAACAACATTTATGCGGGAGAAGAGAAGGATCGGTTGCCGAGACGGACTCGCATTATGAAAGCCTACAACTATATCAAAAACTTTTATCAAGATCAGAATGCATTTCTTATCAGCGATGCCGATTCTTACAATTCCAAGGAGGACGTGAGCTAATGGAAGGATTACGCCTTAAGATGACCATTCATCCTTTTTGCGATAAGTTCGGACTTTCAACTGTAGCTTTACGCGTTCAGGATTTGCTGAATTATACGATGATTGACCCTATGGTGCAGCGTAAGCTGAGCAACATGCAAAGACGTAAAATCTCCACCTATTTGCAGGAGCGTGAGCTCGATCATGTGTTCTTCGGACCTGTTACGCTGTCCTTGCGTGAAGTGAATCAACTGTCCAAAGGCGAGAAGGAATTCCTTCTCAAGCATGGTTCCAAGCTGTCTATTTTGGACGGTCAGCATCGTATTCTAGCGCTAGGCTATGTGAATGATCAAATGCAAAAAGAAGTTAGACGTTACGAGAAGAAATTAGTGGTGTTAAAGATCAAGCAACGGAAGTTTCCAGAAGATGCTGAAATTAGGCAAGAGGTTGAGGAGACTGAAGGTACGATTAATCAGCTTGAGGGAAGACGACTGGATTTGATGGAAACACAGCTTGCTGTGCAAATTTATATTGGCTTAACAGAGGAAGAAGAGCAGCAGTTGTTCGGCGATATTAACTCTAAAGTCCAGCTGGTGAGCAAAGAACTTGGTCATTCCTTCGATTCCATCGATCCGTTAAATCTGGTTATTCAACAGGTTGTCGATCATAATGTGTATCTCAAAGCAGCCGGTGTTGAGCGTCGCAACAACTTGACTTCGTTCAATCGTAACTTTACGTGTTTCAGCTGGTTATATGCGACGGCGACGATGCTTTTTTCTGGCAGAATGCAGCCATCCTATGAGCTTCAGCGCAAAATTCGCCACGATCCATCGACGTATGTAGAAATATTGCACCAATTTTTTAATACGATCCTGCCGATGATGCCAGAGCAACCAGGCTTGGCGCAGTATACATCGGCCAATCGTGTGATTCAAGAAAGTATTGCGCTGTATGCCAATCGCTTCTTATTCCCGAACGGAGAATACAACGAAGAATGGACGAATTCTTTACAGCTTCTGGAAGGCTTCGATTGGTCGCACGACAATGAGGAATTAATCTACGTATTTGGCGCGTTGGATAACGGTAAGATCAATCTTATCCACGAGAAATCGCTGAAAAAGCATATGAAGCTTGTTCAATTCTTCCTTGAAGGCACGGATAGCGGAAGTGCGGATGAGGATGATGTAGCTTCGTCTGCTTCATAAAAACAAGGAAAAGACAAATGAGAGATTTTGCTCATTTGTCTTTTTTTTGTAATATGTTTTGGGTTGGAGCGAACTTTAACGAGAAGAAGTGACTGCGATTATGGTAAATCTGCAATTATACATGCTTTTTTTCTTTGAATAGCTCCTATTCGTAAAAGCCTGCAAACGTGCAGGCTTTTACAGTCTTTTTTTAATTTTCAGGATAGAAAAGCTAAAAATTCCTGCATAATAGCAGGCGTTTCCTCTATTCAAACGATTTTAACAAAATACCTGCACTTTCGCAGTTATTGTGGACTTTGAGCGAATAATCGTTCTCCACGTACGTTAGTGAAGCCCTAAGGGGATGCAGCTGCAAAACGCTAAAGTCTTCTTGTACACCGGAGAGCAGCGAGTAGTCCCTTGCAAAGAAACTCGCCAAGTAACAGTTGTGTCGTGTAATTACTGCCTAATTCATTTAAATAACACGACTTCAACAGCGCTTGGAACCCACATCCATCTCTCACTATGCACAAAAGAATGGGTTACACCAAGGACCTGAGGCAGAGGCAGAGTTTTTTTTGTACAGGAATTAAACCTTTTTTGATGTAAACTACCCATTTTTTGCCAAATTATTGTATTTTTTCGACATTAGTGGTGATAGTAGCTTGCAGTTGATCTACTTCAGAAAGCATAGAAACGGCTAGGATAAACATCGCATGCGACCAAGTTAAAGGAACGACCCATGCGGTTTCACCGGACACTTTGTCGATCTGTTCAGGTAATAAGCCCATTTCCGTACGGTGGTCTACGGCCCATTGCAGCAGCGTTCTAGCTTCGTCGTACTGTCCACGAGCTATGCGGTAATGGCTCAGCCAAAGTGTGGTCAGAATCCAAGGATTCCCACCGATGTAGTGATCATTCTCGTAGCGTTTGATACCACCCACGCCTGGCACCGTCAGCGCAAGTTCAATTGCTTCGGCTGTTTGTACCATTTTTGGGTCGTTGATAGAGACAGCACCAAACGGAACGGAAATACCAAGCAAAGAGATATCGAGGATGGAGTCGTGTTCGAGCATAAAGGATGGGTATCCCTTCGCATTCACAGCGATGGAAGTTGATACACCGCTCGCGTTGGCTTCGCGGTAATCTTGCTCGCTAACCGCGAGCTTCAGTCCGCGATGGAAGGAGCCGCGGTCTTCGTTCCAGCAGCGTTCGCTGATCGCGTGCTGAATCCCTTCAGCGGCCTTCGTCCACGCGGCCGCTTCGGTTTCAAAGCCACGCAGCTGCGCGAACGCGGCTGCTGCGGTTAACCCGCCGTACACGGCCGCTGCCGAGTACGTGTGCTCCGCCAAGCGCTCCTCCCAGAGGTCGCGGCTTGGCGCAGGCAAACCGGTTTCCTCGTCGAGGAAGCTGACGAGGAAACCGGCTCCCTTCGCCACGGCGGGCCATACCCGCTCGGCGAAGGCCGGATCTTGGATGTGGCTGTAATGCTGCCACATCCCCCACAGGATCGACGCGCCCTCGTCGATCTGGAGTCCCCATGACGGCGCAAGGCGCCCGTCATGGTAGTGCCTTTGCTGCCAGGACCCGTCGGCGTCCTGGGCAGTTAGCGTCCACTCGTAGAAGCGAGTGGACAGGTCCGTCAGCCCGACACGGTCGAAGGCTGTCGTAATGAAGGCGGCGTCGCGGCCCCAGCAGTACGCATAGCCGCCGCAGCGGGTGAAGCCTTCGTCGAACTCAGGCGCGGCCACAACACTGCCGCTGCTTTCGTCGGACATCAGCTTCATTGTGAGCAGCGAGCGCTCATAGAGCTCGCGAATGGCATCTGATGCCTTAGGAGCTGGCACGGTATTCGCCAAAAATTGCTGCCAGTAGGAAACCGTCAGCTCATACCAATGCGAAGCAGGCATACTTTTGGCTTTAATCAGCACGTCTGCTGCTTCTTGACGCGTTGAGCCTGCAGCTATATACACAGGGAGTTCGGCGGTTTCACCAGGCTGAACATCATTGAATCGCCAGCTTAAGGCCCCATCTGGCGTCATGTCAATTTGGTTTCCGTTGAGTATTCCCATTTGCGCGGAAGACCAAGCATGACCTGCTTGATAACCTGTGCAAACGTTTGAACTGGAAAGCGAAAAAATATAAGCATGCCGCATATGGGTCAATGCATCTATGGATTCATCGAATTGGGTTGTATGGTAGTACGAAGTTTCCATCGAGCGGAATGACGAGTAGTACAAGAATTGGAAGGAGACTGGCTCTGTTCCATGGTTTGTCAGGCGATAGTGACGAACATAAATATCCTCTTGGGGTACGGCGTAGTCTAAGGATTCAACAGCAATAGGAAGCTGTGTGGACTTTGATTTCACACGGAAAATATTGGTTCTATCCACATACCCAGCGGCATGCTGCCAGCCGTCTTCGCTGCTGTCAAACCAGCTCGTTTCGTTACTCATCCCGTCTATGAACAAGCCGGTACGAATTTCATCAACATGTTGAGGGTAATCAATGTGGGGCCACCATAAGCGAAACAAGCGACCAGTTCGGCCAAGAGAAGCTAGAAATCTTGAGTTTCCAGCGATGGCGTCGATTAAATAAGGTTTTTTGTCTTGATTCATGTCGAGCAACTCCTTAATTGTGTATGGAAAGAAGTGAGGATTCCCGAGCCATTAATCGATGTGGAATGATAATGTGGTTATGGTGAATCGTCTCTCCTTTTACTGCTTTAATTAACGTTTGCGAAGCCGTATATCCGAGTTGATAGATACCGATATCAATGGAGCTAATCGGTGGTGAAGACAGCTCTGACATGGAAATGTTGTTGAAACCAACCAAGCTAAGATCGTTTGGGACTTTAAAACCAAGCTCGGTTAACCCGCGAAGTACACCGAAAGCAACGATATCATCGATGACGACAAGAGCTGTTGGACGTTCCGGCAGACTCATAAAAAAAGACATCGCTCGATATCCGCTCTCTTGAAGAAACTCGCCTTCGACAATCCATTCGGATTGTATCTCTAGGCCTGCTTCTCTCATAGCTTGTACATATCCTTCCATACGATCCTTCGAAACAATAAGATTCGGAGGACCGCTTACGAAGCCAACGCGTTTATGACCTTGGGCAATGAGGTGACGTGTAGCATCATAGGCAGCAAGCACATTATTATTATCGACAGAAAGCACATCTGGATAGTCTTCGCTTCGACCAACAAGAACGAACGGAAATTTCATTTCTTGTAAGAAGGAGATAACGGGATCTGATTTACGGGAATACAGCAAAATGATGCCGTCAACTCTACGTCCTTTAACAAGTCTAGTGACAGCTTCGACTTCCTCACTCTCCGTTGTGCCTGTGGTCATCATTAAATCATAGCCGCTGCGAGTGGATTGTGTAACGACGCCGCGAATGATTTCTGAAAAGAATAGATTCAAGAAGAGTTCTTCCGCGGATCGAGGCAGGAGAATTCCAATGGTCTGTGTCGTTTTGGACACAAGGCTCTTCGCCATCACATTGGGATGATAGCCCATTTCGGACATAATATCCTTTACTTTACGAATGGTCGCTGGACTGATACGCGGATGTCCTGATATAACGCGGGATACAGTGGACGGTGAGACTCCCGCTTTTTTGGCTACGTCAATAATCGTAACGGACATCTTACGGCAACCTCCTAGGTAGATATATGGCTTATGTTAACTGATACGAACTTTGAAGTAAATATACTTTGCACAAGTTGCACAAGAATAAATCAATCGTACCGTCCAATTTACGAAATAAGTTTGCAAATGCGCATTGATTTATAATAGAAGTAAGGATGTAATCCTGTGAAAAAGTAAGGATTAGTGTGAAATTACGTGCTTTTATTGATAATATAGCCTATATTCCTTGAATTTGAATAGTGCAAACGTTTTCTTGAATAAAAATTTTCAGATATAATAACTCCATGAATGAAGCGCTTACACATGCTTTAGGCTTGTGATTAACGTGAAAGTGACATCGAAAATCCAACGATGATTGAGTTGTCACGATTTCTATTGAAAGTTGTACAAACGTTTGCACAAGTGGTGTAAAGCGGGAATTACGTGGAATCAACATATTGAAGGGGGCATTTTTATTATGAAGAAAGTTTCATCTTTACTTGTGGCATCATCCTTAGTAGCAGCACTGACGGGGTGTGGGTCCAACTCTAACACCGATAATACTGCTGCATCAGCGGCACCTGAGGCAACGAAAGCAGCGACAGCAACAGCAGCAGCTGCAACACCGGCGGCATCAGAAGACATCAAGCCGGAAGCTGGCGCAACATTACTCGTCTGGGAAGCCAAAGAATGGCGTCCATTCATGGATGAAATCATTAAGCAATTCACAGCTAAATACAACATTCAAGTCAAAATGGATGAGGTAGGCGCAGGTGATCAAGTTAACAAGTTAACGAATGACGGTCCTGCTGGAATCGGGGCGGACGTTGTTGTATTCCCGCACGATAACCTTGGTAAAGCAGTAGCTGCTGGTCTTGTTCTTCCGAACGACTTCTATGGCGATGTAACAACGAAAGAAAACTCGGATGTTGCCATTCAAGGTACCACATTCGGAGGGAAGCTTTATGGCTACCCACGTTCCGTTGAAACCTACGCAATGTTCTATAACAAAGACCTGATTCCACAAGCTCCTAAGACCATGGATGAAGTAAAAACATTTGCAAAAACATTTAATGATCCGGCTAAAAATAAGTATGCCTACATGTGGGATATCGGAAACTTCTACTTCAGTTATCCGTTTCTGTCTGCTCAAGGCGGTTATGTATTCGGGAAAAACGGTACTGACAAAAACGACATCGGCTTAGCAAACGAAGGCGCGGTTAAAGGAGCGGCTTACTTCGCTTCGGTGAAGAAAGATGTTCTACCATTGAAATCCGGTGACGTGAACTACGACATCAAAAAAGGATTATTCACTGGCGGTACGCTTGCCATGAACGTTGACGGTCCATGGGCGATTGGTGATATCAAGAAATCCGGTATTAAGTTTGGCGTAGCACCACTCCCTGCTATTGATGGTAAACCAGCTGTATCCTTCGCGGGAATTAAAGCATGGTATGTGAACTCTTACTCCAAATATCCTAACGCTGCTCGTTTATTCGCAAGATTCGCTTCAGATCAGAAAGCACAGTTATTAGAGTATAAAACAGTCGGATCCTTGCCGGCTAATAAAGCAGTAGCAGAAGATCCAAGCGTTAAGGGTGATGAGATCGTGTCCGCTTTCTTGCAGCAGTTCAAAACATCTCAAGCTATGCCTTCCATCGCTGAAATGGGGAACGTATGGACACCGATCGGCGGCGCACTCGGGGAAATTTGGAATGACAGTAAAGATCCAAAAGCAACGTTGGAAAATGCAGTGAAACAAATTAAAGACGCATCTGGCGCTAAGTAAGCGTAAGTGTAAGTTTCGATAAAGGAAACTCTAATTTCACCCGTCGAACCGTTCGGCGGGTGATTTCTAACATTGTAGGAGAAAGGGGAGGATTCAATTATGCGCAAACACAGTCGTATAGCTGCCGTTTTATCCCTCCTAATCATGGGGACAGGACAGCTTTACAACCGACAGTACATCAAGGGAATACTATTCCTTGTGATAGAAGCAATAGGGATGTCCTATTTTTTAAAGAATCTCGCTCATGCGCTTTGGGGGATTTTCACATTAGGGGACGCAGCAACACGCCAAGTGGTCGTTGATAAAATAACGAAAAACGTAGCAGGAGATCACTCGATTTTCTTGTTAATTGAGGGCTTGATTACGATCATGTTCTTACTCATCTTTCTATTTATTTATGTCATCGTATGGAAAGATGCTTATCGCACAGGGAAGCTTAGAGATCAAGGAAAGCCTGCAGCGACCTTTGGTGAGAGCGTTAGACATGCCCTAAACTTCAAATTTGCACAGATCTTATTAACGATTCCTGGCATTGGTATTTTGTTTTTGACGATTATGCCGATTATTTTTATGATTATGATTGCGTTTACGAACTTTTCCGCTCCCGAACACATTCCTCCTGCAAAGCTGGTAGACTGGGTTGGGTTTAAAACCTTTACCGACTTGCTAACGCTCAAAACATGGAGTCACACCTTTTTCGGCGTACTGACTTGGACAGTGATATGGGCGATATTGGCGACAGTCACCACTTATTTTGGCGGGCTGCTCGTGGCTTTGCTCATCCAACAAACAGGCATTAAATTTAAAACCTTTTGGCGTACCATCTTCATCCTTCCTTATGCCATTCCTCAAATCATTTCACTCTTGGTGATGAGAAATTTATTTAACGGGCAATTCGGTCCCATTAATCAGTATTTAGCGGTATTCGGCTTAGGCAAGGTACCTTGGCTGACAGACCCCTTTTGGGCAAAAGTAACGGTTATCATTGTTAATATGTGGGTAGGTATTCCCGTTTCGATGGTACTTATCATGGGGATTTTGACAACGATTCCAAGGGATATGTATGAAGCCGCAGAGGTGGATGGCGCGTCGACATTTCAAAAGTTTCGCATCATTACCATACCGATGGTTTTATTCTCGACAGCACCTATTCTCATTACGCAATTCGCGGGGAATATCAATAATTTCAACGTTATTTTCCTATTAACCAACGGCGACCCTGTTAAAGGTGATTATCAATATGCGGGAGCAACGGATTTGCTAGTAACATGGTTGTATAAGTTGACGCTTAACAATAATAAGTACAACATGGCATCGGCCATTGGGATTATTATTTTTGTTATTATCGCGACCTTCTCGATATGGAATTACCGCAGAACCCGAGCTTTCAAAGAGGAGGATATGATCCAATGAGTATCAATAAAATAAGAGGCTCTTTTGTACGCTTGTTAATCAGTTATGTGCTTCTAGTGATTATTGCAGTTTGCTGTCTTTATCCAGCTCTCTGGGTCATTCTTTCTTCATTAAAGCCGGGCAGCTCTTTATATAGCCCTTCCATCATTCCTGATAAAATTACATTTGTACATTATACGGAACTATTCAAATCGAAAAGTGTTCTGTTTGGTCAATGGTATTGGAATACATTCAAAATTGCGATTTTCAGCATGATTTTCGGTACACTGCTTACGACGCTTAGTGGGTATGCCCTATCGCGTTTCCGTTTTCGCAGCAGAAAAAATATTTTGACCACTCTCCTGATTCTTGGGATGTTCCCTGGTTTTATGAGTATGATTGCGATCTTTATTTTGTTATTCCAGTTAGGTTTGTTAGATACGCATGCCGCTATGATTTTGGTATATACCGCAGGGGCGCCTGTAGCAGGAACTTTTGTGGTTAAAGGATTTTTCGATACGATTCCAAGAAGCTTGGAAGAAGCTGCACGGATCGACGGGGCAAGTAACCTTACGATTTTTAGTCGGATCATTATTCCATTGTCTCGTCCGATGCTAACTTATATCTCGTTGACAACATTCTATGGGGCATGGGTTGACTTCATTTTCGCCCGATTAGTGCTTCGCTCGAAAGAAAAGTGGACGGTGGCTGTTGGCTTGTGGGATATGGTTGCGAATTTCCAAAATAGTAACTTTACCATGTTCGCAGCTGCCTCGGTGCTTATCGCAGTTCCGATTACCTGTTTGTTTATTTACCTACAGCGATTCCTCGTTGAAGGTCTTACTGCTGGGGCTAGCAAGGGTTAGTTCTATGGAGAATATAGTAGTTTCAAAATAGTACTGGGGCCTCCGTTAGGGGGCCAACTTTATATTTAAAAGGAATGATAGTATGAGTCATTTAATAAAGATAGCTTGGCTGCTGATGGCCATGCTTCTATTCGCGGTTGGGTGCAGCAAGGATGTGGCTCCTGCAGTTAATGGAACGTCTCCGGAGAGCCCAATAAGTACAGCGCGTAACAGTTCCGGCGTAAAAACGGCCAAATCCATTGACGAACAACCAGGCAACATTTATTACGAAATCTTTGTGCGTTCATATGCAGACTCTAATGGCGACGGTATCGGTGACTTAAATGGGGTGACTTCTAAGCTTGATTACTTGAAGGACCTAGGGATTGGCGGTATCTGGCTAATGCCGATTAATCCCTCACCTAGCTACCACGGTTATGATGTGACCGATTATTATGGCATTAATTCGCAATATGGCACGTTGGAAGATATGAAGAAGCTGCTGGACGAAGCGCATAAGCGCAAAATAAAGGTCATCATGGATCTTGTTGTGAATCATACCAGCTCTAAGCACCCGTGGTTTATTTCCTCAGCAGAGGGAGTTGGCAGTCCTTATCGTAACTGGTATACGTGGGCGGGAGCGGATGATAAGATGCCAGGTGATGGAGCCGCCGGAGCTAAACCATGGCATTCCTTGAATGGGTCGAATTATCTCGGTATATTTTGGGATGGGATGCCGGATTTGAATTTCGACAATCTTGATGTCCGGAAGGAAATGGTGAAAGTAGGCCAGTTTTGGTTGAAGCAGGGGATGGATGGTTTCCGATTAGATGCGGCTAAGCACATTTACGGTGATTTCAATTCAACGCAATCCACTCCAGAGACCGTTAAGAAGAACCAAGCGTGGTGGCAGGAATTCCGTGCTGGGATGAATGAAGTCAATAAAGATGCTTATATCATCGGAGAAGTATGGGATAGTCCTGTCGTAATTGCTCCTTATTTGGATAAGTTCAATTCTTCTTTTAATTTCGATCTGGCGAAAAAGCTCATTACAGCTGCCGATTCAGAGAAAGCGGAGGATGTCGCGTTTTTCCTAAGTCGCATTTATGAGTTATATGCAAAAAGCTCCAATGGTACGTTTATTGATGCGCCTTTCTTATCTAATCACGATCAAAATCGAGTAATGTCAGAGCTAAAGGGTAACATGGACCATGCCAAGATGGCTGCTGCGATTCTTTTGACCCTCCCGGGTAATCCGTTTATTTACTATGGGGAAGAAATCGGTATGAAGGGGGTCAAGCCAGACGAATATCTACGAGAGCCTATGATCTGGAATGAGGACGGTAAGTCAGGTAGCGGGCAGACGACTTGGGAAGCTTCACGTTACAACAAGGATGATGCACCAAGTGTGGAGATTCAACTGAAGGACACCAATTCTCTGTTGAACCATTACAAAAAGATGATCCAGTGGCGAAACGAGGAAGATGCCTTAAGAAATGGGGGCATTGGTAAATATATGACCGGTAATGGCAGTGTTACCACCTTCATTCGAGCAACGGATAAGCAGAAGCTGCTTGTCGTTCACAACTTCTCTGGGAAGGAACAAACGATCGACCTAGGAGAAGATAAAGAGAATGGTGCGTTTAAGGAGGTTAAGTTGTTCACTCAAAAAGGTTGGAAGATGGATGGAAATAAGCTCACTGTGCCTGCTTATACGACTGTGATTTTAAATTAGAACCGAAAGATAAGCGTGAAGCTAGGACTAAAATCCCCTTTCGTTAAACTCTGACTAGAGTGATGACGGAGGGGGATTTTGATAAGAAAGGCTATTCCTGATTAGCCTATAATTGTCATAAAATTTATAAAGAGGTGCATGCTATATGTATTCTTGAAAATGTAAAGGAGACAACATGCAAACTCAACAGGAACAACAACAAAACACCATTATGCAGGTCCCGCCTCAGGTGATTACAACCAAGGACTCTCAGTATTTAAAGGACCAACTATCGTGGGAGCTCTTAGCCATGAAAAAATGTCGCCATTTTGCACAAGAATGCTCGGATTCAGAAATTAGACAATTGATTGATAAAGCCGGTCAAATGCATCAACGACATTACATGCTCTTATTAAAACATTTGCAAAACAATAATACAGAGGAAATGAAAAAAGTTCCTCAATCACAACAATAATGGAGGATCGAATATGAATCAGAATCAAGATCCACAAGTCATCAAAAATCCTAAACCTTCCTATGAGCCGCAAGTAAAAGGTCCTGAATTGAATGACCGTGACCGAGTAAATGACATTCTGGCCACGGAAAAATATTTAACCGACAGCTTTAATGTATCTGCCAGGGAAGCAAGTCACACGTCACTGCACCAAGATATTATGACGATTTTGAACGAGACACATCAATGTCAATATGAACTATTTGAAATGATGTTCAGAAAAGGGCACTACAAATTAGAGGCCGAGGAACAAACGAAGCTGGATCAAGCCTTTCAACAGTTTTCTAATTATTCAACGCAATTCCCATACCAAGGCATGACCATTCAGTAGAGGTTGCTTACAGCTTCCCAGAAGTAAACATTGAATAAGGGGCATAGAAAAATGAGAAGGCAAGGTTATTCTTGCCTTCTCATTTTTCTATTTTCCATTAGAACTGTGCTACTCCGCGCGCAGTACGGCGTAGCCGAAAGGCGGAAGCTTCACCTGAAGCTTCCCGCCGACCGGCGCCGCCAGCCCTGAGCCGCCGAGCGCATCGCGCCAGCTGCGCTCGCTGCCCAGCTTGACGCTCAGCTGCGCCGAGCGTCTGCTTGCGTTAACGAAAATGAGCAGATGCTCATTCTCGTTAACGCGCTCTAGCACAAGCCGCGCATCGCCCGGCTTAGCGTGCAAGAAGCGCAAGGCGCCGGTGCGCAGCGCTTCACTGCTTTTCCGCAAGGCGATGAGCTTGCGGTAGAACTCGAACAGGTCGCGGTCCTGCAAGGACGCGTCCCATTCCATGCAGCGGCGGCAATCGGGATCCCCGCCACCGCTCATGCCTACCTCGTCGCCGTAGTAAATACACGGCGTCCCGGGGAAAGCAAACTGAAGCAGCGCAGCCAGCTTCATACGGCGTTTATCCTCGCCGCACTGCGTCAGCAGGCGAGGGGTGTCGTGGCTGCCGAGCAGGTTAAACGCAGCCTCGTTCGCTTGCTGCGGATAGCTGGCCAGCTGTGATCCCACGGCATGAGCGAAGCCTTCTCCGTCGAGCTTGCCCGTGGTTACGAAGTCAAGCACGGCGGTCGTGAAGGGGTAGTTCATAACCGCATCGAATTGATCGCCTTGCAGCCACATCATCGAATCATGCCAGATTTCACCGAGTATATAAGCCTCGGGGTTCACATTCTTAACCTTATCGTGGAACATACGCCAGAAGCGGTGATCAACCTCGTTAGCAACGTCCAGACGCCAACCATCGATACCAATATCTTTGATCCAGAACTCAGCGACCTCAAGCAAGTAGGCCTTGACCTCGGCATTCTCTGTGTTCAGCTTCGGCATAATAGGCTCAAATGCGAAGGTCTCATAAGTCGGAATCCCATCCTCAACACGGAGCGGCCATTCCCTGACATGGAACCAATCCGCGTAAGGGGAAGCTGCTCCCTTTTCCATGACATCGACGAAAGGAGGGAATGTTTTCCCGCAGTGATTGAACACGGCATCAAGCAGGACGCGGATTCCGCGTTTGTGGCATTCATCAACTAACTGCTTTAATGTTTCGTTTGTGCCAAACTGAGGATCAACCTTCAAATAATCCCGAGTATCATACTTATGATTCGTCGTCGCTTCAAAAAGAGGTGTAAAATAAATCGCAGTAATCCCTAGCTGGGTTAGATGATCCAAATGCTGAATCACCCCTAGTAAATCTCCGCCAAAAAAATTGGTTGGCGTTGGTTTGCCTCCCCATGGTTCCACATTCTCAGGATCAATGGACGGATCGCCATTGGCAAATCGTTCGGGAAAAATTTGATAAAAAACAGCATCCTTTACCCAAGCTGGAGGCGTGAGAATATCGGCCGGATTCAAAAATGGATACTCAAACATACCAGAAGAGTCGATAGGCTCCTTGCTGTGAAAACCTTGCTCGGTCAGCCACAGCTGCTCCTTGCCGGATTGCAGCTTAAAGCCGTACCGCAAGCGTCGGAAGGGAGGCTGAATCGCTACTTCCCAATAGTCAAATAATGCATCACTGGTTAGAATAGTCATTTCTATATATTCGGAGGTGCGTTCCCAGGCATATTTATCCCCCGCCAAGGCGAGGACCTTCTTCACATCCCCCCGTTTGGTACGTATTCTTAAATGAACGGTTTTGCCATCGTAGGCATAGGCCCAATTCAATTTTGGACGGTGATACACGGCTTCAATAGTCATCGACATGTTCGTAATCCCCTTTCACTACATTGAAAAACAACGACAAAAAACAGGTACATGCCTTTCATTCGATCGTTTCGAATGCGAGGTTGTACCTGTCAGGTAGCATTGCCTTTAATTTATCATCATTATAAGAAAAGATACCAGTGGAGTAAAGAGATTTTTTTAAACAATTCGAAAAATTTCTTTGAACTTCTGTCCTGTCAATTTGAAGGATTTCGTTCATTTATTTTACCAGTTTTCAACAAGTACTCTTGTTTCATTCCTTCCATCTTTGACCATACTGCATAATGTAGCTACTTCACTAGCAGGAGGGTATCCCAGACCATGTTAGCCGTTCATCAACGTATGGCGGAGTTATGGACATTACGCAGAGCGCGTGAGTTAACACGAGCAGAGCAGGATGAATTACTGCTGTGTATGGAAGCTAACGCGACATATGTATGGAACCGTTTGAAACTGGAAAATTTATCGCTCTGTGCTTCGCTCACTGGAGACTATGATTGGCTGCATGAAATTTGCGAGCGCATCGAAAAGCTTGAACCCAAGCACTGACCTATCCGGTCGGTGCTTTTTTCCTTTTCTGCAAGAGAGTGGACAGGTATAATGGTAATAGTCTAAATCTAAGGAGCTGTGACATGGTAAGCTGGTTCAAGCCATTGTGGGGGGTTCCCCATAAATTCTTTCTTCTGGGTTTACTGCTATTAACCGCGTTATTGCTAAGATTATATCTAGCTCCCCTCTGGGTGGGCTATGATACTGATGTAAGAACATTCCTAGCGTGGGCGGATCGCGCATATACGGTAGGTTTATCCGGGTTGTACACGAACGCCAAAGATTACTTTCTCGATTATCCTCCTGGGTATATGTATGTCCTATATCTCGTTGGCTTACTGCACCACAAGCTGTCGATTCCCTGGGAAAGTGCAGGGTCACTGGTCATTCTGAAGCTTCCTGCCATTTTGGCTGACATAGTCACGGCTTACCTCTTGTATCAGCTTGCGATTAGTCGTCGTGGCGGGGCAAGGACATGGGTACAAGCTATTCAAATTGCTGCTTTGTTTGCCTTCAATCCAGCGATTTGGTCGAACTCCGCAATATGGGGACAGGTTGACTCCTTTTTTATGCTATTTATTCTTGCAACTTTGTTGCTGCAGCAGCGGGGGAAACTCCCACAAGCCGCAGTTTTTATAGCTTTAGCGCTTCTTCTTAAGCCACAGGCGCTTCTTTTCGGTATTTTTCTACTTATCGACGTTATACGAAAGCGCAACTTGATGGTATTGTTGTTGAGTGTTCTAAGCGGAGCTGCAACGATGGCCGTGATTTCATTCCCTTTTGCCGTTGGCAGAGGGTATGGCTGGTTGATTGCTCTATACTCTGGCACCTTAGCTTCCTATCCGTATGCCTCCTTGAACGCGTTCAATCTTATGGCCCTCTTGGGTGGCAATTTTATCGATATGAATAGCAGTATCCTTCACATCTCTTATCAGTGGATGGGGTGGGTGCTTATGCCGTTATCCATCGTCTTTGTTTGCTATTTATATATTCGCAGCAAAGGACGGCGTGGCGCCTTACTGTATGTGGCTTTCTTATTTATCACGGCTGTTTTCATATGTATGACCAAAATGCACGAGCGCTATTTGCACTATGGGTTATTGCTGGCGCTGACCAGCTTCATTTACATCAAGGATCGCCGGATTCTGTGGCTCTTTATTGGTTTTAGTATCACCCATTTTATTAATATAGCCGATGTGCTGTTACGCAGTTTTCATCAGGATTATCACATTCCGAGATATGATCCTTTGATGTTGGTCGTTTCGGCCACCAATGTTATGATGTTTGCCTATGCATGTTTATTGGGATGGAGGCTTTTCGTGGAATCACAACAAGAACAGAAGGCGGAGGAGCCAGTTCAGCCAGTTCCGCTGCCAATCGAGCAAGAAGTTCACAATGAATCCGAATGGTGGAACGCGATTTTCAAACCAAGTAGGGATGAGGTGGAGAGAAGCACAAAGGGACGTTTTTTCACCAAAAAGGATGCGTTGTATCTTGGCGCTTTAGTGTTGGTTTACACAATAATTGCTTTGTTCCATCTAGGTGGGCATAAAGCGCCTACAACATTTTGGAAGCCAACAAGCGTAAGCGAAACCGTCATTGCGGACCTTGGAAGCTCGCACAACATTACGAGAATAAACACCTTTGCAGGTGTAGGTGAAGGGGCTTATTCGTTCTGGTTTTCACAGGACGGTACGCAGTGGCAGGATCAAATATCAGTGAAATCCGACCACACCAAGGTATTCACTTGGAACACGGTCGAGCCTAAGAAAGATGCGCGTTATGTCAAAATGGTCATTGACGCGCAGGAAGGGGCGGCGCTGCATCTTCATGAAATTGGTATTTTCGGAGATGGCAGCACAGCTATCTTGCCGATTGCTAAGGTTTCGGAACAAGATGTAAACGCGGCTGATGAGGGTACAACGGCTAATTTATTTGATGAACCTACCACGGTACCGTACACACCTACTTATATGAATGGGTCTTACTTTGATGAGATCTATCACGCAAGAACCGCCTATGAGCATCTTCATCAAATAGAGCCGTATGAAAGCACGCATCCACCGCTTGGTAAAGTACTAATGTCGATTGGCATTTATGTGTTTGGATTGAATCCATTTGGTTGGAGAATCATCGGAACGCTGTTCGGTGTCGGCATGATTCCAATCATGTACGTGTTCGCAAAGCGAATGTTCGGCCGTTCGGAATATGCGTTCATTGCTGCTTTCCTGCTTACCTTTGATTTCATGCACTTTGCTCAGACGCGAATCGCAACGATAGATGTTTACGGCGTATTCTTCATCATGCTGATGTTCTATTTCATGTATCGTTACACAACGCTTAGCTTCTATAGGGAAAAGCTTTGGACTACGTTAATCCCCTTAGGGCTGTCAGGCCTTTTCTTCGGCATTGGAGCTGCATCCAAGTGGATTGTTATCTATGGCGGTGCAGGACTTGCCGTGCTGCTGCTATTATCCTTATTAGAGCGGTTCAGCGAATATCGATTCGCACGAAGTTTGCTGCGCGAAGCGGAAATTGAGCCTCCACTGACAGAACCGGAGCGCAGCCGACTACAGGTTGTAGAGAAGCTTTTCATACGAAACACGCTGCTTACTTTACTGTGGTGCGTACTCACGTTTATCATCATACCGCTAGGTATTTATACGTTATCCTATATTCCGTTCATGATGGTTCCCGGACCGGGGCATAATCTGAAGGATGTAGTCACTTATCAGGTGCACATGTACAAATATCATAAAGATTTGGTCGCAACGCATCCTTTCTCTTCCCCTTGGTGGGAGTGGCCGATGATGCTCCGCCCAATATGGTATTACCAAGCGAAGCTCATGCCGCAAGGCATGCTTTCGAGCATCGTCTCGTTCGGGAATCCGTTAGTCTGGTGGCCGGGCTTCATTGCCGTTATCCTTTCTTTTTATGTGGCAATTACACGTAAAGATAAGCTGCTGCGGGTGCTGCTAATCGCTTACTGCTCGCAGTATTTACCGTGGATCTTGGTGCCAAGGCTCACATTTATTTATCACTATTTTGCGATGGTGCCATTCCTTGTGCTGATCTTAACTTATTACATCAAAGAGTATCTAGAAGAAGGACGTCAGCAGTATAAGAAAAGATGGGTTTACGGATATTTAATTGCCGTATTCGTTCTGTTTGTTCTCTTCTATCCCATTCTTTCAGGGATGATCATTCCATCCAAGTATTCCTTCTTCCTCCGGTGGCTGCCGGGTTGGAATTTCTTTTAAACAAAAAGTATTGACGCTCCTAAAAGGTAATGGTAATATAAACCCAAGTAAATTACTATGAATTAAAATAAGTCGACCCAACAACAGGAGACTCCCACTTTGTACAGAGCAAAGGCAGCGGAGTCTTTTTTTTCATCCCAAACCCTAATGGAGAGTGAATCATATGGCTAAAGTGGTTATTATTTCAGGAAGTCCAACACCTACGTCCCGTTTGCATGGCGTTATCGAGGTGGCAAAAAGCGAACTACTGAAAGCGGGCTTGGAAGTGGAATGGATTAAGGTGCGCGACATTCCGGCAGAGGATTTGTTATATGCCAAATTTGACAGTGAAGCCATTGTGAAAGCGAACGCGCATGTTGCTGAGGCAGATGCCGTATTCGTTGCTACGCCGGTTTATAAAGCCTCTTACACAGGCGTGTTAAAAGCTTTCCTCGACCTGCTTCCGCAAAAAGGACTTGAGCGTAAAGTCGTGCTACCACTAGCCGTTGGAGGGACGATATCTCACCTGCTCGCGATAGATTATGCTCTAAAACCGGTGCTGTCAGCATTAGGCGCGCAGAACATTCTGCAAGGTGTGTATGTACTTGATAAGCAAGTGACCTGGGGCGATCAAGGACAAGCCATATTGGACGATGAAATTGCAGATCGACTGCAAGAATCCGTGACTGAATTTATTCAAGAAATTAAATGGCATACGAGCCGTTAAGTCGGCATAGAAGATGAAAACCGCTGTTGGTACCTTTTACTAGTAAAAACGGAATTGTCTCTTCAAGTAGGTTTTACTTGAGGAGACAATTCCGTTAGTAAATTGATTTTAAGCATTCAGTTGCTGTTTATTCACAGCTAAAACGTTATTTTCAACCGAAGTATAGGGAAGACTGCCATCGAGGGCGCTTTTCGCGCGATTAAGATCAAGCAAACCCTCCCAACGCGCAATGACGAAGGTGGCAACAGCGTAGCCGATAATATTCACTGTCGTACGATAATTTCCCATAAATCGGTCCGGTGCAAGCATTAGAGCAACGGCGGCCATGGAGATCGAACCTGACGCCGCCGCTGTCGCTGACAGTGCCACGAATGCAGAACCTGGTATACCAGCCATCCCCTTGGACGTTAACAAAAGCACACCCAGAATCATAAGCTGCTCGATAAGACTCAGTTCGACGCCGGTGGCTTGGGCAAGAAATATAAGAGCGAGTGATAAATAGATTGATGCCCCGTCGAGGTTGAATGAATATCCGGTCGGAACAACCAGTCCGACAACAGCTCGGTTGCAGCCGGCATGCTCAAATTTATTCATGAGCTGCGGCATGACCGCTTCCGTCGAACCTGTTGCAAAAGCGAGAATGATCTCCTCTCGAATGTAGAGGATCAACTTCCAAAGGCTGATGCCTACGAATAACCGTGTGATAATAGCTAACACAATGATGAAAGCAAGACAAGCGATCGTCATGGCCACAAAGAGTTTACCGAACGACACGAGTGTGGTAATCCCATACTGACTAACAGCGAACGCCATCGCGCCGAATGTTGCAATAGCCGTAAGCTTCATGATATAGCCCATAATTTGAAACACGACTTTATTGAAATGCTCTAGAAGATCGACAACAACCTCTGAAGTTCGTCCGCCTACATGGATAAGCGCAAAACCGAAGAAGCAGGAAACGAGCAGTACCTGCAGCATTGTATTATTCGCAAACGCTGAGACGGCACTATCTGGGATGATATTCAGGAAAAATTGCGCTCCGCTTGGAAGTGTAGAACTCTTAGTAACTTTATTGACAGCATCCGTTGTCAAGGTTCCAGGATCGATATGCATTCCAGCGCCGGGATTGAATAAGTTCGCCACTACCATGCCTATGATTAGGGCAAAGGTTGTAACGACTTCAAAGTAAAGGAGGGTTTTCCCACCTATCCTACCAACAGATTTGATGTCGCCGACCTTCGCGATACCAACGACGACAACACCAAAAACAAGCGGCGAAATGATCATTTTGATAAGCTTGATGAAACCGTCGCCGATTGGCTTTAGCGCGACACCAATTGTCGGCCAAAGATAACCGACTAAAATCCCTCCGATGATTGATACCATAATCTGAAAAAAAAGGCCTTGATAAAAAGGTTTCTTTTCGGGTGCCGTTTTTGGATTCACTATGCATCCTCTTTTCTTTATTTTTTTGATATCAATATCGTCTTTAATGTGAGTATTTCATTTCTGCTCTGTTCATCATTCTAGGTTAACTTATGTTACATGGATAGTTTATTTTTATAACATTGTTTGAGAATACAAAATAATAATCCCCCGTTGTTAACACTGCATAACTACAATAACGGCTATGGGAAGAACCGCTGTTGGTACCTTTTACTAGCAGCGGTTTTTTGTGTGCTGAACAACCGTTCCCATGCTATACTACAAGTAGAACTTATACGTTATGATTTATAGAATAGGAGCGATTATTTTGTCCGAAACATCATCTGAATCTGTGCTGCTAGTCGATGGCATGGCTTTATTATTTCGTGGTTATTACGCTACTTCTTCCGGTGGTTACATAATGAGAACAAGTGCTGGCACGCCGGTTAACGGGGTTTATGGTTTTCTCAAATATTTGCTAGATGCGATTCAGACGTTCAAGCCCACGCATGTTGTTTGCTGCTGGGATATGGGAAGCAAGACGTTTCGTACGGAGAAATTTGATAGTTACAAAGCGAATCGCGGACCTGCTCCGGAAGAGCTGATCCCGCAGTTTGATTTAGTGAAGGAAGTTACGGCTAGCTTCAACATTCCTAATGTGGGTGTTATCGGATACGAAGCGGATGATTGCATAGGCACTTTGGCAAGTACATATAGTCCATCTACGAAGGTGCAGATTCTCACAGGCGATCACGATATGCTTCAGCTTGTAAATGAGAATACGGAAGTTATTATTATGAAAAAAGGTCAATCCAACTATATGGTGTATACGCTGGAGACCTTGATGGAAGAGAAAAGTTTAACACCTGCTCAAATTATTGATCTGAAGGGTTTAACCGGAGATACGGCGGATAACTATCCAGGGGTAAAAGGAATTGGTGAGAAAACAGCGACCAAACTGCTCATAGAATATCAGGACATCGCCGGGATTTTGGAAAATTTAGCGGCGCTGCCAAAAGGTGTTCGCGCCAAAATTGAGGCGGAGATCGATATGCTGCATTTATCACGTGATTTGGCTACGATTCGCTTGGATGCGCCTGTCGCTTGTGCGCTTGAGGAATGCGGATGGTCAATGGAACGGGAAAAAGTCATTAGCAAGTTCGAGGAATTGGAATTCAAAGGCTTTATAAGACTAATTGGATAAAATCATAAGGAAGGGACAGGGCTGCTAATAGCCCTGTCCCTTTTCATTTTTATCGTGCAGGTGAGAAATTAGCTACTTGTTTAAGGATGACTTCGATTTGTTCCAGAGTCTCGGTTCCAAGCTCAATGTCAACGGCTTTCACATTCTCTTCGATCTGTTCAGGCCTGGTCGCACCGATAAGCGCAGAGCTTACTCCGGGTTGGCGGAGTACCCATGCTAGAGCGAGCTGTGCGAGAGAGATATGGAGCTGCTGAGCGACCTGTTCCAGCTCATGAACAACTTGAAGCACCTGATCATTCAAATAGCTGTTAATGACACCGTTCACAGAATCGTTAGCTGCACGACTCGCAGTCGGAAGCGGCTGTCCCAGCTTGTATTTACCGGTTAAAATGCCTTGAGCAAGCGGCGAGAACACAACTTGACCCAATCCTTTTTGCGCTGACACAGGCAATACTTCTCGCTCGATATAGCGCTCAAACATATTATAAATCGGCTGATTAGAGATCAGCGGTCTCAGGCGCAAACGTTCGGCAATACCGGCTGCTTCGGTAATTTGGGCACCGTTCCACTCACTGACAGCGGCATACATAATTTTGCCTTGGGCAGCTAAGTCGTCCAAAGCGCGAAGCGTCTCTTCCAGCGGTGTATGGATGTCATAGCGATGACAGAAGTACAAATCGATGTACTCGACACCTAATCGTTTTAAGCTTGCTTCACACTGTTCGAAGATGTGTTTACGGGATAAACCTCGATCATTCGGACCATCCCCCATCGGGAAGTAGACCTTGGACGAGAGCACATAGCTTGATCTCTCATAAGACTTAAGCGCTGCCCCCATCGCTTTCTCGCCTTCACCACGATTGTAAGCGTTAGCCGTATCGAAGAAATTAATGCCACTTTCGAAAGCTTTTGCGATGCAAGCATCTGCTGCCTTTTGTTCGGCGGCTGTTCCGTAGGTAAGCCAGCTCCCCAAGCTAATCTCACTCACTTTTAACCCACTGCGACCCATGTTTCTATACTTCATGACTTGTTTATCATCCTCTCATTATGCTGCTTTGAAGTCATTATAAGAGAGGGGAGGATAGCTTGACAATGACGCACTATTTGTTCACTTAGTTACTTTAACTTAAGTAATCGCCGATTGCCGATAACGAAGAGGTGACTTTTTGGTCATTTGACGGAAGACATGTCCGAACTGCACAAGTGATCCGAAGCCTACCTGCTCAGCGTTCAAAATAACTTTAAGTTTCGTAGTTGTCAGCAGTCGCAGCGCTTCTTGCACACGGACGAGATTCACATATTCAACAAGTGAAAATCCGCACGTGTTCGGGAGATGTAGACGGATGCAACAGGATGAAGCGTTCTGTGAACAGAAGCAGCTCAGTCAAATATTGACGCACGGCAAAAGCTTGCCCAAGCTGGTATGCATCATCGTAAACATAAGTAGGTAATATTTCCCTTCTAATGGTGCGAACAGCAGCAGGAAAGTAGCTAATCGCTGTAGGCGAGGGCGAACTATATGCTTGCGGAGCTGTGTATGGAAGAAATCGGTTAAGCGTTAGGCGATTTTCATGAGATAACGAAGCCACTTTACCGCCGTTCGACTTGGGATTACAATGGAAGAAAATAATGCTCGCCAACTGCTGCACATCATGTACGGCTTGCTGCTTCAATCCAAGAACGCCGATGGCAGCAAACAATTTGCTGTCGAATTCTTCCAGACGTTGGCGGAACAAGAAGATGCCTTTGCTGAAGGTCTTCGCAATCATATTGGCAGGCATTTAGAGATGTTGGGTAAATAAAGGAAAAAGCAGATCTCCGGATACATGGAGGTCTGCTTTTTTGCTGGGTTCTATTCACATGTCCCGCGCTTTAGAGATGATTAAGCGCGAAAAACGCGCTTAATCGTTCGCCCCCGAACAAATAGGCGCAGAAAACGCGCTTTCAGCGAGAGCTTGACGCGCCGAAGCTCATGGGTAGAGTCTGAGAAGCCGAAAAACAGCTTCTCAAACGGATTGTCCCGCGCATCCGTGCAGATTAAGCGCGGAAAACGCGCTTAATCGTTCGCCCCCAAACAAATAGGCGCAATAAAAGCGCTTTCAGCGAGAGCTTGGCGAGCCGAAGCTCGTGGTAGAGTCTGAGAAGCTGAAAAGCAGCTTCTCAAGCACATTGTCCCGCGCATCCGAGCAGATTAAGCGCGGAAAACGCACTTATTCGTCCAAAAAATGAGCCAAACGTTTGTAGTATCAAACGTTTGGCTCGCTCAATTTTATACGGCTTATTCTTGATTCATCGGTTCGTTCCGATAGTCGTCTTCCCCTGGATAGTCCCGCTTAATACCTTCATGCAGCTCGTGATTCTCGTAAGAGAATTGGTTAGGCGGACGTTGATCCTTACGCCAAGGTGTACTTTTTCCCAGCGATTCTGTATTTAGGCTAGTGCCATAAGGACCTTCTGGAAATTCCTCTGGAATTAAGTCATTGCGCTGCGACTCAACCGTCTCCAGATCCGTGAAGTCATCGCGGTATTCAGGGATGAAGCCTTTTGCTTCTGATTTTTTAGCTAGTTGGGGGGATTCGTCAATCATGGATAAAGCCTCCTTATCAGGTTGCTATGCTTTTTCCAGTGTCCCCCGCAGTCAGCTTAAATATCCGTGAAATGAATGGAACCAATAATTTGCGACAAGAATTCATTGAGTTCTTGCGCTTGTTCCTCATTCAGTTTATAAACATGTTCTAAGTATCCTTCTTCATCCAGATCATCTGGACCAATAACAGCGCTGCGTCCGGATTGCAAATCAATAACAAGCTTTTTGCCGAAATAACGGGATGTAGTCATGATTGCCAGATCAAATCTGTGCAATGCTTTGCCAACGAAACATACGAAACGCGTTGTTGTTTCTTCCTGATGATCATATAAAAAGTCATAATCAGACATGAGGGCCCTCCATTCTCTTTCTAGTATGCAACTCATTATAACCGAAAAATGCTCGTCCACAAAACATATCTTGCGCCCATCTGACAAACATGGTATGATTTGGATATTAGAAAAAGGGAAGCACCTTTTCAGCTACTGCTGAAGGGGTGCTTTTTCGTTTTTCTGAACCTATTTTTAGCTACCGTTTGGAGGAGAAAGCATGAACATTGTATTTCTGAACACATTGGAGAAAGAAGCGGGGGATCATCGCGTTACATCGGCCCAAGTGTCGATTGGGGAAGAACAGGGCATTTGGAATGTCTATTGGAATGAGCCTGACAGCGCAGGCAAAATTCAGCAGGATCAGTGGTATCAAGGGGTGAGCTGGGATGAGATGCTGAGTGCTTTCCGCCAGGGGCTGCGGGATAAAGTTCGTTCCGGTTACCGTCCGCTTGTTAGTACGGATTTGGAATCAGCGCAAGGACTGTCAGGCAAAGCTAGAATGACACAGATGCTGACCTACTACTGCGAAGAAAATCCAAGTGAAGAAGTGTACGAAACACTCCGTGCTTGGAGACGCGAACAAGCTGCCCGTGAGGGGAAAGCACCGTATATTCTCGCTACGAACCGTGTACTACGTATGATCTCCGTCTTCCTGCCTCAGAGCAAGGAAGAGCTGCAGCAAATTCCTGGCTTCGGCGAGCAGAAGACGACCATGTACGCGGCAGATGTGCTGGGTCTCACTGCTGAGTATACACGTTCGAATGGCTTTCCATTAGATTGGGTGGCTAAAAGCGTAGATACCGTAAAGTTTGAGGCTTGGCTCCACGCTCAAAAGGAGCAAAAGCTGCGTACAGAGCTTGACCGTGAGGTTAGCAAACGCAAACTTCTTGAGGTGGTTGCTGGCGGCGGAAGCTTGGCGGATTTGCAAGCTGTGCTAACGATGCCGCGAAGGGAATTGCTGCTTTGGGTGGAGGATTTGGAGCGAGAAGGATACGATATGGATCCGCTTGTAGAAGCGGAGCTGGCTTCGATCCCGGAAGAGGAACAAATCAAAGCCTGGAACGCCTTCGAGTCGGAAGGTGATCGCTACCTGAAGCCGGTGCTGCTGCGCATCATCGGCACGGAGGAGCTCAAAGGCAAAGAACTTGACCGCGCCTATGAGTGGCTGCGTTTGCTTCGTTTGCGCTTCCGCAGGGAGAAGGAAAGGTTTGCTTCTCAAGCTGCGAGCTAACTGGTGTTGACATCGCAAAGGATTATATGATTAAATGGTCAATAATCTAAATAACAATTAAAGCGATGACGAACATGGGCTATGCCCGAAGTAGGAGTAATGCCGCTGCTGCAGAGAGTCGGTGTAGGGTGCAAACCGATGCAAGTATGGCTCCGAATTACAGTTCTGAGTTGGTTGAGGGAACATGCTCATTAAGAGCATCAGTAGCTTTTACCCGGCATTCATTTGTCGTTATGAATCTAAGTGAAAGAGAAATTTGCGAATGAGAGCGCGAATCCTTCTCTTTAATTAGGGTGGTACCGCGAGACAACCTTCTCGTCCCTTTGTGGACGCGATGGTTGTCTTTTTTGTTTTATCACGATAAGGAGGGATTAAACAATGTTGACATGGGATCAGCTTACTGAAATACAACAGCAGGAAGTGGAGCGTCAATTACTTGTCATTGGACGGGGTGCTGCCGAAATCGTGCCTGAGGAAGCACTCAAGCAAAAGATCATTCACGCTGTAGTTACAGGAACGCCGTTAAAAGTGAAGCTCGGCTTAGATCCATCTGCACCGGATATACACATTGGTCACACCGTTGTTTTGCAGAAGCTGCGTCAATTTCAAGATTTGGGACATGAGGTTCAACTGATTATTGGAGATTTCACAGGGCGCATTGGGGATCCAACCGGAAAGTCGGAGACACGTAAACAGCTGTCAGAGGATGATGTTAAGCACAATGCGCAAACGTATCGGATGCAATTATCCAAAATATTAGATTTGACCAAGACCACTTTCTACTACAATTCATCCTGGCTTGGAGCGCTTAAATTCGATGATGTACTGAAACTGGCAGGTAAAGTAACGGTTGCGCGCATGCTGGAGCGGGACGATTTTGCCAAAAGATACGCAGCTAATCAGCCGATCCACGTTCATGAGTTTTTCTATCCCTTAATGCAGGGATATGACTCCGTTTCTCTTGAAAGTGACATTGAGCTGGGAGGAACTGATCAAACTTTCAACATTTTGATGGGCCGAACGCTCCAAAGTGCTTATGAGATGAAAGATGGACAGGTAGCGATTCTAATGCCGCTGCTCGAAGGCTTGGACGGTGTTCAGAAGATGAGCAAAAGCTTGCGAAATTACATTGGCATCGATGAACTTCCTAACGAAATTTTCGGCAAAACGATGTCGATTCCGGATTCGCTCATGACCAAATACTACGAATTAACAACGGCCATCTCGAATGATTCTTTGGATGATCTCAAACGAGGGCTGGAAGCAGGTGACATCCATCCGAGGGATGCCAAGATGAAGCTGGCTAAGGAATATGTGCAGATGTATCATGGTGCGCAGGCGGCAGAAGAGGCAGAGCAGCATTTCATCACCGTTTTCCAAAAGAGAGCTTTGCCCGAAGACATCGAAGAAATGACGCTAAACATCAGCCAGCTGGAAGAAGGCAAAATCACCATCATCAAGCTTCTCGTTTTACTAGAACTGCAAGCTTCCAACGGGGAAGCAAGACGCAGTGTGGAACAAGGGGCAGTGAAAATCAATGAAAAGAAGATCACGCATATACATGAACAAATAACCCCACAGGATGGGGATATTATTCAGGTGGGGAAACGGAAATTCGTTAAAATTAAGCTCATTTAAACAACACAAAAAGGGCTCCTTGATAGCATTACTGCTTCAAGAAGCCCTTGAAATTTCCACTTTCATAAGGTATCTATAGCCATTCTTTTTTCCGAAATAATACATACATGCCTATGCCCAATGCACCCATGAACGCCAATACAATTTCATCGCCATGAGCCACATGAAGACCGAGAATGTTATCAAAATTCATCCCGAACACGCCGGTAATGAATGTCAAAGGCATGAAGATCGTCGAAGTTGCTGTGAAAACACGCATGATCTCATTCGCTCGGTTAGCGACGCTAGACTGATAGGCTTCTCGTAAGTTGCCCATGAGATCGCGCAGCGTATCAAACGTATCCACGATCTTTACGGCATTTTCATAAATGTCTCCGAAATATTTTTGCAGCTGATGGTCGATCAGTCTAAGCTCTTTCTTGCCAAGTGTTCCAATCACATCGCGCTGAGGAACTAGCACTTTTTTGAGCCATAGAATCTCTGAACGAAGACCGATAATTTCATTCAAATGCGACTTCTTCGTTGCTACCAAGATATCTTCTTCCAGCTTTTCAATCTTGGCCTCGATACGGTCACCGACCGCCACATAATTATCGACGACAAGATCGACCAGATGGTATAGAAAACGATCAGCGCTGTTTACTTCCTCTTCCCAGAGAAAAGGTTTCAAAGCTCGAAGTTCATTAATTTTTTGTCTAGTAACGGTAATAATGACATGTTTGCTTAGAAATAGATTAAGTGCGCGAAGGAAAATTTCTTCATCATCAAATCGAATACTATTAATAACGATAAAATAATGCGAATCGTAGAACTCAATTTTGGGACGTTGTTCCTCTTCGCTTAAGCAATCCTCCACGGCCAAATCATGAAGATGGAACAAAGGTTGAAGGATCTCTAAGTCCTCTACCCCTGCATCAATCCAATAAAAGCCTCTTTCTGGAGGTGTTAGGGCGACAGTCACGTCATCAACCAACGTAAAAATGCCATTCTGAACCCACCGTGTTTTCATCTGATCCACCCCTTTGAATGGAATCAGTCGGTTAGTTCATCAGTTAGAGCAAGGCTCCGGATGAAGGAATAACCGACTGCATTCCTACACTATTAAATTGTTCAAGATCCTTGCAGGTTCTACTCCTCGGTTCTCCGTCCAAACGTATGCCCTCCTTTTTCGTCCGTGTCGAATACTTGTCTAGTATAACCCTTCATATATTACGTTTCAAGCCATAAAAGTTTGCAGAAATTGGGTAAAGTGTCGTTTAGATAATGTATGGAAATAACACGGAGGCGGTGTCAAAAAAATAGCCACCATGACTACATGGCGGCTTTCAAAATTTTGTTTTTAATTTCTTTGTAAATCTCAATTAATTCAGGATCACCACGCTGCAGCAGTTCTTCTTCACTGTTAGCACCGTAGATACGGCATAACAGGGCTGCGGCATCCTCAGCTTGTTGTATGGTTGGTTTTGTGGTTTCAATGAGGGCGAAAAAGCGATTCAATGAAGCAAAAGCGGAGAAGCTGTCGATCGTTTGGGTTGACATAGGTGACCTCTTTTCATGGTTTATCAATAGAATGTTGTTATGTATATGATTGTTTTAATGGTTTAATATCATATAACCCGTTTTTATGATTGCTTAAACATATTAGTTTGATACATTTTGTATCGATTTTATTGTAAGTGGACAGACCGATGCAATTTCTTTGCTCTAACTTCTCTAGACAATCATTTCATGCCTTGACTTTGGTTGAATTTATAGTATGATAATTTTAATCGCATACGTTACATTTTCTTATCAAGAGTAGGTGGAGGGACTAGCCCTATGACACCCGGCAACCGACAAACCTTTGCAAGCAAAGGGATGCACGGTGCTAATTCTTGCGGAAACGCTGATTAAAGCGAATCTGGGAGATAAGAGAAGGACATTGACTTTGATTTTCCATGGCCTTTCTCTGATTCCAGAGAAGGTCATTTTTGCGTTTAATACCCATTTAAAACTTATGAAGAGGAGTGAACAGGATGCCGATCAAGATTCCTGACAACCTGCCTGCCAAAGAAATTTTAAACCAAGAGAACATCTTCACCATGGACGAATCTGTCGCGTATCACCAGGATATACGTCCACTTCGAATTGCATTATTGAATTTGATGCCAACGAAAGAAACGACGGAGACGCAGCTGTTGCGCTTAATCGGGAATACGCCATTGCAGGTGGAATTCGTGCTTCTGCATCCTAAAACTCATACTTCTAAGAACACTTCCGTTGAGCATTTGGAAATGTTTTATAAAACATTTGACGATATTAAAGATGAAAAGCTGGATGGTATGATTATCACGGGGGCTCCTGTTGAACAGATGGAGTTTGAAGATGTGAATTACTGGGAGGAATTGACGCAAATCCTGAATTGGAGTAAGCATAACGTCACTTCTACTCTGCATATTTGCTGGGCAGCTCAAGCGGGCTTATATCATCATTTCGGTGTGCGAAAGTTTGCGCTCGATACTAAGATGTTCGGTGTATTTCCTCATACCGTTCAGGTACCGAATACAAAGCTGCTGCGCGGCTTTGATGAAGTCTTTTATGTACCGCAGTCGCGTCATACGGATATTCGTCGTGAAGACATTGAGCAATGTCCGGATTTGGAGATTTTATCGGAATCTGAAGAATCCGGTGTTTATATCGCCGCAACGCGAGATGGAAAGCATATTTTCGTAACCGGACATTCGGAATATGATGCTTGTTCATTGAAATGGGAATACGATCGGGATGTCAGTAAAGGGCTTTCCATCGATATTCCTAAAAATTATTACCCGAATAATGATCCGAGCAGACAGCCTTATAATACTTGGAGAGCTCATGCGAACCTGCTTTTCTCCAATTGGTTGAATTACTATGTCTATCAAGAAACGCCTTTTGAACTGAACACGAACATCAACGAAAGCTTGGCAAGCTCGCAATTGTAATTCGAACCCATATACCCTTAAGGAGGAACTCCCTTTGTTGAAAATCGAAAGTCGTCTCGCCCAAATTGGCTCTATTCAAGAACCCGTTACTGGAGCTATCAGCTTCCCAGTCTACCAAGCTACTGCTTTCCGTCATCCGAAGCTTGGGCAAAGTACAGGATTCGACTATGCACGTACCAAAAGCCCGACTCGCAAGGTGCTCGAGGATGCTATTGCTCAACTAGAGTCAGGAGATGCAGGCTTTGCTTGTTCCTCAGGAATGGCTGCGCTGCAAACCATATTCGCTTATTTCAGCCAAGGAGATCATCTGATTGTTTCCTTGGATTTATATGGCGGTACGTATCGTCTGCTTGAGAAAATCATGTCGCGCTTCGGTGTGACCGCTACGTATGTTGATACGAATGATTTAGATGGGCTGGAAGCGGCGTACCAGCCGAATACCAAAGGGCTTGTCATTGAGACACCGACGAATCCGCTGATGATGATTACAGACCTTGAACTTGTGTGTACATGGGCTCGTAAGAAGGGTATCGTATCAATTGTCGATAACACGTTGTTAACACCATATCTTCAACGCCCTATTGAGCTTGGTGCTGATATCGTCATTCATAGCGCAACCAAGTACCTCGGCGGTCATAATGACGTACTCGCTGGTCTCATCGTGACCAAGGGCAAAGAACTCTCAGAGCAGATGGCTTTCCTGCACAATTCCATTGGTGCTGTGCTTGGACCGCAAGATAGCTGGCTCCTTATGAGGGGAATGAAGACGCTTGCGCTTCGTATGGAGCGTCATGAGCAGAATGCAACGGCCATCGCGAAGTTCTTATTGGAACACCCGCTGATCGGTGAAGTTTACTACCCAGCACTTGAAACACACCCTGGTTATGAAATTCAAAATAAGCAGTCGAGTGGAAACACGGGCATTTTCTCTTTTAAAGTAACGGATGCGAGACTGATTGAACCGATTCTTCGTCACATCCAGCTCATTGCTTTCGCGGAAAGCTTAGGCGGTGTCGAATCACTTATGACCTATCCGGCTGTGCAAACACATGCAGATATTCCACTCGAAATTCGTCAACAAATCGGTGTAGATGACCGTCTTTTACGCTTCTCTGTTGGCATCGAGCATATTGATGATCTGATCGCGGATCTTTCGAATGCCCTCAGCAAGGCGCAAGCCGAATTGGAAGGAGATTCGCTGTAATGAGCCATCCACAAGATGATAAACGTAAGCCGCATGGCAAATTCGCAACGAAGCTCATTCATTTCGGTGGAGAGATCGATGAAGCGACAGGGGCATCCAGTGTGCCTCTGTATCAAGCCTCGACCTTTCATCAAGCCGACTTAGAAGTCTCGCCAGAGTATGACTATACGCGTTCTGGTAATCCAACCCGACAAGCTTTGGAAGACTACATTGCATTACTCGAAGGCGGTACACGCGGCTTCGCTTTCGCCTCAGGTATGGCGGCTATTTCATCAGCTTTCATGCTGTTGTCGCAGGGTGATCATGTTATTTGTACCGAAGATGTTTATGGTGGTACTTATCGCCTGCTGACAACGATTATGAATCGTATGGGTGTTGAGTCAACATTCGTTGATATGACCGATATAAGCCAAGTACGTGCAGCGCTGCGATCTAACACAAGAGCCGTATTTATCGAGACACCTTCGAATCCGACACTCCGAATTACAGACATCGCCGAAGTTGCTACTTTTGCTAAAGAGCACGATTTGCTTACGATGCTGGATAATACGTTCATGACCCCTTACCATCAGCGGCCAATCGAGCTGGGTATCGATATTGTGCTGCATAGCGCAACAAAGTTCCTCGGCGGACACAGTGACGTTCTTGCTGGGCTAGCTGTAGTTGCTAATGACAATTTAGGTCGCAGAATGAAACAAATCCAGAATGGCATGGGGAATGTGCTCGGCATTCAAGATTCTTGGCTGTTGATCCGTGGGATGAAGACCTTGCGAGCTCGTATGGAAATGTCCGAAACTAGTGCCCGTAGATTGGCAAATTGGCTTTCAGAGCAGCCTGATATTGATGTTGTTTACTACCCTGGACTTCCAAACCACCCTCGTAGAGAAGCTCATGAAAAGCAGTCTTTAGGCTATGGAGCGGTTGTTTCGTTCGATGTTGGATCCGGCGAGAAAGCGAAAAAGCTATTAAGCAAAGTACGTATTCCACTTGTTGCGGTAAGCTTGGGCGCAGTGGAGAGTATCTTATCCTATCCGGCTATGATGTCACATGCCTCGATGCCGAAGGAAGTTCGCTTACTGCGCGGCATTACGGACGGTCTTGTGCGCTATTCGGTAGGGCTTGAAGATATCGAAGACATTATTGAAGATTTGGAACAAGCCCTTCGCGGTTAGACCTCCATGAATTCGAAAATTAGTCATATTTCAAATGGCATACACCTTGGTAAAAGCAGCATATTGCTGCTTTTTTGGCATGAATATGGTACGATGAGTGGATACAAGCTTTCAGAAAGTAAAGGAGTGAGTAGCTATGAAACCGATTGATCGCATCTTAAATAAAGCACAGTCAGGCGGACGAATTGATGTAGAGGAATGTATTACGCTGTTCGAATCCGATCAAATAGAGAAGATTGGCGACACCGCCAATCAGATAATGAAGAAATGGCATCCCGATCCCATAACGACATTCGTCATTGGGCGGAATATTAACTATACGAATATTTGTGACGTTTATTGCAGATTTTGTGCGTTTTACCGTCCACCGGGTTCATCAGAAGGTTATGTATTGCCGGATGAAACCATCTTCCAGAAGATCCAAGAGACGCTGGATGTAGATGGGACCGAAATCCTTATGCAGGGCGGCACGAATCCGAATCTTCCATTCAGCTATTACACGAATATCCTTAGAGAAATTAAGAAACGTTTTGACATTACAATGCATTCTTTCTCACCGGCTGAAATTATGAAAATGAAGGATGTTTCGGACGGTTTATCTCTCGAGGAAGTCGTTCGTCAATTGCACGAAGCTGGACTCGATTCTTTGCCAGGTGGCGGTGCAGAAATTCTAGATGATCGCACTAGACGCAAAATTAGTAAGCTAAAAGGTTCATGGCGCGATTGGATGGACGTTATGCAAACCGCTCATAAAATTGGAATGCATACGACAGGTACTATGGTTATCGGTTTTGGCGAATCCATGGAAGAACGTGCGCTTCATATGCTGCGTATCCGTGATGCGCAAGATGATGTCCTGTTCCAGAAGCTCAATACACCAGGCTTCCTCGCTTTTATTCCGTGGACATTCCAACCGGATAATACGAACATGAAGGCTGAGAAAGTCACGCCTGAAGAGTATTTGAAGACGTTGGCTATTAGCCGAATTATGCTGGATAACATTCCTAACTTCCAATCGTCGTGGGTGACGATGGGACCTGAAGTGGGCAAGCAAACGCTAAGCTATGGCTGTAACGACTTTGGAAGTACGATGATTGAGGAGAACGTGGTCTCCGCGGCGGGTACGACACACAAGGTCAACGTTAACTCCACGCTGCAAATCATTCGCGAAGCAGGGAAAATTCCAGCACAGCGCAATACGAAGTATCAAACATTGCGAGTGTTTGACGATGAGTCGCTCGTTATTGATAAAGATTTCGTGATGCAAAACTAAACGAATGTCATTTGGAGAGCAGCTACGGCTGCTCTCTTTTGTTTTAAATGCACATGCATTTACTTGGACAAGTTGTGAAAAAATTAATGTAATTTTCATGTTTGTTTTTGAAAAAAGAGTATAATTGAATTAGTTCACAATTTAGACAAAAAAGATGGGAAGTGATTCTTGTGAAATTATTCAAAAATTTTCTTCAAGGATTTTTTTATGCTTTTGTCTCAATTGGTGCACTTCCATTCTTGCTTGTCAAAAGTATTTTTGAATCATACTTAGGATAATAACTACAAAAAAGCCTCCAATTTGGAGGCTTTTTCTTTACAGATAGAAGCTTTTACAAATAAAAAGAATGGATAAACCAATAGATTTGACAAAAAAATGAAGAATGGAAATGGCAAATTGTTCGTTGTATATCTGATTCCTATCGACCATATACTCTTAGGAGGAGGATGTATTGATGAAAGGAGTTAGCCTATGGAACTGTTTGCCATTGTTGTCATGAATGCCGATGAGGCCTATGTACGTTCGCTAAGCGCTCAGATAGAACGTGAGCTGAAGCTTTTACATATCGCTGAAAGTGGAGTAACTGTCCCATTTGATTTACATGAAACACATGCTTACATTCGAATAGAAGTGAGGATGAAGGAAAGTGAAATATCTTCCATTCATAAGGAAGTAAGGGATGGACTAGCTGGCGTATTGGCTGATCATATCATCGCAGAGAAAGAGCTGCTTATTTTGCGTGCTTTGATTGTTAAAGAATTTAAATATGAAGCCATAGACGATTTGGAAGCCATAGAAGGGTACTGTAAGCAATCCATGTGTGTGGAAACTGTAATTGAGGAATTGCCTATTTTGAATGGCAGCTCAGCAAAACTTCGCCGCAAACAAATGTTAACGGAGCAGCTCACACAGTCTCTGGAGGAATCCCCTCGGCTAAGCTTGGATGGCTTCCTCAAATTTCGCTTACAGGATTATACCGAAGAGCTTCGAGAGATAGCTGAGTATGCCATTGATGAATTTATGATGGATCGCCAGTATCAGGAATTTATATCACTATTGCAGTACTTTGTATATATTCAGGAAGCTAAGATCCCTGTTGCTCATCTTATACATAAAGGCGGGCATGAGTTTGTCATCCTGAATGATCAGCTTGAACTCATAGACGCGAATGAATTCGATACAACCTTTAAGTTAGAAGTGCTTGAAAAAGATATTAATTTCGAGGACATGATTGTCAGCACACTCATTACGGTATCTCCGGCAAATATCTACATCCATACGCGAGATCCCGAATTAACGATCATCAAGACGATTAGACAAATATTTGAAGATCGAACAACGGTCTGTTCTTATTGCCGGACTTGTGACATCTTCTTGGGTGAAGCCAAGAAACAAGATCAACTGTCCCCTTGACCTTGAGCATGGAGGCAATTATAATAGGGATCGAAGGCGTTACTATCAAAGACATGAACTTTCTGCAAGAACTGCTCAGAGAGAGGAGACTAGGCTGCAATCTCCTTCAGCTATTCAGATCGTTTACCCCTTTGTAGCCGTATTGTGGAATTCGACCTGACTAGCAGGATCGTTAGTATACAATACCGGAATCATTCCCGTTACCGAATGCTGATGAGGATTCGCCTTACCCCTATGGGCATGCAGCGAATCGAACTAGGGTGGAACCACGAGCTGAGCGCACTCGTCCCTTATGGGATGCAGTGTGCTTTTTTGCGTTCAAAAATGTACTAAAATCGGACTTTGAGCTACGCTCAAAGATCCCAAAGCGGAGAGACTTTGAGTTGTGCTCAAAGATCCCAAAGCGGAGAGACTTTGAGCTACGCTCAAAGATCCCTATATTAGGAGGAACAAACATGGTTGTACAAGTGAAATTACCAGATGGCGCGGTTAGAGAGTACGCGGTTGGGACGACCATTGAACAAGTGGCGGAATCCATTTCATCCGGACTGAAGAAAAATGCGATTGGCGGCAAAGTTAACGGGAAATCCGTGGATCTGTCGTTCTCTCTGGAAAATGATGCAGACGTAGAAATTCTAACACTCGATAGTGAAGCGGGATTAGAGATGTATCGTCACAGCACAGCGCATTTGATGGCTCAGGCGATTAAACGTATTTATGGTGAGAAAGCTGTTAAATTAGGGATTGGACCTGTCATTGAAGACGGATTTTACTATGATATCGATTTGGAAACACCGCTTAATCCTGAAGATTTGGTGAAAATCGAGAAGGAAATGGAGCGTATTTCAGGTGAGAATTTGGCGATTACTCGCCGTGTTGTTTCCCGTGAGGAAGCGATTCGCATTTTCACTGAAATGGAAGATCCGTTTAAGCTGGAATTGATTCGTGACCTGCCGGAAGACTCGGTACTAACGATCTATGACCAAGGTGAATTCTTTGATTTATGCCGCGGGCCGCATCTTCCATCAACAGGCCGAATCAAAGCATTCAAATTATTGAGCGTTGCCGGTGCTTACTGGCGCGGAGATGCGAAGAACAAAATGCTGCAGCGTATTTACGGCACTGCTTTCCCTAAGAAAGCGCAGTTGGATGAGCATTTGCATCTATTGGAAGAGGCGAAGAAACGTGATCACCGTAAGTTGGGCAAAGAGCTTAAAATGTTTGCTTTTTCACGCGAGGTTGGGCAAGGATTGCCGCTTTGGCTGCCAAACGGTGCTAAATTAAGACGTACAATGGAACGTTATATTGTCGACCTGGAAGAGCGTTTGGGTTACCAACACGTTTACACGCCAGTTCTCGCTAATGTTGAGTTGTACAAAACATCTGGTCACTGGGATCATTACAGCGAGGATATGTTCCCGAAAATGGTGATGGACAACGAAGAGCTTGTTCTACGTCCAATGAACTGTCCGCATCACATGATGGTTTATAAAAGCGATATGCGCAGCTACCGTGATCTGCCGATTCGAATTGCTGAGCTTGGCACTATGCACCGTTATGAAATGTCAGGAGCTTTAACAGGTCTACACCGTGTTCGTGCCATGACACTGAATGACGCTCATATTTTCTGTCGTTTGGATCAAATTAAAGAAGAGTTCTCCCGCGTTGTGAACTTGATTCGTCAGGTTTATGCGGATTTCGGAATTACAGACTACCGTTTCCGTCTCTCCTATCGGGATCCTAAGGATACTGAAAAGTATTTCCAAGATGATCAAATGTGGGAAACTTCCCAACGCATGCTGCGTGAAGTTGTAGAAGAGTTAGGGCTTCCTTTCTACGAGGCTGAGGGTGAAGCTGCCTTCTATGGTCCTAAACTTGACGTTCAAATCAAAACAGCACTCAAGAAAGAAGAAACACTTTCAACAGCGCAAATTGATTTCTTGCTCCCAGAACGCTTCCAGCTTGAATACACAGGCGAAGATGGTCAAAAACATCGTCCAGTCGTTATTCACAGAGGGATTATCAGTACTATGGAGCGTATGACAGCCTTCTTGCTTGAGAATTTCGCTGGTGCGCTGCCAACTTGGTTAATGCCTATCCAAGCCAAGGTCATTCCGGTGTCTCCGGCATTCGAAGAATTCTCGAATCTCGTGACTGAGCGTCTACGCGAAGCTGGTATTCGTGTTGAAGCAGATAATCGCAATGAGAAGTTGGGTTATAAGATTAGAGAAGCGCAGTTGGAGAAAATTCCTTATATGCTAGTTGTCGGTGAAAACGAAGTGAAGAGCGAAAGCTTATCTATTCGAAAACGTGGTCAAGGGGATCTAGGTACCCATCCGATTGAACAAGTCATTGGCATGATTAACGAGGAAATAAGCAAGAAGCTTTAAGACTCATAACCTATAAATGAAGCAGAGAAGATATTCTTCTCTGCTTTTTTGTTTTCAAATTCAGTTAATTGGGTATGTATAGGGGAGCGTGATTAGGGCACCTTAAACAGTGAGTCTGCATCCGAAGGTTTAAAGGTGGTAGGTATTGGACAACCTGCAATAGTAGGGGAGGTATTAAATAATAGTAATGTTAACCAATTTTTTGACTCAGTCTAAATGGTTTAGTGCGTCGATCATCGTTGTTCTGATGGCACTTTTCGGACAAGAGACGACGGGCAAAAGCAACCAAAGCTACACGACGGCAAATACCGTCACCCATATACAAGATCAACAGCAAAAGGTTATTCTGGCCAAAACGGCACCTGTTTCACAGCCGGTCGGGCAAGAAAACCTGCAGCAAATCAACTATCGTTATGTTCCGAAGTTAGACTCAGATTTGTCCAAGCTCAAAGCAGTCGAAGTGACAGCCACCGGTTATTTTGCAGGTAAGGAATCAACAGGGAAAAATCCGGACCATCCTGAGTATGGGATCACGTATTCAGGTATTAAAGTAAAGCGGGATGATAAATCCTTATCAACGATCGCTGCAGACACGAGCGTTTTCCCGCTTGGAACTGTCTTGTTTATTCCCGGTTATGGCTATGGCGTTGTTGCAGATACAGGAAGTGCAATTAAAGGTAAGAAAATTGATCTGTATTTCGACACAAAGGATCAGGTTTACAAAGAATGGGGCAAGAGGACGGTTAAAGTATTTATCGTCAAAGAGGGACAAGGGAAAGTGACCGAGCTCATCTGGAATCAACTAAAAGATGAGATAATCGCACCTACCAAAGCCCTTTAACGAAAAGCAGCTTTTCAATATGCGAACATTTCCAACATAAAATCTCCTGTTTGGGAAAACCTAATCTTACAGGAGGTGATTGAACATGGCTAAGAACAAGAATAACAAGAATAAAAATTTGAGCTCGAATGTAGCTCAAGACGTAGAATTTGCTGCGGAAACATCGGTAGCGAACAAGCAGCAACAAACGAATACTCAAAACCAAAATAAATAATGAACTATCAATAAGCTTAAAAGCAATAAAAGAACAGAGATCTGAAAAGGTCTCTGTTTTTTATTGCTTTTCAACATCTTCTATTTTCGATATAATGTAACAAAAACTAACATTTAGGTTCCTATTGGGAGGAGTTCCAATTGCTTATGCATGCTGAGATGAAACACAAAGCTTGGTTGTATGCCCTTATTCTCATTGGTATTACGGTAAGTGTTCTCGCGTTATTTACTTCCTCTCGATGGTTTACGGCTGCAAGTTTGGCTGTTTTTTTGTTTATGGGTATTATTGCGTGGCTAAGTTCCAGATCATCAAGGTCTTCAATTAGCCAAGTTAATAAAGGCCAACAAGAGCAGTTCCGAACGTTTATACAAGAATCTCAGGTAGTCGCGGACAGATTAGCAGCTGCTGTTGAGGAAGTCAATCGATCGATCGGACAACTGCTTCGCATAGCCGATGCTTCGATCCAAGGAGAAGAGGATCTGAAGATTCGAAGTAACCAAGCGGTTGGACAGCTGCAGGAAGCATTCGCTGCGATCCAGCAAGTAGCGGCTGCAGCAGACCAAATTCTAGATTCATCCTTACATATGCATCAAGAGAGTGAGCAAACCAAAGATACAGTAGTCGATGTATGCCGGTCATTGAATGCCACGGATGAAGTCATGAATGATCTGCATATGAATAATGATACTATGCAGAAGAAGATTCAGGATTTGACAGGACATACTTCTAAGATTGAAGAAATCAATACATTTATTACGGAAGTGGTTTCTCAAACCTCGCTGCTCGCGCTTAATGCTTCTATTGAAGCGGCCAGAGCGGGTGAGCATGGACGAGGCTTTTCTGTGGTCGCTCAGGAAATTAAGAAGCTGGCTACACAAAGTCATGAAGCGGTTACGAAATCTTCGGAACTATTGGCATCCATCGAGAGCGGTGTTTCCCAAGTTGTAACAGCGGTTGCTGAAGAGAAAGCATCTGTCGCTCATGGGATCTCAGAAATGAAAATAATCAAAGACAAGATCGATACGATCTTCGGGTTGATTCTGAATGTCAATAATCTTGTATCGAGTACAACCAGCTCTTCCCAACATCAGTCCACGCTTGTCTCAGGTACGAGAACATCACTTGGTCAAGTTGTTGATTTAATGAATGAGACGATGTCTAGCGTGGAGATTACCTTGGATCAAATGAAGAAGCAGCGCCATGAAGTATCGATGCTGCAGCATATCAACCAAAATCTGGATCGTTCCTCTAAGGAACTGATACAAGCGATACAAGCAGTGGGTATGCAAAATAAAGAAGGCACGATTCATGGAAATATCCATGAAATGAAGCAAGTTCTTAGTTCACTTGTCCTAATACCTGACATAACCTCATTACTTGATGTTAAGCATGCTTCCCATTTAAGCACTGTTTTGCAGAAAACGGCCGGAATTGAAGCCATCTGGTCTAACCGAGCGGACGGAACCTTCATCTATTCGATGCCTGAGGCAGGTCTTGTCAATGCAAAGGGCAGAGAGTGGTGGAAGCGTGCGATGGGGGGAGAACTCTTCGTTTCTCCGGAATACGTGTCAGCTATTACAAAAAAACCATGTATCACCATGTCAAAAGCGATAATAGATGACACAGGAACCTCTGTTGGTGTTGTAGGAATCGATTTAATATTGAAATAAAGGTTCTCAAATCGCATATTTTGGTGTAAAATAAGATTACTGTTATAAATCTTGACACGGGGAGATAGGTGAGTGATCATGCTGAATGCTTTGCGATTGGATGGAAAACCTCAAAGAACGCCAAGGAAAGCTGCAGAGGTATTTCCTTTCTTGGAAGCTTACATTGTCCGCAAGGAACAGCAGGTCCTGGATATTGAGCAGGTAGTGGAGCGCTATGAAATCAAAAGAATGAAAGAAGAGCGCGCTTATCAGACGATGTCATCATTTCGCCGCATGTTTTCTGGTAAGAAACCTGACCATCATCTTGCTGTCGAATATATTCATTATGTGAAGAAACCTATGGAGCAAGTTAGGAAGCTTCGAGCTGAAATTGCCCATGCGAGACAAATTATGAATGAATCCAAACCAGGCGATGTAATCTCAGTGCCGGATGAGATTGAAGAGCTACTTTCTTAATACAAACAAAAAACCTTCCATATGGAAGGTTTTTTGTTTGTATTAAGAAAGTATTCGAAAGGTCTAGTTAGGGCTTATCGGCCCTCAACCCAGACCTCACGTAGTCGGCAGCTGAGAGGTCTTTTTTTTTCTTTTGGGCAGGAGTGAACTTTAACGAGAAGGCGTGACTGTGGGTTTGGTAAACCTGCAAATGTACATGCTTTTTTTCTTTTGTTAGCTCATATTCGTAAATTCCTGGAGATCGCGGCTAGGCCCCCTAAAACCGGAGTCTTGCCCACCAAAAATGATTCATGCGTAGAATATCGCGTTTTTTCAAGCTATTACATCGCTTTATGAAAGGCAGAAGTGTCATCCAGCGTCTTGACCCATGCTGAAAACATCTTCGGAGGTTTTCGGTTTAAACTACCATGCATCCTGCGGTTATTGTAGAAGTCCATGTAACGATCGAGTGCATCATAAGCCTCTTCAAAGGTCATGAAGTCTCTTATGCCGAACAAGTGACGTTCAAGTAGACTGTGAAACGACTCAATGTAAGCATTCATATTCGGCGTCCTTGGCGGAATGCGTTCATGGACGACGTCTAGGCACTCGCACATATCTCCAAACAGTTTGCTTACGAATTGCGGGCCGTTATCTGTACGGATTACAGGCATCTCTTCTCCAGGGTTTAGCCGGCTCTGTATCGCATAACAAAGCGTCTGGACCGCATGCTTGGCCTCACATACCGGACCTCTGTACTGTTTAACGACGACACGGTCAAACACATCAATGATGCTGAGCATATAAAAGAATCGCTCCTGTCCAATGACGTATCCGTACTTGATATCCATTTGCCATAATTGGTTGGAGCCTGTTACTACTCGGTTCTTCGGCAGCCTGCGCGGATGTGTCTGTATGCGCTGGCGTGGCTTTTGAAGAATGCCTAACTCTTTGCATAAGCGATACGATTTCTTTTTGTCCAGCCTCACGTTATATTGGTCACGAATACATTGTGCAAGAAGCTTGTAGCCATAGACATGTTCTTCGCCCTCTATGAGCTCAAGCAGCCACGCGTTGATTTGTTCGTCACACACTTGTTCACCCGTAAACGTATGTGAGTATCCAGGCACAGGGCGCCCTCTCCGGCTTTCTTTGGAACATTCAGATAGCGGGGTGGTAGCTCTCTTCTTACGATCGTAATAGGTGGACTCTGAAAGGCCAAGGATACGCAGAACCAACGCTACTGGTTCACCCCGCTTAATAAATGGTTCTGCTACTTCGAATTTCTCGGATAAGCGGGGTCTTTCTTTTTTAGCAATTCGCGCAGGATCTCAAGCTCTAGCTCTTTCTCGCCAAGTACTTTAACGGCTTTTTCATAGCGTTGTTCTACATCTTGTAGACGCTGCAATTCTTGCAGATGCTCGTCAGCCACTGGGATTTCTTCCGGAGGAATAGAGTCACGGTGATCTCTGATCCACAAACGGATGGTTTCAGGATGGATGTCATACATGCGGGCTAATACCCCCACCTTAATACCAGCCAATGCTTCCTTAACAATTTTAAGCCGTGCTTCTTCTTTCAGCCTTTTCCCCATACTGAATCATCTCCTTGTCCCTAGTTTAAATTATTGGGTGGGAGGACTCCAGTTTAATTAGGGGGCCTAGGAGGTTTCGCAGTTATTTTAGGCATTGAGTAATAGTTTTCCTCGAACATTGGGGTCTATACGAAAAACCAAAGGCACAGCCTGAGGTTTCTCACTGACCTTTCTTTAGTTGTTCTAAGTCCAGGAATCCATCCTCTTGGCTGTAAGCCGGCACTCCGTGGATACCGACGTCTAATCCGACTAATTCCTCATCTCTGCTAACTCGCAGTGGAACGATCAGTTGAATGAGCTTCATACAACCCCATGTAATAACGAATCCCCATATACAAATGGTAACAAGACCTAATGCTTGAACACCTAGAAGGCTGAAGCCCCCGCCATAAAATAAACCAGCAGTGCCTTCCCGAATAGCGTCAGGCTGTGCGAATAATCCTACAGCTAGAGTCCCGATGCTGCCGCTGATACCATGAACAGGGAAAGCACCGACTGGATCATCAATCTTTCTAGCTTCTAGCATTTCCGTTGCATAAACCATGGCGATCCCGCATATGGCACCGATCAAGATGGCTGCTGCATCACTAACGAAAGCACAGCCTGCGGTAATGCCAACGAGTCCTGCAAGAGCGCCGTTGATAACCATGGGAGGATCGGCTTTGCGGTAACGCATCATGGTGAATAGGATACACGTTGCGCTGCCCGCTGCTGCCGCCAGCATGGTGGTTACTGCAATGTGGCCAATCGAAGTATTGGTGGCGCTTAGTGTGCTTCCCGAGTTAAAGCCAAACCATCCGAACCAAAGGATAAATGCGCCTACTGAGGCAAGTGGCAAATTAGAAGGTGGTACAATGTTAGCCGTGCCGCCAGCAGAAAATTTGCCAATCCGTGGACCAATGATCATTGCTGCGGCAAGAGCGGAGAAGCCGCCAAGTGCGTGAATGACAGCTGAACCTGCGAAATCAACCATGCCTAATTTGCCGAGCCATCCATTGACGGCCCATACCCAATGGCCAGCAATGGGATAAATTAAACCAGTCATTGCAATGGTATACAGAATGTACGCACGGAAATTGATGCGCTCAGCTACAGCCCCAGATACGATTGAGATAACTGCGATAACAAAGGCGCACTGGAATAACCAATAAGTCTCATGTGAGATATTTAAAACGATATGTGTTAAATCTCCTCCCATGAAGAAGCCGGTAGTTCCGATTAGTCCTGAAACATCTTTCCCGTACATAAGGGCGAAACCGAATAAGTAAAAAATAAGTGCTCCGAAAGAGATATCAACAAACACTTTCATAATGATACTTACTGCATTTTTTTGTCTAACGAAGCCTGCCTCCAATAATGCGAAGCCGCCTTCCATCAATAGAATCATGGCAGCTGTCAGAACCACCCATATGGTATCTAGGCCGCTAGATAGCTGTTGGATTGCATCCATAATCTGATCTCTCCTTATGTTTGAGGAATTGTTTGCACCAATTATACGGTTCTGATGATAAACATGTCAACGGAATGCGTAAGAATACATAACATATGATGGTTATTGTTCGTTTTTTGAAATAATGATGTGAGTTATTCATGTGATTCTGCAAAGTCTCAGTCTCTAGACCGAGGAAACCTTCAATCTCTCGTCTCTTTTCATTCATGGCTGTATCTTATAAACTAGAGGTATCTTAACAACGTTGTACACAAATGGAGGAAGAAAGTATGAATCCGCATATGTTTCAAAGAATAATTTGGGGACTTGTCCTCGTAACGGCAGGCGTCCTTTTTTTACTAAACCAATTAGGGATTATTGAAATTGATCTTGCTTATATGTTTTCCACTTATTGGCCTGTCATTCTTATTTTCTACGGTCTCGCTGGATTTGTTTGGCAGCGTAAGTATCATTGGGGAGGCTCAATTTGGAGTTTACTCGTATGCTGTGTGGGAACAATCTTTCTTCTGAAGAATTTAAAGCTGACCGATCGATCGCTGGGCGAGATGTTTCAGATTTTGGGGCCTGTTGCTTTAATTCTATTCGGATTGAGTGTGATTTTTAAACCTAGTAAGAAAGAGTCACCGGATTGGCCTTCTATTAAAGAAGCGAAAGATCAGGTTAAAAAGGCAAGGCGTGAAGCTAGAAGATTGCAGCATGAGAAATATAGAAATCCATGGGATCAACCCAAGTGGAGTGATGGAGCACCATCGCCTACAACTGATAAGGAGCATAATCGTAAATCTGCTTTTAATGAAGTGAAGCATGAACTCAGTGACGAGGAAAAAGCCGTACTCAAGGATATTCATGGCGAATTTCATGATCAACATATGTGGGAAGTGCCTGAAGCACCGGGGGTACCAGATCTAAGTAAGCCGCCTCAGCCGCCGGGGCAACCGCAAACGCATGCTTATAAACATCATGGGCACAAGTACGATGATTTCGTACGTAACTTCGACTCTGGTGATGTCCTTCATCGGCATGGTTTTATCGGAGATGTGCATCTGGGACAAGAAGCTTGGGAACTGAAGCCGATTCAAATCTCACATTTTATTGGTGATTCCGTCATAGATCTTACTCGCGCAGCCATTCCCTTAGGAGAAACAACGATTCATGTTTCAGCATTTATTGGTGATGTGAAAATATTCATTCCTAATGATATTGATGTTGAAGTTCGCGTTATGGCAAGTTCTTTTATCGGAGATATGAAAGTGCTTGATCGGCGTGAAAGCGGGTTTCTGCGCAGTGTGAGAACGCAGACCTCGCAATATGAAGAGGCTGATCGGAAAATAATTGTAACCACGAGCATGTTTATAGGTGACATTACAATCAAAAAGATAGGTTAAGGATGGAGCATGTACAAATTGCGAATGTTCAATATGAAGTGGCAGCTGCTGAATTACTTTCTCGTCTCGAGTTTACTCACGGTATCTAGCATCTATATTGTGCTTGAATATTATAAAGATGAACTTGTTTCATGGCAGTTCCGAATGTGGTTTGTCATAGCCATTCTCTTGGTCTGTCTAACGGTGGGTTATGTTGCAACCAAAAGATGGCAGCGCAAAGTTGATGAGCTCCATGTCGCCATGCTCGAATTGTCCAAGGGGAATTTCTCCAGTCGGATTGAGATGGAACCCGTAGAACCATTCTTGTATTTGTATGATGCTTTTAATAACATGGCCTCTGCCGTTGAAGAGCGTATTCAACTGCTGCAGAAATTGGGCGAGGCAGAGGCGATTCGGGATCAAGAGCTCACGGAAAATGCTGTTCTTGAAGAAAGACGCCGACTGGCGCGGGATTTACACGATACGGTTAGTCAAGAGCTGTTCGCTATTCATATGTCAGCATCCTCTTTACCCAAAATTCTAGAGAGAAACCCGGATGCGGCACCGGGCGTAATGAATCAGCTTATTCAAATGTCTCACCATGCCCAGAAGCAGATGCGTGGACTCATTTCGCAATTGAGACCGATCGAACTGGGGGATATGAGCTTACAAGATGCCCTGGAGAAATGGTTTCCGGAATATTGCCGAAACCATGAGCTGCAGGGCAAGCTTGATGTTTCTCTCCATGAATCGATATCTGAAGCGATTGAACATCAATTTTTCCTCATTATACAAGAAGGTCTTGCAAACGTAGTTAAGCATGCTTCTGCCAAACAAGTTCGCCTAGCTATATATGAAAGAGAGCATCAATATGTGCTTCAGCTGCAGGATGACGGTCAAGGCTTTGAACGCAGAGACATCCCATCGGCTTCACATGGTTTATCGACAATGAGAGAGCGAGCGCAAAAGCTTGGTGGCGAAGTGGAGATAGACAGCAAGTTAGGATCAGGGACAAGAGTTAGAGTACGCATTCCGCGGTTTACGGGACAGTCGATCTTGCTAATAAAGGATAGAGAGGGAGAAACAAATGAGCAGTAACATTAAAGTGATGATCGTAGATGATCACGATATGGTTCGGGTTGGGCTTCGAACCTACATCTCGTTGGAACCCGGATTGGAAGTTATAGGGGAAGCAAGCAATGGCCAGGACGCGTTCGATAAGTTAAATCAGGAACTCTCTCATCTTTTGCCGGATGTCATTTTGATGGATCTAACCATGCCTGTTCTGGATGGTATAGGCGCCACCAAGTTGATTTGCGGTAAATATCCACAGATTAAGGTCATTATGCTGACCAGCTTCTTGGAGGAAGCGAAGGTTCTCGAAGCTGTCGAATCAGGTGCCATCAGTTATATGTTGAAGACGGTTTCATCCGACCAATTGATTCATGCGATTCTGAGCGCTTACCGCGGTATGCCAGTTATGAATTCAGAGGTGTCCTTGGCGCTTACAAGAGGAATTAGGCAGCGTAATAGTATACCCGAGGAAGAAGGGTTGACTTCGCGAGAGAGAGAAGTATTGCTTTTGATTGCAGAGGGGAAGAGTAATAAAGACATTTCAGAAGAGCTTTTTATTAGTATCAAAACGGTTAAAACACACGTCAGCAATCTTCTAATGAAGTGTGAATTAGAGGATCGGACGCAGCTTGCGATTTACGCGCACCGCAAAGGCTTGGTTTGACAATAAGGAACGTACCACACATAAAAACTAGATTTTGACACATTCTATGCGTAAGTAAAATAATATGAGCGCTTAAGGAGTGTCTGAATGAAAACATTATCATCATCATTGGAGCAGGTTCAAGAATCCTTCGATAGTGTCCGTGAGCACCTGCATGAATTTGATTTCGCTCTGGGCGGCAATTGGGAATACGATCATGGCTATTTCGATCACTATTTAGATGAAGAGCATCTAGTTTGGCTGCGTATTCCTTTTCAAGTTGTGACTGGAAGGATTGATGGCGACGCCGAATCAACGGATGCGATCGTCAAAGTCGGAACTCCTTTCGTGCTGAAGCATGTTTATAATAAAGGACTTGATCAGGGTGCCGAAGCTGAAACCTATGGCGCATTGATCGATCAATTCCAAACTCCGCTTGATCCTGATGCCAAAATCGAAGATAAATGGGTGAAAGAAGCAACTGGTCTGCTCCATAAAGTGGAACAAGCTTGGATACAGTAAATTAGACCTTTTTTTACCTCCATTTTATTGTTTTTTAATATTCGTTTAAGGTTGTGGGTGCATGATAGAGCTACAGAGAACAAGACATAACCCTTCAGGAACATGCACTTATAACTTATTAATCAAATGGAGGTAAGAACTATGGAAGACAATAAGAAAGATTATAGCGACTTCTTTAAGTCGCAGAACAACAATAGCAATAACAACGATAGCGTTAATCGAAATGATTCAAATCATCAAGACGCACAAGATCCTAACAAAGCAAGACCGTCCTACTATTATTCGTATGGCCCTTACAAATCAGCTTTTAACGAAGAAAACGAAGGACATTCGCTTACAACTTCTGCGTCTGGTACGGAAGGAACATCCAGCGTTGAAGTTACTCCCCCTAAGAACTTACGGCCTTTCAGTTTTGGACCGGAAGCAAGCGCTCCGCAAGGCTCGGGTCCTTGGGATCCGAACGCAAGAAAGCGTTCATCTGTGAAAAGTATTTTCGCGGCTTTCATGGCAGGCGCCTTGGTCGTTGGTGCACTTATGTTCAGCGCTGATAAAATGAATTTGTTTACTGGCAATCAGCCTTTAGCTTCGGGCAGCTCTACAGCAGCTGCTACGAAGAACGGAAGCAGTAATGGCGGCGAAGTGAAAAATGTTGGGCTAGATGTCGTTCGCCCAGGTAACATTTCGGCTATTGCACAGAACGCTGGGCCTGCCATCGTTAAGGTTGAATCTCTCGTGAAACCGAAGCAAACAAGCCGTGGCGGCAATTCCCTCTTCGATGATCCGTTCTTCCGTCAATTCTTTGGAGATAATGGCGGTGGAAATACAACGCCTAAGAGCAATCAGAATAACTCTGGCAGCGGTGAACTTCAGCCCGCAGGTATGGGAACAGGGTTTATTTTCGAAAAAACCGGATATATTTTAACCAATGAGCACGTTGTTGACGGCGCTGATGAAATTCAAGTTACGGTAGAAGGTTATGATAAGCCATTTAAAGCTAAATTATTAGGCAACAGCTACGATTTGGATTTGGCAGTACTCAAAATCGAGGGAGATAAAGAGTTTCCGATCCTCCCGCTTGGTAAAGCTGAAGATGTGAATGTGGGAGATTGGGTTGTTGCTATCGGTAATCCATACGGTTTCGACCACACGGTTACGGTAGGTGTGCTTAGTGCGAAGGAGCGTCCTATCAGCATTCCAGATTCCAAAGGGACTCGCGAGTATAAGCACTTACTGCAAACGGACGCTTCCATTAACCCTGGTAACTCCGGCGGACCTTTACTGAACTTGAATGGTGAAGTTATTGGTATTAATACGGCCGTTAGTTCACAAGCGCAAGGAATTGGCTTCGCCATTCCTACTAGCACAATTTCTTCCGTTCTTGAAAATCTTAAAAATAATGTTCAAATTCCTAAAGAGCCGGTTCCTTACTTAGGTGTAGGTCTGCAAGATATTGGTAAAGACTGGGTAAGTGAATTGAAGCTTTCGAACACCGATGGGGCATTAGTCGGCAGCGTTCAACGTAAAAGCCCTGCTTTCCAAGCGGGTCTGCGTCAATACGATGTCATTGTGGATATCAACGGAGCCAAAGTGAAAAATTCGCAGGAATTGATTACTAAAGTTCAGGCAGCGAAAGTTGGCGACAAGGTCACTTTGGGACTTATTCGAGACGGCAAGCGTATGGAAGTGCCGATTACTGTTGGGGATAAAAACGCGCTAGCCGAGACCCCTGCCCAATAATAAAAGATAAATTAGAGATAAATAAAGGTTAGTTCGGAATAAAAGGAAGTGGAGTCCCGCGGCCGCAAGCTTGCAGGCTCTGCTTCTTTTTGCTTGGATAGCTGAATTTGTTACAATGGTTGAAAGAAGGGGGGCCAAAGCCGATGAGAGAGAACATAATGGTTATTGATGATGATGAGAAAATTACGTCTATGCTGAGACGGGGTTTAGCTTTTGAAGGATATTCGGTCGTTACAGCGACCAACGGTGCAGATGGTCTTAAGCAAATGCTGACATCGGAACCACATCTGCTGATCTTAGACGTTATGATGCCGCAAATTGATGGCTGGGAGGTCGTACGTCGAGTGCGTGAAAGCGGCAGCGAGGTACCGATTCTTATGCTTACAGCGAAAGATGAAATCAGTGATCGCGTGAAAGGCTTGGATCTCGGGGCAGACGATTATTTGGTCAAGCCGTTTGCGCTTGAAGAGCTGCTGGCTAGAGTGCGTGTACTTCTTAGGAGGAGAACGGAGCGTCCTGAGCAGCAGACGAATAGATTGAGTTATGAGGATACCATTTTGGATTTGGATACACGTGAGGTTTTTCGCGGGGAGAAACTGATTGAGTTAACAACCAAGGAATTTGATTTACTCCACTTGTTCATGCAGAATCCGAAGCGTGTCCTGTCACGGGATATTATTATGGAAAAAATATGGGGCTACGATTATAGCGGTGAATCCAATGTTCTGGAGGTTTATATCGCGCTGCTGCGCCAAAAAACCGAAGAATTTGGCCATAAACGATTGATTCAAACGGTTCGGGGGGCAGGTTACGTATTGAGAGGGGATTCTTAATATGTCTCTTCGCTTGCGGCTAACGCTTTGGTATTCTGGGATATTAGCACTCACCATGCTGCTCTTCGGCATTGTTCTTTATTTTTTCTTGAATTATTTTCTATACGATCAAATTCGCCAAGATCTGAAAAGGGAGGCTGGCAATAGCTCCTTGCGTATTCAGAAGAGCATTGCCCTTTCACAAAAAGGACTCGTCGTTGATTTGGAACTGGAAAGCAGAGATTTCTACTCTACGAATACGTTTCTGCAATTATATAATGTGTCACTCAAGAGCTTTAATCGCTCGGCTAACTTACAATTCTATGATGTTTCTTTGCCTTTAGCGAAAAATACGATTGATAAATTAAACTCCGAGGATGGTTTTTTCGAAAAGACCAAGGTGCTTGGGCAGGACTTCCTCATTTATAATCAGGCGATCCGATCAGATAACCAAAACCAACTTATCGGAATACTTCAAGCCGCTGTACCGATTGGCAGCTATGAAAAAACGTCCGTTACCCTACGGTATACCCTGATGATTTGGGCCTTACTCACGATTATTGTGGCAGCTTCACTTGGCTGGTTCTTGGCGCGTAAAGCGCTCAAGCCGATCGAACGCGTCATTGACGCCGCGAATCAAATTGGAAGCAGCGATGATCTGGAGAAGCGTATTCAATATGACGGTCCACTTGATGAGATTGGGCGTTTGACAGAGACGATCAATGGGATGCTCTCTCGGATTGAGATTAGCTATCTGGAGTTAGATGAAGCATACCGTGCCCAGCGAAGGTTCGTATCGGACGCTTCTCATGAGCTGAGAACACCGCTTACAACAATTCGAGGAAATGTTGACTTGTTGGAAAAGATGTGGAAGCAAACATCAGGGAGTACAGAACTTGCTACTCCTGATCAAATGCAGATGTCACTCGAGGCTATGCATGATATTGCAGGCGAAGCGCAGCGCATGAGCAGACTAGTCAATGATCTTCTGGCTCTGGCGAGAGCAGATGCCGGCGTTCTTATGGAAAAGAAGCCTGTTGAGATGATGCCGCTCGTTCAAGAAGTGGTAAGACGTGCTCAATTGCTCGAGCATACCGCTGATTGGCAAGTGGGTGATCTAGATGCATTAGAACATGTGGTTGTGCAAGGGAACAGGGATTACTTGCAGCAATTGTTGTTTATTTTCATCGAGAATGCATTCAAATATACACCCATTGGAACTGTAAGGTTCGAGGCGTCGCGTACGGAAAGCTTTATTGGTATTCGGATTACTGATACGGGAATAGGCATGGATAAAGAGGATATTCCTCATATTTTCGACAGATTTTATCGCGCAGATTTATCGAGGGGACTTACCTCTGGAACTGGACTTGGATTATCGATCGCCAAATGGATTATTGATGAACACGGTGGGTCTATTGAAGTGACAACGCGCAAAGACGAGGGAAGTACCTTTATGATTTGGCTTCCAGCAAACTTTCCTCTCTCTGTATAATCAGCTATAATGAAAGTAAATATGTTTTCTTAGGCAGGTGGAAGAAATGGAAGTAGTCCGAATATCACCCAGAGGCTATTGTTATGGCGTTGTAGATGCTATGGCACTTGCTATGCAAACTGCTAAAAACTTAAATCTTCCCAGACCCATTTATATATTAGGCATGATTGTTCATAATGCGCATGTCACTGATTTCTTCAAAGAAGAAGGTGTCATCACATTAGATGGTGAGAACCGGCTTGAAATATTAGAACAAATCGAAACAGGGACGGTTATTTTCACTGCTCACGGGGTTTCTCCTGAGGTAAGACGCAGAGCCCGAGACAAGGGCTTAACCGTTGTGGATGCAACCTGCCCGGATGTAACGAAGACACACGATTTAATTCGAGAAAAAGTAGCCGATGGCTATGAAGTTATCTATATCGGGAAGAAAGCTCATCCTGAGCCGGAAGGCGCAGTAGGTGTAGCTCCTGATAAGGTACACCTCATCGAGAGGCTTGAAGAAGCAGACCAGCTAGACATTAAAGCAGAGCGTATTATTATTACGAACCAAACAACAATGAGCCAATGGGACATTAAGCATATTATGAATCGTTTACTGGAACTATTCCCAAAAGCTGAGATCCATAATGAGATCTGTCTAGCGACGCAGGTTAGACAAGAAGCGGTAGCTGAACAAGCGAAGGAAGTCGATCTGGTTATCGTAGTTGGAGATCCGAAAAGTAATAATTCGAACCGCTTAGCGCAAGTTTCAGAGGAAATTGCAGGCGTAAGAGCGTATAGAATATCTGATATCACTGAGCTGAATCGCACGTGGTTAGCCAATGTGCGCAAGGTAGGTGTTACATCGGGTGCTTCCACTCCGACACCTATAACCAAAGAGGTCATTTCCTATTTGGAAGGCTTTGATGCGAAAGATGAAACCAGTTGGGGAATTACACGTACTATTAATATGAAGAAGCTCATTCCGGCTGTTAAATCCAAAGTGGCTAGTAGTGAGTGATCCTTATTTATTCCACAGGGCGGGATTGAGACCAGCATGCAAAGCACTCAGAAGGTGAAAATGATGAAAGTGAAAGCTCGCTACGATTGGAAAAGCACGAAGCGCTGGTTTAGATACAAATATTTACTTCTCTTACGTGCCAAAGGCGGTCCTTCCAAGGTAGCACGCGGCTTTTCAATTGGATTGTTTGTAGAGATGTTTACTTTACCTACAGCCGGTTTTGCATTCGCTCTTATCTTTCCGTTGGTTTATTTATTAAGAGCTAATTTACCTGCGGCCTTAATTGGTTTTGTGTTTGGAAAAGTGATATATATTCCATTCTCGATTCTCAATAAGCAAGTGGGGGATTGGTTGGTACCGAAGCACTTTAAGATTTATCTGATCCATCATTTACCACACATGCTTTCTAACATTATTAGAAGTGGTTTGGATTTGATAGTAGGCGGTATGGTGGTTGGGTTGGTACTCGGAATCATTGCTTACTTCCCAGTGATGCTCTTACTTAAATACCATACGAATCGTCGCAAAGAAAAACGTAGAATCCGTAAAGATCAACTTGCGCCTTCAAATACAAATGAATAGTAAATAAATTAGCGCTTGACGAAAACTCGTCAGGCGTTGTATATTTACTTTAGCGGTTAAAAGCGTAGAAGCGAACAAGCGTTGAAGTAATCAAGTGATTTAACCCATATAAATAAGGAGCGTGTTTAAGATGATCGCCATTACATCCAACAAAACATCAGATGAGCGTATTCAGGAAATTGTACAATTCATAGAAAAGCAAGGTGTTCAAGCTCACGTCTCCAAAGGTGAGGATCGCACAGTAATCGGAATTATCGGTCAAGCCGATCCTAAATTAGCAGAACAGTTGCGTCAAATGTCAGGAGTAGAGCAAGTTGTGAAAATTTCGAAATCCTATAAATTAGCAAGCCGTGACTTTCATCCGGCTGATACAGTTATCAAAATTAAAGGTGTTGAAATCGGTGGCGAGCAGCTTGTTGTTATGGGCGGCCCTTGCGCTGTAGAAACGCCAGAACAGATTGATGAGATCGCACGTTTAGTGAAAGCGGCGGGAGGTCAAGTTCTGCGCGGTGGCGCATTCAAGCCAAGAACAGGTCCATATAGCTTCCAAGGTGTTGGAGTAGAGGGCTTGATCATGATGGCTGAAGCGGGTAAGAAGCATGGACTTCTTACTATTACAGAAGTAATGACACCTGAGTATGTTGATGTATGCGCCCAATACGCGGATATCCTGCAAGTTGGTACACGTAATATGCAAAACTTTGATTTACTTCGCAAGCTCGGAACCATTCAAACGCCTGTACTGCTCAAACGTGGCTTCAGCTCCACTTACGATGAATTCTTGAATGCTGCTGAATACATTCTTGCTGGCGGTAACCCGAATGTTATGCTCTGTGAGCGCGGAATCCGAACATTCGAAACGTACACACGGAATACACTGGATTTATCTGCCATTCCGGTTCTTAAACAGTTGAGTCATCTTCCAGTGATCTCTGATCCGAGTCACGGTACTGGCCGTAGAGAGCTTGTTGTTCCTATGACAAAGGCATCCGTAGCCGCAGGAGCAGATGGTTTGATCATCGAAATGCACACAGATCCAGACAATTCAATGACTGGCGATGGCGTTCAATCCTTGTTCCCTGATCAATTCGCTAATTTGCTCGTTGATCTTGAGAAGCTTGCTCCGCTGCTAGGTAAAAAGTTTGATACCCATAAAGAAGCTATCTTGGCGTAACGGAAATAGTTCCAAATTGACTGGTTTCCTCGAAAGAGGAAGCCAGTTTTCCTGTTTTTGGATAGAAGAAGGACAAATATATGAATTAGTGTGAGCATAGCTTACACATCTTTAAAAAATACCTGACATAAGTATTGACTGTGTAAGCTTAATCGCTATATAATATGTGCAAGATAACAACCAAAAGTTGAACATTAATCATGTAAAGTACGTTGAATGTACGGAAATGGGAGGGTTTTTAAAATGTCAGTTCAAAATGTGTTGAACCTTATCAAGGAAAAAAATATTGAGTGGGTAGATTTTCGTTTCGTAGGTCTTTCTGGTAAAGCACAACATATCTCTTTGCCTGCTACTGAAGTAGACGAAGATACTTTCGTGAATGGGGTAGCTTTTGACGGTTCATCCATCCCAGGATTCCGTGGTATTGAACAATCTGACATGGTCATGATGCCAGATACGGAAACGGCTTATGTTGATCCTTTCACAGCTCACCCGACTTTGATTATCATGAGCAACATCCACACACCTGAAGGCGAGCGTTATGATCGCGATCCACGCAGCATCGCTCAAAAAGCAGAAGAATATCTGCAAACAACGGGTGTAGGTACAACTGCATTCTTCGCACCAGAATCCGAGTTCTTCATTTTTGATGACGTTCGTTACGAAAATGGTATGAACAAATCCTACTTCGAAGTTGATTCCGAAGAAGCTGGTTGGAACACTGGACGCAAAGAAGAAGGCGGAAACCTTGCTTATAAAGTTCCAGTAAAAGGCGGTTACGTTCCAGTAGCTCCAATTGATTCCCAACAAGACATTCGTTCCGAAATGTGTAACAAACTTGCTGACGCAGGTCTTCGCATCGAACGTCACCATCACGAAGTGGCTACAGCTGGTCAAGCTGAAATTAACTTCCGTTTTGACACATTGACTAAAACAGCAGATAACCTGCTCAAATACAAATATATCGTTGCAAACACAGCTAGAGAATACGGTAAAGTAGCAACTTTCATGCCTAAACCACTGTTTGGTGATAATGGTAGCGGTATGCACGTTCACATGTCCATTTTCGATGGCAGCGAGCCTTTGTTCTATGAAAAAGGAGCATATGCTAACCTGAGTGAAATGGCAATCAACTATATCGGTGGTATTCTTTACCACGCACCAGCTTTGATCGCTTTGACAAACCCAAGTACAAACTCCTTTAAACGTCTGGTTCCTGGTTACGAAGCGCCGGTTAACCTTGTATTCTCCAAAGGTAACCGTTCCGCAGCAGTTCGTATTCCAATCGCAGCTGTGACACCTAAAGGTTGTCGTATCGAATTCCGTACACCGGATAGCACAGCTAACCCATACCTTGCTTTCGCAGCTATGTTGATGGCAGGTCTTGACGGTATCAAAAAGAAAATCGATCCGCGCGCTCTTGGATACGGTCCTTTCGATACGAACATCTATGAAATGTCCGATGCAGAGAAAGCTGAGATCCGCAGCGTTCCTGGTACGCTAGATGAAGCTTTGGATGCTCTTGCAGCTGATTCCGACTTCTTAACTGAAGGCGGCGTGTTCACACAAGATTTCATCGATAACTATATCGAATTGAAACGTGGCGAAGCGAAAGCTGTAGCAATCCGCATTCACCCGCACGAATACAACCTTTACTTCGATTGCTAATCTTTAGCACTTATACATGAATATCATACGAGCTGCTTCTTTCATAGTTTTCTATGGAGGAGGCAGCTTTTTCATTTATTGATAATAAAGATCTTTTAATAATTATTGTAATTAGCGATGTAATTTGATGGAAATTGAAGTATAATGAATGCATGAATCAGATATGGAAGGACGATTAGTATGAAAATTACTATAATAGCAGGAAGTAATCAGAGATCAGCGACAAGTACAAGACTTGCTGAATATATCAAGCATCTTGCGACCCTAGAGGGCCATCAGGTGACATTGATTGACTTGTATCAAACACCGCTACCTTTCTATTCCCCAGATGATGCTAACGCAGGGCACGAAGCTCTAGAGAAATTAAAGGAAGCCATGTTTGAAGCAGAGGGGATCGTACTAGCAACACCGGAATATCATAGTGGAATTTCCGGTGTTTTGAAAAATGCGCTTGATCATTTGGGACAAGACCACTTCAGTAATAAGGTTGTCTTATCTATCAGTTCAGCAGGCGGGGCAATTGCTGTAAGCTCTCTGACGCAGCTGCAAACCATTGTACGCAATCTGCATGGCATTAACTGTCCAGATTGGCTATCTATTGGAGGCGACCAGCGGAAGAGCTTCCAAACAGGTGTAACATTTCAAGATATCCATCCAGATGTCGATAAACGTGTTCGTCGTGTAGTTGGTTCATTCCTCGATTTAACCAAACAGTTAGCTGTGAAAGCATAGTTGCTCGAATAAAACAAACCAAGGATGTTATCTTGGTTTGTTTTTTATTTCCACACACTTTTGACACATTTATGTGGTACAGTTTGGAAAATAGGGCGAGGGGGGAGATCATGGGAGTACCATGGACTAACAAGGAAGTCGTTCATTTATTACATCGAGCCGGATTTGGTTCCACTGGGGAAGAAGTTACTGCTTGTATGGCTCTTGGTCGTGAGGAAACGGTGCGACGTCTTATTGCCGGAGAAGCTTTGATCGATCAGGCACCATCGCTAACTCCATTTGATCAATTAACCGCTGATGGCAAGAAAGCATTAGATCCGCTGCAATTAGCCGATCAACAAATGTATTGGTTATATCGAATGGTATATTCAAATGCTCCGCTCATCGAGAAGATGACGTTGTTTTGGCATGGACATTTTGCGACGGCGAATTACAAGGTTAAAGATGTCACGTTAATGGTTCAACAAAATGCACTTTTTCGCAAATATGCGCTGGGAAATTTCAAAGAACTCGTACTTGCCATTGGCAAAGACCCAGCTATGATGATTTGGCTAGATGTGAATCGAAATAAAAAAGGCAAGCCGAATGAGAATTATGCCCGCGAAGCCATGGAGCTATTCACGTTAGGTATCGGTCACTATACAGAGACTGATGTGAAGGAAGCGGCGCGCGCTTTCACGGGATGGACATATGATAAGAAGGAAAATATAGTAGATTATAATCCCAAACAACACGACAATGACACGAAAACGCTGCTGGAAGAAACGGGGAAGCTGAATGCGGATGATGTGATTGAAATTATTTTCCATCAAAAAACGCTGCCGATCTTTCTTGCTACGAAGCTGCTCAAATATTTTGCTACGGATAGCCCCTCTGAAAGTTGGATTCAAAAAGTTGCCGAACATATCTCAGATAAGGCTACTGTGGGGGAAGTGCTCCGAGAACTATTCCTATCCGACGAATTCTATGAGGAGAAATTGCGGTTATCTCTCATCAAAACACCGGCAGACTATGTTGCGGGAATTCTTAAATGCTGTAAATTAACCGTTTCGAAGGGGCATGCACAAGCGATGAGGAGGATGGGACAGGAGCTGTATTCACCTCCGGATGTTGCAGGCTGGAGAGGAGGCGCCTCATGGCTGAATACAAACGCCTTATTATCAAGGTACCAGTTTGCCGAGTCCATCGCCAAGCAGCTAAACGGCAAGGTGCTCTCATCGGCAGACTATACACCTGAACAACAGGAACGTCTGGAAGAATGGGTGAAATTGTGGAGTCAGCGTATGGGAATTACTGATTTATCGGAAAAGACTTTACAGGGTTTAAGTGCTTACGCAGAAGACACGATTATACATACTAAGCAAAAGAATGCGGGCCTCAGAGGCTTGCTTCAATTAGTGCTGATTAGCCCGGAAGCTCAAATGAAATAGCGAGGGGGGAGAAAAGTGAAATTATCGAGAAGGGATTTTCTGCTTAAAGGTACGGCTATGTTTGCGACTTTAGGGCTAGGCGGAGCTTTATTTACGCAAACGGGAAAATCGATCTTGGCTGGCGGTTTTGACGATGATGTTGATGAACCTGTGCTTGTTGTTGTTCAGTTAAGTGGCGGGAATGATGGCATTAATACGCTAATCCCTTATGGACAAGGGATTTACTATGATGCGCGGCCGACGCTTGCTTACCAGCAGAAGGATGTGCTTGCGTTAGATAATCAAGTAGGCTTGCATCCGAGTTTAGTTGGCCTTGCTGCACTTTATAAGCTTGGGAAAATGGCTGTCATACAGGGAGTTGGATATCCAGGACCCGATCACTCTCATTTCCGCTCGATGGAAATTTGGCAGACAGCCGAACCAGCGAAGATGAGTCGCAGCGGTTGGCTTGCACGCTATGCAGAGTCTTCTTTGCGGGATAGCAGCAATCCGCTTAAAGCGATACAGGTTGGCGCAGGGAGTAAGGCTTTTGCTTCGGAGAAGATGAGCTTTCCTGTTATCCAATCATTAGAATCCTATCATCTGATTGATCCGAAAACGGCGATGATGGACAAAAATCGGATCACTAAAGCATTCTTGGAGATGTATGGTGTACAGAATCAGATGGAACAGCTGCGTGTCGTATCAGGGCGCGGATATGAGGCTTTCAAAAGTGTTGAAGCAATTCAAGCTTTAACGGCTACCTATGCAAATAAAGTGGAGTATCCGAAATCTAATTTTGCAAGGGATCTCCAACTAGTATCCAAGCTGCTGGCCGGTAAATCGGGCACTCGAATATTCAATGTGCAGATCGGCGGTTTCGATGATCATGCCGATGAGAAGGTACAGCATGCCAAAGTGCTGACTCAAGTCGACGAGGGTCTGACAGCGTTCTACAAAGACCTGGAGGCGCAAGGACTGCAGGACCGTGTTGTGGTGATGATGTTTTCGGAGTTTGGGCGCAGGGTGAAGGAGAACGGAAGCGGCGGAACAGACCATGGAACAGCAGCTCCGATGTTTGTAATTGGAGGGAAGGTGAACGGTGGTCTTTATGGCGCGTACCCGAGCCTGAGCAATTTGGACAATGGAGATTTGAAGTATGAGGTTGATTTCCGCTCCGTTTACAGCACGGTGATTGATAAATGGTTAAAAGGCGATACCACCGCTGTGCTAGGCAAGTCCTATGAGTCTTTAAAGTTTATATAAGGAAAGCCGGGGCCTTGTGTCTCGGCTTTTGGTTTTTAGTCGTTCATGGTAACCTATTAAAAAAGGAAAAATTTCGTCGTGCTGGTGGAGGTGCTTTAAGGATGAGCATAGAGCCTATTTCGGATCATCTGCAAGAGGGTTTAAGGATACTTTTCGTGGGGTATAACCCCAGTATACGATCCGGAGAAACGGGTCATCATTATGCGAATCCGAACAATCGCTTTTATCGGATCCTATTTCAAGCAGGATTAACACCTCGGCAGTATAAACCCCAAGAAGATGGGGATCTGCTGAAGCTCGGGTATGGCTTTACAAATGTCGTGGCTCGTCCTTCGTTAACGGCTGCAGAAATTACGCCTGAGGAATACCGGGAAGGTCGACTTATTTTAAAACAAAAGATTCAGGCCTTTCGACCAAGTGTTGCCTGTTTTGTAGGAAAAGGGGTATACGAGCAGTATAGCGGCCGTAGGGGGATGAGTTGGGGGAGTCAACTAGATCCGATGGTTGAAGGTGTGATCGACTATGTATGTCCCTCTTCTAGTGGGCTTGTTCGGATGAAGCTTGAGGAGATGGTTGCTATTTATAGCGGCATCAAAGCATATATCGAAACGGAGTTGGGGAACGGATGAACATCCCATGGTTAGATTGGGCCAAAGAGATTCAGGCAATTAGTCAAGCCGGGCTTACCTACGGTGAGAATGGTTATGACTTGGAGCGATACGAGGCGCTGCGCAAGATCAGCGTGGAGATGATGAGTTATTTCTCGGAGACACCGATCGATAAGGTGACAGCTTTATTCGCCAGCGACACGGGGTATCAGACGCCGAAAGTGGATATTCGGGCCGTCGTATTGAGAGAGAACAAGCTGCTGCTTGTGAAGGAAAGAGCCGACGGTGCTTGGGCTTTGCCCGGGGGCTGGGCGGACATCGGCCTCACACCGTCGGAGGTCGCCGTCAAGGAGACCCGCGAGGAGGCCGGCTACGACGTCAAGCCGGTACGTTTGCTGGCGGTCTTCGACAAGAAGCGCCACGCGCACCCACCCTCGGCCAACCACGTATACAAGATGTTCATCTTGTGCGAGTTGGTGGGCGGGGAAGCACTTGAAGCCGGTCTGGAAACGACCGGCGCTCAGTTCTTCGGCGAAGGCGAGCTGCCGCCGCTTTCGGTAGAGCGAAACACCGTAGAGCAGCTGCTGCGGATGTTCGAGCTTGCCCGTAACCATACAGCGCAGACGCTGCTCGATTAGTCAAGCACTGAAAGTTTTAACGCTTAAGTACTGGTTTCAATTGTGTGATGATTTCCTCCATTTGCTTCGAACATTGTTCATACATCTCTTTGGCAGCTTTATTATTCGTAGTAAGCCCAAACAGCATTAGATCGCTTTCGCACTTTTTTAAAGTTGCAAATAGGCTTGCTTTCTCCTGTGGCACAGGTACCATAATCTTGTCGTCAAATAAATCCACATACAATTGGCCGTAAGAATCGACTTGACCTAGAAATACATTTTCAATCGTCACACCCAATTTATCTAGTTCGGTCTTAAGCCATCCCCGGTTAAAACCGATGGTAGCTAACGCTTCATCCATGATCTCACCGTCCATGATAACTGCTTGGGGTTCCTCTTCAGGTGCAACTTGGATGCCCAAATGTTTGGCAGTCAACGGTTGGTTTTTTCGAGCTAATAGGACATTAATATCCCCATCTGGTTCCATGATCGCAAATTCAACTTCAGCTACTTTAAATGCCGATTTCTTTCTTAACTGCTCCATAAGTTCATCGGTGGTGAGTCGTTCTTTTTTTAAATTATCTTCCAAAATTTTTCCGTCTCGAATGAGCACGGTTCCTTTACCATCAATAAAATCCCGCATTTTTTTGCTTTTTAGCTGCAAAAATTCAATTCCTAATGAACACGCAACCCAAGCGGCTAAGGACACTAACCCTAAATACCAATCTGTCTCCAATGATATGTAAGCCGCGAGATTACCAATTGTAATACCGGTTATGTATTCGAACAAGGAAAGTTGAGAAACTTGTCTTTTACCCAACAGCTTTGTCATAACAAAAAGCACGACAACCGCTAATAATGTTTTTAAAAAAATTTCAATCCATTCGGGCACATCGGTTCCTCCTCTTTAATTAAATCCAATCGGTTCAATTGTTTGTAGAATTCTTGAAAGTTATACAAAAACAAGATATTAATTCCAAGTAGCAGGAATCATTCCTCAAATGGGAATACGCCTAGCGGCTCGTACGACGGCTGACGGCCCAAGTGGCTGCGGTAGAGGACGATGTCCTCTACCTGCCACACGGGCCAGCCGCCGGCAGGCGCCTCAGCCGACGCTAGGGCGGAGCGCTTGAAAGGCCCCGCCGCTGCGCGGTAGCGGCGGGCTAGTGTAAGGTGCGGCCGGTAGGCGCGAGCCTCGGCCGGGAAGCCGTGGCGGGCGCAGACGCCCGCGACTTCGCGCTGCAGCGCAGCCAGCGCATCGAGGTCGCCGGCGATGCCCGCCCAGAGGATCGACGGCGCAGCCGGAGGTCCGAACACGCCGAGGCCCTCGGCGTGCAGGGTCAGCGGCTGCGCAGCTGCTGCAAGCTGGCGGAGGTCGGCCGCCAGCGCTTCGGCCGTCTCGGCGGATGCGTCGCCGAGGAAGCTTAACGTGACGTGGACATCCTGCGGATGTGTCCACTTTTGGAAAGGCAGCACCTTCTGGATGCTGCCTTTCCATATGTCGAGCACCCGCTGGACGTCTTGCGGGAGGCGAATGCCTACGAACAGCCGATACATCTCGGAGGCGTTCGTTGAACTTGAGGCTTTCGTTGAACTTGAGGTGTTCGTTGAACTTAAAGTGTTGGAGTTTGTAATCGTTGAGGCATTCGTGGATTTTGAGGTGTTAGAGTTTTCAGAATTTACAGCGTTTGTAGAACTTTCTCCGATTGTATCAAGCCATGTCATAAGTAAATTAAGCTCCTTTTGTATCCAAATCTGTTCACTTCTTCGTACTTCTCCTAGCATTGCCAACTGAGGTTTTACTTGATGCATGAAGAGAATATTGCTATCATAGCCATAATACAAAAAGCAAAGGTGTGGTCATTCATGGGAAATAGGGCCTATAACTTTAACGCAGGGCCTGCAGCATTACCGCTCGAAGTACTGCAGAAAGCACAAGAGGAGCTTGTCGAATTTAAAGGCATCGGCATGTCCATTATGGAAATCTCTCACCGCAGCGCGGAGTTCGAGCAAGTACATAATGAAACACAACAATTGTTGAAACAAATTTTTAGCATCCCTGATGGGTACCAAGTGCAATTTCTGCAAGGTGGTGCGAGTACACAATTCGCCATGATTCCGCTTAATTTTCTAAAGCCAGGTAAAGTAGGCAGCTATGTGCTTACAGGTGCATGGGCGGAGAAAGCTATTCAGGAAGCAAGCATTTTCGGAGAAGTTGCCATCGCTGCAAGTTCGAAAGAACAGAAATTTATGAAAATTCCGGACTTGCATGAAATCAACATTCATCCGGATTCCGCTTATCTGCATCTGACTTCGAATGAAACAATTGAAGGCGCTCAGTTCCAAAGCTTTCCGGATACAGGGAATGTGCCGTTAATTGGGGACATGTCCAGCGATATCTTGAGCCGTCCAGTTGATGTTTCTAAATTCGGTATGATCTATGCAGGTGCGCAAAAGAATCTAGGTCCTTCTGGTGTAACTGTGGTTATTGTTAAGGAAGATTTATTACAGGATCTGCCTAAAACGATTCCAACCATGCTTCGCTACGAAATCCATAGCAAAAACAATTCCCTGTACAATACACCACCCGTTTATTCCATCTACATGATGAACCTAGTATTGAAATGGATTCAGGAACAAGGTGGACTAGCTGTCATTCAGAAAAATAACCTTGAGAAATCAGGTCTCATTTATAGCGCAATCGATCAAAGCGGTGGTTTCTACCGTGGACCTGTTGATGCGGGCAGTCGTTCCGCGATGAATATCACGTTCCGCTTGCAGGATGAAGAGCTCGAGAAGAAGTTCATCAAGGAAACCGAGCAGAACGGATTTGTTGGGTTGAAGGGTCATCGCAGTGTAGGTGGTTTGAGAGCATCTACGTATAATGCTGTTCCTTATGCCTCATGCAAAGCGCTCGCTGAATTCATGAACGATTTCCAAAAACGCAACGGTTAAGAAATAAGATGAAGCTATTCACGGCACCCTCGTGTGCGTGTGAATAGCTTTTTTTGTTTCTGGATAGGAATGTGGCATCTTCACTATCAAAGACCTTAGACGGACTCTGAGACGGCTTAATGAGCCTATATTTTGGAATGGAATGGATCAATATCTAGTGAGCTCAAAGCCCTAATCTTGTATTCGACAAATTCAAAAAATCAAGTCGAAATCGAAAAAATATTTTCAAAGCCTTCCGAGCCACGTCCTGTCTAGGTTTACGTATTTTAGTAGTCAAAATGAGGCTTTTTACTCGTTGACAAACACAATATATTGATATAAATTTGAATCTATCAACTAGATATCGTAAAAAAAGCGATACACACAACCGCTAGAATTTGTGAAAAAATAGAATCAAAATCCGTGATAAACCGCATGATTGACGCCTTTTTCCTAGGTTATGCGGTCCTAAAATTCGCATATTTTGTCGAAATGACAATGGCGTATTCCATCTTGGAGTGCACGGAATGATTCATTTGTTTACTACATATAGGGTTACTTACATACGCGGTACTAGATAGAGAATAAGAGAGTGTTAGGAGAGACGAAAACCTATGCTGATTGCTTACGATTCGAAGACGGGAAATGTTCGCCGATTTATTGCTAAGCTCAAAATGCCAGCGATTCAAATTGAGGAAGCGATGAAGATGGACGAGCCTTTCGTGCTTGTTACCTATACAACCGGATTTGGTCAAGTGCCTCAGAAGGTAGCTTCTTTCTTAGAAAGCAATGCCTCTCGTCTTCTCGGAGTAGCAGCAAGTGGTAACCGCAACTGGGGAGACGGATTTGCCAAAAGCGCAGATACGATCTCACAGCAGTACGATGTGCCTGTGTTAACGAAGTTTGAGTTATCCGGCACCAAAAATGACGTAGAACGATTTGTTCAGGGGGTACATGCAATTGCGGCACATTGAGCTGAATAATTTATTGATGCAACGCGGAGCGGATGGCTTTTTCCAACTAGAGAAGGATAAAGAAGCTGTTGAAGTTTTTATGAAGGAAGTCCACAGTAAAAGCCTCACTTTCCCCGATACTTCTTCTAAAGTTCGTTATATGATCGATCATAACTATTACGAGAACGTATATGAGCGCTATACGCAAGACGAAGTTAATAGTGTTTATCAAGTGGCCCACGATAATCAATTCGAGTTCGCCTCCTACATGGCAGCTTCGAAATTTTATACAGATTACGCTTTACGCAGTGATGACAAGTCTTTATATCTGGAACATTTCCCGGATCGCGTTGCGATTGTTGCTTTGTACTTGGGACGTGGGAACGTAGAAACAGCGCGTGTTCTGGCTGTCTCAATGATGGAACAACGCTTGCAACCAGCAACACCGACGTTCCTGAATGCAGGTAAGAGCCGCCGAGGCGAAATGGTATCCTGCTTCCTGCTAGAGATGGACGACTCTCTTAATTCTATTAACTACGTACTAGCTACCTGCATGCAGCTTTCCAAAATTGGCGGTGGCGTAGCCGTAAACTTGTCCAAGCTTCGTGGACGCGGTGAATCCATTAAAGGTGTGGAACGTGCCGCAAAAGGGATAATGCCGGTACTTAAGCTCATGGAAGATGCCTTCTCCTATGCAGATCAAATGGGTCAGCGCAAGGGTTCAGGAGCTGCTTACTATAACATTTTCGGCTGGGACGTTATGGAGTTCCTGGATAGTAAGAAAATTAACGCGGATGAGAAATCTCGTCTGAAAACATTATCCATCGGTCTTATTGTACCGAACAAGTTCTACAAGTTGGCTGAAGAGAACAAGCCGCTGCATGTATTTGCTCCTTACACGGTGCTGCAAGCCTATGGTAAGCATTTGGACGATCTCGATCTCGATGACATGTACGATGAGCTTTTGGCCAATCCGAAAGTGAAGAAGAAGGTTGTCATGAGTGCGCGTGACATGCTAGTTAAAATTGCGACTACCCAACTGGAATCCGGTTATCCATATATGATGAACCGTACGAATGCCAACAAGGATCATGCCCTGAAAGGTATCGGTACGATTAAAATGTCTAATCTCTGTACAGAGATTTTCCAACTGCAAGAAACTTCGGAAATCAACGATTACGGTCAAGATGACCTTATTCTTAGAGATATCAGCTGTAACCTGGCTTCCATGAACATTGCCAACGTAATGGATCGTAAGAAGCTGCGCGAAACCGTTCACGAGGGCATGATTGCTTTGACTTCTGTTAGTGACATGACGACGATCAGCAATGCGCCTGGTGTTGCCAAAGCGAACCGTGAGCTGCACTCTGTTGGTCTCGGTGTTATGAATCTTCATGGCTACTTGTCTAAGAACAAAATTAGCTATGAGAGTAATGAAGCCAAAGATTTCGTCCGTACGTTCTTCATGGCTATGAACTATTATTCGATTGAGAAAAGTATGGAAATTGCCAAATCGTCGGGACAAACCTTTGAAGGCTTTGAGCAATCCGAATATGCGAATGGTGCTTATTTCAACCGGTACACAGAAACGGATTACCGTCCCCTTACGGATAAAGTGAAGTCTTTGTTTGAGGGAATGCCGATTCCATCACCAAGCGACTGGGCCAAGTTAAAAGAAGATGTAAAAGTGAATGGTCTTTATCATGCTTACCGATTGGCTGTAGCTCCAACACAAAGTATTTCTTATATTCAAAATGCAACTTCGAGTGTCATGCCGATTGTAGAACCTATCGAGACTCGAACATACGCGAACTCAACAACGTACTATCCGATGCCTTTCATGGCACGTGATAATTTCTTTTACTATAAATCAGCTTATCAAATGGACCAATTCAAGATTCTTGATCTTATTGCTGAAATTCAAACGCACGTGGATCAAGGGATTTCAACCATTTTGCACGTAAATAGTGATGTTTCAACAAGACAACTTGCTAAACTATACCTCTATGCGGCACACAAAGGACTTAAATCGCTCTACTACACGCGAACAAATCAGCTATCCGTTGAGGAATGCGTCAGCTGCTCGGTGTAATTTGGAAGGGGATTGAAAATATATGAGTACGGCCACTACCCTAAATAATGCCAAGAAAGCTGTGAACTGGAATCGTCCCGATGATGATTTTACGATCACTTTCTGGAATCAAAATATTATGCAGTTCTGGACAGATGAGGAAATCCCATTATCTGATGATAAAATGTCATGGATCACATTAAGCGGTGCGGAGCGTGAGCTTTACATGAAAGTACTCGGGGGCCTTACGCTGCTCGATACCATGCAAGGCGGCGTTGGCATGCCGAAGATTCTTGAACATGTCGATGGGCTCCAGCGCAAAGCTGTGCTAAGCTTCATGGGTATGATGGAACAAATACATGCGAAGTCATACAGCAGTATTTTCACCACGTTGTCTACAACGGAAGAAATCAATGAGCTGTTCCTTTGGGTGGAACGCAATCCTTACTTGCAGTTCAAGGCAAATAAGATTTCCCATTTCTACGAAAACATTGGAACTCCTAAAGAGCTGTATTTGGCTATGGCAGCATCTGTCCTGCTCGAAAGCTACTTGTTCTATAGCGGCTTCTATTATCCGCTTTACTTAGCCGGACAGGGTAAAATGACGAGCAGTGGTGAAATCATCGATTTGATTTTACGCGATGAGAGTATTCACGGTCTGTATATCGGTGTATTGGCACAAGAGGTTTATGCAGAGTTAAGCCCTGCTGAGCAGGATGAGGCGTATGCGACATTGTGCGCCCTGCTGAAGGAGCTTCATGCCAATGAGGAAAGCTATACTGAAAGTCTCTACGGATCTTTGGGCTTGGCAGAAGAAGTGAAAGCTTTCTTACGCTACAATGCGAATAAAGCGTTCATGAACTTGGGTGTAGATCCCATGTTCGAAGAAGAGGATATTAATCCGATTGTTCTTAACGGTCTGAGCACGAAGACGAAGCAGCATGACTTTTTCTCGAAAAAAGGGAACGGCTATGTCCGCACGATTCACGTTGAAGCGTTGACGGATGATGATTTCCTTTTTGGGGATTGAATATACAGAAGGACCTGACGGTTTTCGTCAGGTCCTTTGTTGTTCAGAAGATGTTGTAAAAAACCTCTCTCCTCTGATTGTTTCATAATGTAATGTACAACAAATTGGGCTTCATAGAGGCCATTTCGCCATAAATGGGTTCGAAATGTTGTACAAACTGCAACATCAAAGAGTAAAATTGCCTTTGGGCGTGTGAAATGTTGTAGAAATTACAACATGGGTAACCACTATAGCCCTTACGAAGCCTCTGAAGAAGAGGTGAATTCCATTCAAATGTTCGGAAAAAATGAAATAACTTCAATCCTTCGATATTTTCTGTATAATGGTGGTGAAAGCAGTTACATCATGGCGATGAGGGGTAATCCAATGAGTCTTGCTCGAATCCGGTTCAACAAACGCAGTGTTATTGTCACGTGGCTCATCTCATATATCTCTGTACTTTTGATCCCGATTATTATAAGTGGGATTCTATACGCAGCAGCCTGGCACGTCGTGGAATCGGAAGTCAACCGTGCGAACAATTCAGCTCTGGAGCAGATGGAACAGGCGATAGATAACAGCCTTCGCGGTATAGAACGATTAAGCTTGGAAATTGCTTTGAGTAAATTGGTAACCGGTTTCATGAACACGGTGAAGCCTTTGACGGATAACGACTATTACGATCTGGTCAGCATCGCTAACGATCTGCGGGTATACCAGACAGCGAATGATTTCATTGAACAAATCTACATCTACTACAGGAACAGCGACACGGTGATATCCACACGTGATCACACAAACAGCCGCATGCTGTACGAAAAGATACGCGAGAAAGACGGGATGAGTTATGAGGAGTGGGCTAAGTTCTTTGAGAAGCCTTACATCCAGGAATATGCACCCATCACGTTTAGGGAAGACGGCCATGCAGTCAAAGCAGTGATGTATGCGAAATCCGTCATACTCGCCAACCCGGATCATCCAGGCGCGGTCATCATGTTTGTGATTAAGGATTCGAAGCTTCTGGATAATATCCCATCCACGTCGGATAAAACCTCGATAGCTGTTTTAGATAAGGAAAACCGTCTAGTTGCTTCAACTGGCTTTGAATCTAGGATGGACTTTCTGGATTACGATAAGCTTTCTGGTAAAAATGGGATGTTTCTCAGTGCGGATTCCGGCAAAAGGTCAGCCGTTTCCTATATCACCTCTAGCAGCACAGGGTGGAAATACATATCAACGATTCCCGCCGAATTATTTGACGATAAGATGAAATACATGAAGAAGCTGATTTACGCCAGTGTGATCTTGAGCCTTATCATGGGGGGACTTGTCACCTATCTCTTTTTGAGAAAAAATTATGGCCCAATCAACTTGCTTATTCGGAGCTTTTCTGTGAAATCAGGGATATCCTTTCATGAAGGCTCGAATGAGTACGGATTTTTACAGGATGCGTTGAACAATACGTTCGCAGAAAAAGAACAGATTGACCGCCGGCTGCATCAGCATCGTGATGCTATTCGTTCGCATTTTCTTCAGGGGCTGCTGAAAGGCCGTTTGGAACAAAATGTCCCCATACACGAATCGCTTGCAGCTCACGATATTCAGCTGGCATCGCCGTATTTTGCTGTTCTGTTATTCCACATCGAGCATTTCGGCAAGTTTGAGATCGACGAATATGCGGCTCCCGAGAAGGTGAGGATGCTGCATTTCATTATTATGAACGTCGCTGAAGAAGTGATCGGTCATCACAATCGGGCCTTCATTACGGAAGTAGACAATATGCAAGCGTGCATCGTAAATTTCGGGACAGATCCGGATTCGCAAGAGTTGAAGCACATTGCCGAGCAGGTGAAATCATTCTTGCTGGACCATTTCCATGTCCATTTGACTGTGGCGATCAGCGGCATCCATCAGGAGATGTATGGGATCCCTACAGCTTACCAGCAAACCTTGGCAGCCTTGGAGTACAGGCTCGTTATGGGGAGCGGAGAAATTATTGGGTACGAGGATTTACCGAGTTCAGAAACGATTAGGCAATCCAGAAGCTATTATTATCCATTGCCTGTAGAGCATCAGCTGATTAATTTTGTGAAATCAGGCGATTTTGAGAAATCGAATGCGATCATTAACGAAATCATCGAGATTAATGTGTCGGACGCGTCCTTGTCCGTTCCGCTCGCTAAGTGTCTCATGTTCGATTTGACCAGCACCTTGCTGAAAACGATGGATGAAATCGGTACGAACAGCAGTAATCGGGCGTTTATCGAAACAGATCAAATTGACCGATTGATGAGCAGTTCAACGATCAAAGAAATGAAGGTTCAGATTCGAGAAGTACTGAGCCAGGTGTGCCAATTCGTTCAAGATGACCGTGGGCAGGATCACAACCAACTTAGCCAGCAGGTCACCCTGTATGTCAAAAGCAATTACGCTGAGGAGAATCTGAACATCTCAATGGTAGGCGATAAATTTGGGCTAACGCCTTCCTATTTATCCAAACAGTTCAAAGCACAGACGGGCGAAGCGCTGCTTGATTTTATCAGCAGAACCCGATTAGAAGAAGCAAAGCGGCTGCTTGCTCTTCAAGTCTTATCTGTCACGGACATTGCGAAAAAAGTCGGATACTCGGACATGAATACGTTTAATCGGATTTTTAAGAAATTCGAGGGCATTACACCGGGTAAATATAAAGATATTCAATGACATGAAAGGAGCCGTACAAGCATGCTTGCGCGGCTTTTCCGTTTTTACATAGCGATTGCGTAAATTGAAGGTTGATTATTAGCGATTTTAATGATGCAGTTTCGGTTTTAACGATATCCGCTGCATGGTTTTCGTTACATAATGAAACCACGGTGCACCGAAGTGCATAGAAACAATTCATCTGAGGGGGATTTACATGGGGACATATGTGAACAAGAAGTCTTTGAGTATGGCATTAAGCGTTGTTGTAGCATCTAGTATGTTCGTTGGTTGTTCTAAACAAGAGGCTGGTGTGAGCACATCTTCACCTAAAGCATCTGCTGCTCCAACAGCAGCTGGAGTTAAGTATCCAATCAGTACACAAGAAACGCTAACGTCTTGGGAGCAGATCGACACCAACTTGGCATCTTTTGTTCCAAATCTGGCGGAATCACCTTTTGGCATGCAGCTTGAAAAAGAAACCGGTGTGAAAGTGAAGTATACACATCCGGCAGATGGGCAATCGAAGGAGCAGTTCAATCTGATGATTGCATCTAATAAATTACCGGATGTTATTGAATATAACTGGGGTGGAGGCGGAACTGCGGCTTATCCGGGCGGACCCGAGAAAGCAATTGCAGATAAAGTCATTCTTCCGCTTAATGATTTGATCGACAAGAATGCGCCGAACTTAAAGAAATTGCTTCAGCAAGACAAGGAATTAGACAAGATGATCAAAACGGACAGCGGCAAATATTACGTATTCCCGATGATTCGTCCCGACAATGGGTTAGTGTTCCGAGGTCCGATGATTCGCAAGGACTGGCTGGATGAATTAAACCTGCAGGTTCCGACGACGATCGACGAATGGTATACGGTATTAAAAGCATTTAAAGAAAAGAAAGGCGCATCCGCACCGTTTACTGCCCAGTATAGTAACGAGCTGAACATTCAGGACGCCTTCATTGGCGCCTTTAAAACGGCTAATCTGTTTTATATCGATGATCAAGGCAAAGTCAGATACGGTCCAATCGATCCGCAGTTTAAAGATGCTTTGACCTTGCTGCGTAAATGGTATGCGGAAGGACTGCTTGATAAAGACTTTGCGCTTAACACGGATTCCAAAGCGCTGGACAACAAATTAATGAGTGACAGTGCGGGAGCAACGGTAGGTCTTTTAAGCGGCGGCATGGGCAGATGGATGGATACCGGGAAGAAGAAAAACCCGAAATTCCAACTGGTTGCTGCTCCGTATCCGACCTTGAAGCAAGGGGAACGCGCTTTTATCGGACAGCGTGACTTCAAGTACAATCCGGTTGCCAGCAAAGCGGTAACAGGCGATTCGAAGAATGCTGAGCTTGCCGTTAAATGGTTGGATTATGCTTACGGTGAAAAAGGCAGCCTGCTGTTCAACTTCGGTATTGAAGGCGAGAGCTACAAGATGGAAAACAATGTCCCTAAATTTAGCGAAAAAATTACTAAAAATGAGAAGTTTAACCTGCAACAAATGGTATCCCAATATACGAAACCGAATGGCCCTTTTCTAGGTGATGTTCGAAAAAGCTTCAACACATTCAAGGAACAGGACGAAGCGATTAAAATTTGGGGTGAAACGGACGCGGCTAAGCATGTAATGCCACTATTCATAACTCCAACGGTAGAAGAAAGTAAAGAATTGGCCAAACTTAACACAGCGATTACCAGTTATAAAGAAGAAATGTTCGTGAAATTCATCATGGGCAAGGAACCCGTCGAGAAGTTTGATGAGTATGTAAAACGCATTAATGAAATGGGTATCGATAAGGTGACGAAAATTTATCAGGATGCGCTTGACCGCTACAACAAAAGATAATACCTTTAGGGCATCTTGCAGGTGAATACGGAAAACTACGCCTCTCATACTAAGTAGTTGGTATTCACCTGCAAGTAAATTAGCCCAAGGATAGAGAGGGAGCAGAGAAATGAACACAATGAGTCCTGAAACAATCATTCCCTTCATTGCGAAAAAGAGATCCCGACTAGGGATATTGATCGATATTCGTAGAAATAAACTGCTTTATGTCATGCTCATCCCAGTGCTGCTTTATTATGTGATCTTTCATTATGGGCCGATGTATGGAGCTATTATTGCCTTTAAGGATTTTTCTCCACGACTTGGCATTTGGGGGAGCGATTGGGTAGGCTTTGAACATTTTCAAGCCTTCTTTACCGGACCTTATTTCTGGAGGACAATAAAAAACACAGTACTTATCAGCTTCTATCAGCTATTGTTCGGATTCCCGGCACCGATCGTGCTAGCGCTTCTTCTCAATGAAGTGAGACATGCCTTATTTAAACGCACGGTTCAGACCCTTACGTATATGCCTCATTTCATTTCACTGGTTGTCATCTGCGGCATCATCAAAGATTTCACCGTCAGTGATGGCGTCATAAATGATGTGATTGCCTTTTTCGGCGGGGAGCGAACGACATTTTTACTTGAACCGAGCTTTTTCCGTTCCGTCTATGTATCGTCGGGTGTGTGGCAGCATATCGGTTGGGGAACGATCATCTTTTTGGCGGCTTTGACCGGCATTGATCAGGAGCAATATGAAGCGGCTAAAATAGACGGCGCAGGCAGATGGAAACAGATGACGAATGTGACGCTTCCCGGCTTAATGCCGACGATCATCATTCTGCTCATTTTGGAGATCGGAAAAATGATGAACGTCGGGTTCGAAAAAATCATTTTGCTTTACAATCCAGGCACTTATGAAACGGCCGATGTGATATCTTCTTACGTGTACCGGGTCGGTTTACAAGATTTCAATTATAGCTTTAGCTCAGCAGTTGGCTTGTTTAACTCTGTGATCAATTTTATTTTGCTCATTTGTTCCAACTGGTTAAGCCGTAAATTTAATGATACTAGCTTATGGTAGAAAGGAGGCATTCTCATGCTGAATCGGGCAACATTTTCAGAAAAAAGCTTTGATTCTATCAATGTGATTTTCTTGACTTTCTTAATGATCATTACGATATATCCCATTGTTTATGTGGCGTTTGCGTCCGTTAGTGATGCTGGGGCTCTGATGGGGCACAAAGGCATTTTATGGCGGCCGCTCGGATTTTCACTGGATGCTTACACAAATGTGTTTCGAAACCCCATGATCCTGAAAGGATACGGGAATACGTTTTTTGTAGTGCTGGTGGGTCTGTTTTTCAATATCGTACTTACAGCTTTCGGGGCCTACGCATTATCAAGGAAAAGCTTGGCTTACCGTAAACCGCTTCTGCTATTTATCGTGTTCACGATGTTTTTCAGCGGTGGATTGATTCCTCTCTACTTGACGATTAAAGGAGTTGGACTCGTCGATTCGCTATGGGCACTCATTATTCCTCAAGCGATTAACACCTTTAATCTCATTCTGATGAAAACCGCGTTCGAAGCGATTCCTGATGCGTTGGAGGAGTCGGCCAAAATAGATGGAGCGAATGACTTTGTCATTTTGTTCCGAATCATTTTGCCGCTTTCCATGCCGGTTATTGCCGTTATGTTATTGTATTATGGCGTCAGTCATTGGAATTCTTGGTTTAACGCGATGATTTTCTTGCAGGACCGGTCGCTCTATCCGCTGCAGCTTGTGCTGCGCGAAATTTTGCTCCAAGGGGAAGCAAGCTCCAACTTAGGAGCCTCAGACGGCGCCTCGGCCATGCTAACGGTTACGTTGAAGTACGCGACCATTATTGTGGCAACGGTACCGATTCTGCTTGTATATCCTTTTCTCCAAAAATATTTCGTCAAAGGCGCTCTGATCGGAGCGATTAAAGGTTAGAGGAGGCTGCTGACAGTGAATGACATCGAGTGGGAACATTTTATGGCCGACAATGATATGGAGTGGGTAGTAAAGCCCGTTAGTTGGGATGAAGGAGCCTTCATTGGCAATGGTTCGATCGGTGCGATGGTATATGGGGAGGAAAATGCCAAGAAACGGCACGTGCTCCGTTTTGTAACGGGACGCACAGATGTAACGGCAAACCGGACGGATAAGCCCGGATTTCCTCCACGCGTGCCCATTGGTGAGCTTGATCTGGAGATGGAAGGCATGATTTATCATCCGACTAGTATGCGGGTGGACTTATGGAACGCGGAGCTTCGTGCTCATTTGACGACGACAAGGGGCGAGGTAAAGCTTCGCTCCATTATCCATAGCGAGGAAGCGGTCATGGCCATCGAGATGGAGACATCAGAAGGGGAGAGCGCTGCGCAGTTTGCGTGGTATGCATACCCGGATGTGGATCACGTGCTGAAAAATGCGGATGGCTTTAATTTAAATCAATATATACCTGCAACTGATGTGGAAAAAACGGCTAGAGATGGCGTGTACCTTTGCATTCAGCGATTTTCAGGCAAGGATGGGTGTGTGACAGCCTGGAAGGAAGTCCAGTTGTCGCCCAATCGCCGAATATGCTTCATTTCCGTTACTAACGGGTATAACGAAGCTGCAATTGGTAAAGTGGTAAATGCGGTTGTTCAAGCTTCTAACGATGATTTCGATGTGTGGGTGGAAGCTCATCGTAACTGGTGGCACGCCTATTATCGGCAAAGCTTCGTCTCAATTCCGGATGGGCGGCTCCAAAGCTTCTATTGGATACAAATGTATAAATTGGCCTCAGCTACGAGAGCGGATCAGCCCTTGATCGATAATCAAGGTCCGTGGCTTACTTCATCGCCATGGCCGGGTGTTTGGTTCAATATGAATGTGCAAATGAGTTATTCACCGGTGTATACCGCTAATCGATTGGACATAGGGAAGTCTCTTGTTCGCGCGTTAGACGAAAACATGGAAAATCTAATAACCAACGTTCCGGAGTCCTGCAGACATGATTCCGCAGGACTTGGTCGCAGCTGCAGCTATGATTTGCGGGCTAAAGTTGATGATGAAGTAGGGAATTTGAACTGGATTTGCCATAATGTGTGGCGGCAGTATCGGTACAGCATGGATGAAGAGATGCTCAAAACCATGTTATTTCCTCTTTTGCGCAGAAGTGTGAACTACTATCTTCACATTCTTGAAGAAGGCAATGACGGCTGCTTGCATCTTCCGCCTACCATTTCACCTGAATATGGCTCCTTTATGAAAACAAAGGTACGCGACTGTCATTACGACCTAGCCTTGCTGCGCTGGGGCTGCCTGACCCTTTTAGAAATATGCCAGCGGCTGAAGGTGGATGATCCACTTACCGGGAAATGGAAGGAAGTACTGGAAAGGTTGGCTCCGTTACCTGTAGATGAGACTGGGTTCATGATTGGACAAGACACGCCTCTAGCATACGGTCATCGACATTTCAGTCATCTGCTTGCGATTTTTCCACTCCACTTGATCGGCTGTGACAATGAGGAGGATCGGAAGCTGATCGCTACCTCACTGCGTCATTGGATTGGAAAGGAAGGCGACTTGCGCGGTTTCAGCCTTACTGGGGCGGCTTCCATAGCTGCTATTCTCGGCTCAGGAGATGAGGCGCTGCGTTATTTGCAATCGTTGATGCTGCTCTTGAAACCGAATACAATGTATAAAGAAGCAGGGCCTGTCATCGAAACGCCACTGGCTGGTGCAGAAGCTATCCACGACATGCTGCTTCAAAGCTGGGGCGGCAAGATACGGGTATTCCCCGCAGTGCCCGATGAGTGGCAAGAAGCGTCTTTCGAGAATTTGCGAACCGAAGGGGTATTCTTAGTCAGCGCCGTGCGTCGTGATGGTGAAACCCAAATGATTCGAGTGAAGAGTTTGGCCGGGGAGCCGTGTGTTATCAGGACAGGCTGGACCGGTGTAATTCGCTGGACGATATCCGGAACCAGAGTTGCCGAGCATACCGTTTATGTAAAAGCGGGTGAAGACGAAATCGTTTTGGATTTGAACAAAGGGGATGAAGCAATCCTTTCCCGAGGTACGGAGATGCCTGATTGGCGAATCTTTCCCGTGGAATCTCCGCGGAAGGTTGCCCGCTATTTTGGCGGACATAAACCTTGGCGTCTTTACGGATTTTAAAAGGTTAATTCAGTGTAGGAGGATGTGCAAAATGGGAGTGCCATTCAAGCAAGGTGATATCGTGTTATTTCAAGGGGATAGTATTACGGATGCCGGAAGGGTTAGGGATAATTCGTCTGATTTGGGCAAAGGGTATGCTTTGATGACAGCCGCACTGTTCGGTTCATCTTATCCGGAACAACAAGTCACATTCTTGAACCGAGGAATTAGCGGGAATCGAGTGAAAGACCTCCGATCCCGTTGGGGAGAGGATTGTATCGAACTGGGGCCGAGTTGGGTATCTATCTATATAGGTATTAACGACTGCTGGAGACGATATGACCGGAACGATCCTACATCTACCGAAGAATTCGAAAAAGGTTATCGGGAACTGCTTGTTCGTACGAAAGAGGAGCTTGGGGCCAAGCTTATTATGATCGAGCCATTCGTACTGCCAGTGCCGGAAGACCGAAAGCTGTGGCGTGAGGATCTCGATCCCAAAATCAATGTCGTCCGGGAGTTGGCTCGGGAATTTGGTGCCCTTTTGGTTCCGCTTGACGGCATATTCGCACAGGCTTCGATGCTCGCACCTTCCAGCTACTGGGCGCCAGATGGCGTACACCCGTCACCGGCAGGGCATGCGCTAATAGCCAAAGCTTGGCTTACGGCGGTCGGGGCTGCACAATAAGGGATAGACAAAGAAAGGCGCTGTCCACAAAGCCAACAAAATTTCAATAAAAAGAGGGCTGCCTTCAAGTAGACTTGAGGGACAGCCCTTTTCGTATTGGTGCTCCGCCGAATGCGGAAGGGAAAGGCGAAGAGGGCATTAAGCCAGAGATTCCTTCACAACAGGCTCAGTTAGCTTATAGCCAACGTTCCTGATGGTCATAATATATTCCGGATTGCGCGCATTGTTCTCAATTTTATCTCTCAAATGAGAGATATGCACATCGACGATACGGGTATCTCCGAGGAAGTGATAGTCCCACACCCCATGGAGAAGCTGCTGTCTGCTAAGGACTTTGCCGCGATGCTTACACAGGAAGAGCAGCAGCTCGAATTCCTTAGGTGTAAGTTCGATCGGGGAGCCATTCACCATGACTTCGCGTTGATCGGCTTTAATGGCGATTTGGCCAATCGTAATGGGCGCATTTTCTGTCGAGGATGGTAAGGTTTGGATTCGACGATGAATGGCCTGAATTCGAGAAATGAGCTCCTGAGGTGAAAAGGGTTTGGTCATATAATCGTCAGCACCGTTATCCAAGCCGGCAATTTTATCCGTTAGATCTTGCATAGCTGTAAGCATAATAATAGGAACGAGGTTATTCTGGTTTCTAAGCTTGCGGCACACTTGGAACCCGTCCATCTTCGGCAGCATTAAGTCGAGAACGATGAGATCGGGGCGAAACGTTTGGATAGCATCGAACACAGCTTCGCCATCGAAAACACAATGGACTTCGAAGCCTACAAGCTTCAAGTTGAATTCTATAAGCATGGAGATGGAAGGTTCGTCGTCAACAACCAGGATTTTCTTTTTCATCGATGGGTGGACTCCTTTTATCGAGGATAACTCTATTATGACAGCGCTCTATCATCGAGATATTAAGATAAAGTTAACCCTGTGTAAAATTGCATTCCGCATTCGCTTATAATAGGATAGAGAATGAGGTGAATTTGACAGAGATGGCTTTTCATATTGTATTAGTAGAACCTGAGATTCCTGCAAACACAGGTAACATTTCCAGAACCTGCGCAGCGACAGGCACGTATCTCCACTTGGTTAGACCGCTAGGCTTCCAGACGGATGACAAGACCTTAAAGCGCGCCGGATTAGACTATTGGCACTCGGTTAAACTCGAGTATCATGACTCATTTGATGAGGTGCTAGAGGCTTACAAAGAACATCGTTTTTTCTTTGCAACAACGAAGGCCACCAAACGTTACACAGAATTTACATTTCAGGACGGAGACTTTTTTGTATTTGGCAAAGAAACGAAAGGACTTCCAGAGGAATTGTTAGCTCAACATCCCGAAACCTTGCTGCGGCTGCCGATGTCAGATGCTGTCAGATCGCTCAATTTATCGAATTCGGCAGCGATTATGCTGTATGAGGGCTTGCGGCAAACCGGTTTCGTTGGTCTTGATTAGAGCTTAAGGCCTATCAATATTAGGGCTGTGCCGACATATTTGACAGGAAAAGAAAGTTTCAGCATGTTATTAGCAGGAGTTTCTAAAATAACGGCGAATACTAATCCGTATCAGTCCGTATAGATATGCTAGATGAAGTAGAGAGCATGGAAAACGTGAGCGGAAGAGAGGTGAAGTCCTATGATGAAGCCAGCCGGAGTCGTTCGTAAAGTCGATCAATTGGGACGTATTGTACTGCCTAAATCGTTAAGAAAACGATATCAAATGAATGAAGGAGATCCTGTCGAAATTTTGGTGCAGGGTGACCATATCATACTGGAGAGATATCGTCCAAAATGTGTGTTCTGCGGAAGTATGGAAAGTGTCAGTGAATTCAAAGAGCGCTATATTTGCGGCGTATGTGTAACTGAAATGAACTTGCTAAAGGTTCGAGCATAAGAGCAATAAAAGAAAAAGCATCGTTTTCTCTTAACAGAGAAAGCAGATGCTTTTTTTCTTGCATTTCAATTGTTTATAGACCTTTGGTTTTATCCTCGTTATAGGAAGCCGTCATCATAGCGACGATGAATAATACAAAAACAGTGTTAACGAGCCAAAATGTTGTTGATAAGCCGAACATTGCTGCACCTCCATATATAGGGATCTTTGAGCTTGCTCAAAGTCTTTCCGCTTGGGATCTTCGTTAAAGCTTATTATACCCAACCATTCTAAAAAAAGAAACGAATAAAGTGTGAATAATTTCGGTTATTTAAAAAATAGAAAGTTGGTGGCTAGCGGTCTAAGCTTCCCATCAGACGGGCGATTGAGGACGCTGCCCCCCCATACTAAAGTGGTAGAGCCGCCCCCATCCAAATTATAAGCATCCACGATGCCTAATTGCTGCATTTTGTCCTGCAGCTCAGCAAGTGTTGCTCCCGAATTGCCGCTCTCGTCGTAACCGTCGGTCACAATAAACAACAGTTGATCGTGCTTGTAGTTGGCCATGATGGTCCGCGCTGCTCTTGCCGGTGAACTTTGCCACTGATAGGGAATCGACATCTTGTTTCCGTTCTTCAGGAGAACCGGAACGAAGGTAGATCCCATAAGCGGGTTCAATTTGTCGAGCTCAGACTGAGAACTGAACTTACCGCCAATGAGCTTGCGGTCTTTATTCAGGCCAATGAAGGTCGTATCGTTGTTGGTAGGAAAGAAGCCATTCACATACTTCCCATTCATGATGGTTGTGTCGAGCGGATAGCGTTTGCCTTTATTATCATCAGCAAAGCCTCCTGCATTCACACCGGCGATAGCCCCATAACGTGTAACTGCATCTAACGTTGTTTCACTGGAGCCAATTTTATCCTTGCCAAGCACAAGTTTAATGGCTTTATCACTCTTAAGGTTAACCTTAAGAGCATAACCTTTATAGTTGCTTTCATTCAAAGCGAAAAGTTTCAAGTCGATATTCCCGGAAGAAGCTTGTCTAATTGGGCTGCCGAGCCTGGCGGTTATTCGAGTATCATAGATAATGCCGGGTTTGGCAGCTTGTGCTGCAGCGTTTTGGAGCATGGCTGCTACTTCTGCGGAACTTTTCTCATAAAGCTGGAAATATTGCTGAATGATGGATTTGGTTTGCACCGCGTCGCTATTTGCTTTGGTCAGCAAGTTATCCAGCGTCAGCGTTTCTTGTTGAAAAGAGATCGGCGTAGACGCCTTATGTACCAACGGGTTGATAGGGACATTCGCCGTAACGAAAAGCAGCCAAATCAGCATCCCCAGAAACGGTGCGCATGCAAGTAGAAGCACGCGGTTTATTTGTTGAATGCTTATTACGTTCATTACTTTAACACATCCAGATTTTTTTGCAGTTCTTCCAGCTTCTTCTTAACGTCGGCAAGCTGCGTATAGAGTTGGTTGCTGTTATCGGTTTTGCTGTTAGCGCTGTCCTTCGTGAAAGCCAGTAATTCATTCAGTGAGTCTACCTTTGTCTGTAAAGCTTTCATGTCGGTCGTAACGCTATCTTTCAATTGGGTAACTTGCTTCTGATAGTCTTGTTGAACCACTTGCAGTTGTTGCTGGGTTTGCTGGGCGATATCGGTTGCAATTTTTTGCCTCAAATGCTCTGTGTACATCATAGCGGCGGCCACTCCGATTGCGATCAGCATGACCCAACCCACAAACAAGTATACGTACGTTTTCTTTCTTACCTTGGTAGCCTTCGAAGCAGCACGAGGGAAAGAATTCGCAGTCGTAGTCTCGATGGGCATGTTCATGAAAATCACCTCTGTTTACTAGTATAACATATTCCATATTTTTTACAGAATTTTAGATAGAATTCGTTGTTTTTCGATACTCATTCGGGGTGAGTCCCTCTAGTTTTTTGAAAACTTTGCTGAAATATTTCTCGTCCTGGTAACCGACCATCTCGGCTACTTGTGAAATCCGAAGATGTGGGTTGCGCAGCAAGACCTTAGCTTTACTCATACGAATTTGCCCTAAATAGTCAGAAAGATTAACCTCGAACTCTTGTTTGAATTTCCGTGAGATGTACTCGCGGCTGAGGTAGAATCGATTCGCAATATCCTGAAGCGAGACATCTTCGTGATAGTGCTTCTCAAGGAACTCGGCGATTTCAAAAATAACACTTTTGTCCTTCTGCTGACTCTCAAGAAGCAGCTTCGATAAGTGAACAATGCTCCGAGTGAGTTCCTGCTGCCAAAGTGAGAGGGATAGGATACCGTATTCATCCAGCGGAACGATCAAACTGGATGGTTCATCCAGGAGAAGCTGCTTGACCTGATCTTCACTAATGTTAGAGAAAAATTGCTGCACCCAACGGCGCTTCATCACCCTGTATTCCCGCCACCAATGGTCGAGCTGTTCAAGTGTAATGGTTTCGCTCAATTTGACAGCGTCCATCCATTCTTGAATTGTTTCTTGAATTTGGTCCATGCTGCCGCTGCGTATAGCGAGTTGAATCCGTTCCTCGTATTGGCTGAAAGTAAGCGCCGGTTGAACCGTTTTGGCTGTTTGTAATGTACTGTGAATCCATGTTTCCTTAGATTTGAGATTTCGCTGTCTGAGGGCATTACGGGCTTCCTGATAGGATAAAGCCATGTTCGTTGGAAAGCTTTGTGTGCTTCCAATACCGAAATCCACGCGGGTATGAAGCGCGGTTCGTATCCCTTCATTAATTTTTGCGAGAAATGACTCAGAACCAGATTGATCCTTCCATAGAAGCAATACAATTTCGTTATCACTGGTCCAATGGCGGAAAGCATAACCGCGTTGATCGTTAACGAGGAATTCATTACATATATTAATTAGCGAGAAGAGAAGTAAGTCTAGATTATGACTGAACTTATTCTTCACACTCCGTTCCATCGTATCTAAAGATAAAATAGCGACACGACATTCTCGAGTTGTCCGGGATAAATGAAGCTCTTTCTCGAGCTGCTCGGCCGCTTGATCATAAGCGGAGGGTTCGGCAATTATGTTCGATAACAACTTGTCCCAATACATGGGCTTAATTTGGTTCATTTCTATATTTAGCTCTCGATTGGTATGACGGAGCTCCTCATCCTTATTCCAAGCTTGAATGGCTTTATCTAACGCTTCATTCAACTGCTCAGGATCAATAGGCTTCAAAATATAGTCCGTTCCCCCATACTGCAACGTATGGCGAAGCAGAGAGAAGTCGTCATGGCCGCTAATGACGATCGTTTTGGAGTTAGGGGCATGCGTATGCAGCCACTCAAGCAATTTGACGCCATTCATGATTGGCATCATCATATCCGTCATAATAATCGCTGGATGTTCACGACTTACGATCTGGATGGCCGATTCGCCATCTTGAGCTTCTAATATCGTTTCTATGCCGTGCTGCTCCCAATTTACAAGCAGGCGAATGGCGTCGCGCACATGTTTCTCATCATCAACTAGTAATACTTTCATTCAAGTGCTCCCTTTTTCATAGGAATATGGATCACGATCCGTAGACCTTGGGGCTGAACGTTCTCAACATCAAGAAATGCATCATCAGTGAAGTACAATTGTACTCTGGTCAGCACATTACTAAGCCCAATACAAGCCTCATCGGTTATCGATGGGGTATTCAGTCTGTTTCTTACTTCGCGGAGCCTCTGCTCCGATATACCAATTCCGTTATCTTCGACGATGAGTTTCAAGTATTCGTCCTCATGAACGATAAGCTTCACCGCTTCAATACGTAATAAGCCCGTAGCTGAGCCCGGTTTAAAGCCATGTTTGAAATAATTTTCAACAAGCGGTTGCAGGATCATCTTGGGTACCGAGATTGCTTTCGTGCTTTCATCGATATCGTAAATGATTTCGAATTGGTGCTCGAAGCGCTGCTTTTGCAGTTCGAGATAGGCTTTAATATGATCGATTTCTTTACGCAAAGGAACGACGGATTCATTCGTGTTCATGCTGTAATGCATCATTTTGGCAAGAGATGAAATCAGTGCGTAGACTTTTGGTGCATCATGCTGCAAAGCTAGTGTTCCGATCGATTGGAGCGCGTTATTCAAAAAGTGCGGATTAATCTGAGCTTGAAGTGCCATAAGCTGATTCGATTTGTTCGCAAGCTCAAGACGATATTCGCGCATGACCATTTGATTTAAGTCCTGCATAAGGCCATGAAAGCGGTTGGCGAGGATACCCATTTCATCCGTTCGAGAGAGCTCGATATCGGCATTCAATTGGCCTAACTGGACCTGTCCCACCTGTATGCGTGTAATATAACGAATCAATTGTTTGATAGGCTCTGTAAATTTAATACTGATATAAATAGTTCCGGCAATGACAATCAGCATAAACAAAGTAAGGATTAAAGAATTAATTAAAGTTAACTGTCGGGCATTTTTCGTTAATTGTTCATAGGGCAGCCGTTTCACGATCGTCCAGTCAACATAGTCAGTTTTCATTTTTTCATAAATATTTATCCCCGCATAAGCGCCTTTTTTCCATTCATAGGAACCTTTTTGGAGATTACTATAAATCGCCTCATTTCCCCAGCTTTCTTCCAGAGGTTGTCCCCATTTAGAAACGTCAGGACCGAACACGATGAACCCCTTATCATCAAGGATATACAGTTCTTCTTGGTCATGGGTGAATAAGCTTTGAGATATTTCAGAGACTAAACTCAGCTGAAGGTCAATGATCAGCTCACCAATCGAGATGTTACTTGGGGAGTACATAATTTTACGATGCATAGATAGGACAGGGGTTGGAGCAGAATACACATTAAGTGCAATATTGTAATTATGGCTTTCATGAGTTGTTTCAAAATAAACGGTTTTGTTCTCGGGGAATTGCCGAAGAGATTCATATTTACCGATCGTGCTTCCTTGAATGTCGTTGCTCGCTAAATAAGAACGGTCGCTAACGGAGGCGTAAAGATAAATTTGTTTGATCTCTTTAACCGAATGGGACATGACCTGCAGCCCGCTTTTGATAACCTTATCACTCATATAATCGATTTCTTGCCCGGTTTGCAGAATATCGTAAAGATAACCAACAGATGAATACTGACCTGTATAAATCGTAGTGGACGCCTGGACGACACCATTTAAGTAGTTTAATAAATTCATTTTTGCTTGAGATATCAGAGCCGAATTATTTGTAATCGTGTCTTCTGTGACTTTCTCCTTGGTGAATATATAAGAAACAACAATGGATGTAGTAAATGGAACTAACGTCGCAATGAGCAAAAATAGGATTAATTTATTGCGTATACTATGACGAAACAAGGTGCATCAACTCGGTTTCTGTTTATACTTTTCACCCTACATTGTAGCAGGAGAGGTCAACAAATTCCACCTAATGCATCACGAGAATCTGTGTTTTACCAAGAATAAGGGATTTATACTTAAGGTATAGTTGCATAATCGTAAGGGGGAAATTCCCATGAAGAACAACAAAGGGCTAGCAGGACTTATCCAACAATGGGTGTTTATCGGACCAGCGTTGATCTTTTTCGCGCTCATTGTTGTTACTCCTTTTCTCATGAGTATTTATTATTCATTTACCGAGTGGAATGGTGTGACAACAACCGTGAAGTTCAACGGCTTAGACAATTTCAAGCACCTTCTTTTTCATGACACCGACTATCGCAACGCATTCTGGTTTACAACAAGAATAACCGTGACGGACGTCATTCTCACGAATCTTGTCGGGTTTCTTTTGGCGCTCTTGCTCACTCAGGCACTGAAAACCAGAAATGTACTGCGTACTATTTTCTTCATGCCGAACGTTATTGGCGGACTTCTACTTGGTTTCATTTGGCAGTTTATTTTCGTCAAAGGGTTCGGGACTTTAGGTGAATTAACGAATCTTAGCTTTTTCCAATTGCCGTGGTTAGGTGATGCACCGACGGCTTTCTGGGCGATCGCTATTGTTAGCATATGGCAAGGTTCGGGTTACTTAATGATCATTTATATTGCGGCGCTATCGAATGTGCCCAAAGATATGGTTGAAGCGGCTTATATTGATGGTGCTACAAGATTACAAGTGCTTAAGAACATTATCGTACCACTCATTATGCCGGCAGTTACCGTATGTTTGTTCCTGACCATTTCATGGAACTTCAAGATGTTTGACCTGAACTTTGCCTTAACCAAAGGTGGACCGTTCAACTCAACAGAATCGGTTTCCATCAATATTTATCAAGAAGCGTTCCGCAATAACAACTATGGTTTAGGAACAGCAAAAGCGTTAGTATTCTTCGTTGTTGTGGCCATTATTTCGACCATCCAAGTCATGTATACGAAACGCAAGGAGGTTGAAGTTTAATGGAATCCGTCAAAAAATACTCTGGACGACTATTCACTCTCGAGGTGCTTGGCATCTTGATTGGACTCTTATTTCTAGTCCCTTTCTACTTTGTCATCGTCAACTCCCTTAAGACATTTCCGGAGCTGGCTGCCAGCACTGCGAAGCTTCCGTCAAGCTTATATCTTGACAACTATACGAAGGTATGGACCATCATGAAGTTCCCAAGTGCATTTCTGAACTCTTTAATTATTACCGTGCTTAGTAATGTGGGGCTAGTGTTGATTAGTTCCATGGCTGCTTATCGCATGGTGCGCAAAGCAAGCAAATTCAACAATCTTGTATTTATAGCTTTCGTTGCTGCTATGGTTATTCCGTTTCAATCCATCATGATTCCGCTTGTGCGTGTGGCGAATGAGGTTGGACTCATGGACAGCAAATTCGGTTTAATTGTTTGTTATTTCGGATTCGGTGTTTCCCTGAACGTCTTCTTATTCCATGGTTTTATTAAATCTATTCCACTTGAAATTGAAGAGTCGGCCACTGTTGATGGCTGCTCGCCGTATGGCGTGTTTTGGCGAATTGTGTTCCCTCTGTTAAAGCCCATGTCTACGACAGTCATTATCTTAAACAGTTTATGGATATGGAATGATTATTTGCTTCCTTCACTCGTGTTAAATAGTCCAGACCTGAGAACAATACCTTTAGCTACGTTTTCTTTCTTTGGTCAATATACGAAGCAATGGGATTTGGCCTTGGCTGGTCTTACACTCGGGGTCCTGCCGATCGTTATTTTCTTCTTAGCGATGCAGAAACATATTGTTGAAGGCATTACGGCTGGTTCCGTAAAAGGTTAACAGTTTTGCAAATATGTTCAAAATCTTCCACCTTTATGTTCAATATTCTCTGTGTTAAGGGTTTAAGTAAGTGTTTACAATAAACCATGTAAGCTGATGACGAGTTAATGAAACGTTATCAGGGTAAGCTGATTGAAACTAAAAGGGAGGCTTTACCTCAATGAAAAAATTAACAATGATCAGTATGGCGGCTGTACTATCACTATCTTTAGTTGCTGCTGGCTGCGCGAAGAAAGAAACAGCGCCAACTCCATCAGCAACAACGGGTGGAGCGGCAACAGCAGCACCTGCTGCAGGCGGTAAACCAGTTACAATTAAAATGTTCCAATTCAAAGTAGAAATCGCCGATCAACTTGGCAAATTAATTCAAGAATATCAAAAGCTGAATCCTAATGTTAAAATTCAAGTGGATACAGTAGGCGGCGGTGCTGACTACGGCGCAGCTTTGCTTGCGAAATTCAACTCGGGTGACAAACCGGATATTTTCAACAACGGTGGTTTCTCGGATATGGACAAATGGATTGAAAACCTAGAGGATCTTTCCGATCAACCATGGGTTAAGGATCTTGTAGATGTAGCGAAAGAGCCAATGACGAAAAATGGTAAGCTTTACGGCCAACCGTTGAACCTTGAAGGTTATGGTTTCCAATATAATAAAGATTTGTTTGCACAAGCCGGCATTACCGAATTGCCAAAAACCCTTACTCAACTCGAAGATGCAGCTAAAAAGCTTCAAGCAAAAGGAATTACTCCATTTGAAACCGGCTATGGCGAGTGGTGGGTACTGGGTAACCACTTCGTAAACCTTCCGTTTGCTTACCAGAAGGATCCAAATGCCTTCATTGATGGCTTGAACAAAGGAACTGCTAAAATTCCGGGTAACGAAGTATTTAACCAATGGTCAAAACTGTTTGATCTTCAGTTGAAATACGGTAACAAAAATCCGCTTCAAACTGATTACAATACACAAGTAACTGATTTTGCTACAGGAAAAGCAGCAATGACGCAACAAGGTAACTGGACTCAAGTTCAAATTACAAAAACAAACCCGAACATCAAAATTGGTTTCTTGCCAATGCCAATCAACGATGACGCTGCAGCGAACGATAAATTGTTCGTTGGTGTACCAAACAACTGGGTTATCAACAAAAACTCTGCTGTGAAAGACGAAGCGAAGAAATTCTTGAACTGGATGGTAAGTTCTGATATCGGTAAGAAATACATTACGGAAGAATTCAAATTCATTCCTGCCTTCAAATCCATTCCTGCTGACGAGAAAGTTCTAGGACCTTTGGCAGCTGACATCATCGCTTACAGCAAAGCTGGTAAAACACTTAGCTGGAACTGGTTTAAATTCCCAGGCGGCGAAGCTTCCAGTAAAAAATTCGGCGACATTATGCAAGGGTATGTTGCGAAGAAGTATACGAAGGATCAAATGCTTGAGGAATTCCAGAAAACATGGGATAGCCTTAAGAAGTAACTCCATAATGGGTGGTAATAAAGCCTCAGCGCCAATGCTGAGGCTTTTTGCTGTTTAACAGAAAAGGAATAGGCTGTTACAATGAAGAAGACTGGAGGTCTATGATGATAATCAGAATCAGGTCTTGGCTGCATAGCAGAGGAAATTCACTTCCGCGTGAGAAGCATTTGTCTCGTGAGGCCGTAATTTCATTAATTATTCATTCTACTTTTCAGTTTGGCGCTTCCATGTCGGGCGTGTTCTTAAACTTATACTTATGGCGGTTAACGCACAGTGTCGTAGTGAATGGTACATACAGTATGATCGTTTTCATCTTGACACCGATTGGCTTTGCCCTTGGCGGCCTCATGATTAAGAAGAAAGACCGGATGGTATCGTATCGTCTAGGTATCATGCTCATAGGTCTTTTCTATTTGAGCGTCATTCTAGCTGGGGAAAAACTGGTCGAATATTATATATTATTTGCCATTTTTAATGGACTTGCCAGTGCTTTTTACTGGGTAGGTTATTTAACTCTGATGTATGATGTGTCTAACGAACAGAACCGGATTCGCTATCTGGCATTTAATATGATTTTTTTCACAGCAGCAACCTTAGCAGGGCCGGCGCTTGCCGGATTCATTATCCGTTTAAAAGAAGGCCTTAGCGGTTACACCATCGTCTTCTCTATTGCGTTCTGTATGTTCTTACTAGCTGCGCTGATTTCATTGAAAATTAAAGCTTCAAGTGGACATCATCGCGTTTATTACTTGAAACTGACTGGTCTTATAATGAAGAAAGAACGTGACTGGTTGAAAGCGCTATTTGGATTCCTGGGAATGGGCTTGCTTCAAGGAACAATGCTTTTCTTGCCGAATATTCTGCTTTTCAAGGTGATGCCACGTGAAGATATTGTCGGCTATCTCGGTGTATTATACTCAAGTCTATCGATCGTAATGGGCATTTTTATATCCAAATATGCAAATGCTAGTAAAGCTCGTCTATATTTAGCGATATCAACACTCGGCTACCTTATTGGTGTTTCATTTTTACTAGGGAGTGTTAATGTATGGACCGTTGTAGGCTTCATGATTTTGCACTCTATTTTCGCTCCGCTGCAAGGGAATACAATGACAGGCTATTATTATGGCCTCATTGCGAAGCTGCCGCTTAAAGGCCAATTGAAAGTAGAAAGTGTTGTTGTTAGGGAATTTTTCTTAAATGTTGGACGTGTGATTTCTATTATTTGTTTAATCTCATTTGGCAGTGATATGGATGGGGGCTTAATCCCATGGATTTTAATGATTGCAGCGATGTCACAAATTGCCCTGGTATGGTCGATTAAGAATCAATGAGCGGAGCATGAAAGCGCGTTAACTCGGATATCCTAGGAAGTAGATGACAGGAGAAGAGGACGTGCGGTTATGGAGCGGTATGACAGCCTGATTGTTGGCGGAGGTATTGCTGGACTTCAAGCGGCAATTCAATTAGGGAGATATGAGCATCGTGTGCTTGTTATTGACGCCGGCTATGGCCGGTCTACCTTATGTAAAAGCTATCATAACCTTTTGGGGTGGCCGGATGGTGTATCGGGTGAAGAGCTTCGCCGACTAGGGAGGCTTCAAGCTGAGAAGCTGGGTGTAACTTTCGCTAATGATGAAGTCGTACAAGCTGTAAACAAAGGTAAACCTGGAGATGGATTTGAGCTATGGGGGAAGTCGGGTAAGGGATATGAAGCTCCAACTTTACTCTTGGCTACAGGACTTTTGGACCGTATTCCCGAGCTGCCCAATCTGAAAAACTGTCTAGGGTTAACTGTTTACGTCTGTCCAGATTGTGATGGCTATGAGATTAAAAACAAACAGACTATTGTGATGGGTTCTGGTGATTCAGGAGCGGGAATGGCCCTGACGCTTAGTACGCGTACGGACAAGCTTACCTATGTGAATCATGAGCAGAAAGCTGTGAAGAGCGAGCTTTTAGCAAAGTTGAAGGAAAAGAGAATCACCTATGTCGCGGAAGATATTGATGCGGTGATGGCAGAAGAGAGTGGCTTATTTCGCGGTGTTGTTTTGGCAAATGGGGAGCGAATCGCTGCGGATCGCGGGTTTATCGCCTTCGGCGGGAATGAAGTGAAGTCGGATTTGGCACGGCAATTAGGCGCGGAGCGATTGGAGAATCGCCACATTGTTACTGATCCCCGCAGTAAAATGACGAGTGTGCCCTTCGTCTGGGCAGCTGGGGACGTAGGTGTTCATGCGGAGCAAGTGACGATTGCCATGGGAGAAGGGGCGCAGGCCGCGATCTGGATGAACAAAGCACTGCTGATGTTAAAGGAAGAAGCGAACATACATCGCGTTGTAGTTCGCTCTTAAGGGTTAATAGTAGATAAGATTTTAGTCGTGTCGGACGTTTCCGCCCCTGGAAAAGCAGTTACAACATGGGCATACTCTGCTAACGCCTGCTCCCCAAGTGGGGTAATATGATAAATGCCGCGGCTTTGGCGTACGAACCAGCGATAGTAGTTTTTTTGAAGCAGGGAGCTCACGGCTTTATTGCTTGTGTAATCGCGAAGCTGACGAGGACTGAGTGGTCCATGCTGACGCATGAGGTAGGCGCAATGAAGTGATTTCTCGCGATAGGCAGTCATGAGCTTCTGCTGAGAGCTGCCTCCGACGTTGTAATCCCCGCTTCGTTCATGAAATTCGTTGACGACTTTCAAGGCAGCGCGCTTATTTGGGCGTAATAGATAGGGAGTAGGCTCGCAGACGAGATCCACTGCGGGCTGTTTGCGTTTGAAAAATTGGACAGTCAGGACACCTAGGCCGAGCATGCGGCATAAACGTCGAATCTCTTCCCATTGCAGTCGATGCGGCGCACGTCCTTTATTGGGAAGCTCGAAAGCGACATAGACCTGATCCGTCAGGCGCAAGCGATCGATGCCTTGCACGAGGAGCGGAATATTGAAGCTTTTTTTCAATTCGACAATGATTGGCGTCTCATCACCGCGAATGGCAACTAAGTCGCAATGCTTAATCTCGGCGCGGACGGTGTATCCTCGCTGCTCGAAATATTGTTTAATCGGTGCATAAAGCTCCGTTTCTGTTTGGATAGGCATGAGGTTAATGATCTCCTCTCTAGTTACAACAATTGCAGCCAGAATGTGTTCCATTATAGCATAGCTTTTGTTAGAATAGGGGAAGAATCACTTGTACGTACATGTTGGAGCGAGTAGAACAACGGGACCGAGGAGGACGAGTGGGATGAGTGAGATTTTGGATGCCTGGCTGGGACGAGGCTTCGAATGTGCATGTGGTCAACGGCATGAAGTGCCGATTCGGAGCATTGTTATTGAACGGGAGGCGCTAGTTCAGGTAGCCGGGTATGTGAAAGAAGCCGGCTATGGGGAAGTGACGCTTGTCGCGGACGGGAGGACGTATCAAGCGGCTGGAGAGAAGCTGCGCGTGCTGCTGGAAGCCGCGCAGGTGAAGGTGAGCCTGAGCGTGCTTCGTGAGAACGCGATGGGGGAAGTGGCGGCCGATGAAGAAGCGATTGTCCAGGTGATGCTGGACACGCCGCTTTCATCCAAGGTGTTGGTTGCCGTGGGCGCGGGCACCGTCCACGACATCGTGCGCTTCGTGGCGCATCGCACGAAGCGGCCGTTCTTGTCTGTGCCGACGGCGCCGTCAGTGGACGGCTTTGCGTCAGTAGGCGCGCCGCTCATCATCCGCGGCTTCAAGATGACGATCCCGGCCTGCGCGCCGGAGGCCATCTTCGCCGACCTCGCGGTTCTGGCGAAGGCGCCGCAGGCGATGATCGCGGCCGGCCTCGGCGATATGCTCGGCAAGCACACGTCGCTGGCCGACTGGTCGCTAGGCCGTGTGCTCCTCGGCGAGCACTACTGCGAGCTGAGCGCTCGGTTGACGCTGGAGGCCGTGGAGCTCTGCACGGCTCATTTGGACGAGATCGCGCAGCGCACCGATCTCGGTTTGCTTCGCTTGATGGAAGGCCTGATTCTATCGGGCCTTTCCATGCTCTTGGTCGGCCACTCGCGGCCGGCCTCCGGGGCTGAGCACCATCTCTCCCACTATTGGGAGATGGTGCTTCTGCAGCAGCGCCGCCGGGCGCTGCTGCACGGCGCGAAGGTCGGCGTCGCGACCGTGCTCATGGCACAGCGCTATGAGGCGCTGCGAGGGCTCACGGCCGACGCGGCCGCTGCGCGCCTAGCGCAAGGCCAAGTCCCCAGCGAGCTTGCGGATGCGGTGCGCATCCGGCAGGTCTATGGGGACATGGCCGAGCAGGTCATCGCCGAGAATTTTCCGGCGAATGGCACGGCTGTGGATGCGCACGCGCTGAAGGCGCGCATCGCGGAGAAGTGGGGCGATGTGCAGGCCATCGCCCGAGCGGTCCCGCTGCCATCGCAGCTCATCGCATGGCTCGAGGCCGTGCAGGGACCGGTAACGCCGGAGCAGCTCGGTGTGGAGCCGGAGCTGGTGGAGGCGTCCCTGCAGGATGCGCTTTTCGTGCGCAACCGATTCACGATCCTACGTTTACAGCGTCTGCTATAGACGCTTTATCTTTAAATAAGGCTGCCCCTCAAGTAGATAGATCTACCTACTTGAGGGGCAGCCTTTTTGCTCATCCGATTAGATTTTTATGACGGAAAATGCATCTCCATTGGACTAAATCCAATCAAATGCTCTATCAAGCTCTGAAAATCGCCATTCCATTGGATATTATCCAACCAAATGGCTGATTCATCGTCCGGTGAGGGACTTCTATTGGATTTACTCCAATGAAATCGCCTCTCGCGGAATTAAACTCTTGGTCTGCAATCTGCATGTTAACTATCGTAATTTACTACAATAGTCCATTAAATTAATACATCCAAATACAAGACCGCAGGTGGTAAGATCTAGTCGTCTGATCTTAGTCGTTAGTGTCTGAAAAAGTGTAAAAAACCACAACATGACTTAATTTTTGCCATCCCGCAATGTGGAATTGTTTTCTATACTGGTACGTATGCAAGACGGTTCCAAGACAAGAAGGAGGGGCAATATGAAATTTGCTAATGAGAAAGTCAGCGATATCCAAATCGCTTATATTGGTGGAGGCTCGATGTATTGGGCGAAAAATCTGATTGCCGATCTGGCGCTTGATGGTCAATTGTCGGGCACTGTTCGTTTGTACGACCTTGATTACAGCAAGGCCAAAAATAATGAAAAGCTGGGAAACTCGGTTTCCGATTATGCGGAAACGAAATCCAAATGGACTTACAAGGCGTATCCGACGCTCCAAGAGGCGCTTAGCGGATGCGATTTTGTGTTTATCTCGATACTTCCTGGCACATTCCGGGAGATGGAATCCGATGTGCATGAACCGGAAAAATACGGCATTTATCAAGCCGTTGGCGATACGACTGGACCTGGGGGTCTTGTCAGAGCACTGCGCACCATTCCCATGTATGTGGAAATCGCGCAAGCGATTGAGCGCTTTTCACCGAATGCCTGGGTGTTTAATTACACGAATCCAATGACACTCTGTACGCGGACGCTTTTTGAAGTGTTTCCAAAAATAAAAGCACTTGGATGCTGCCATGAGATATTCGGTGCGCAAGGGCTTTTGATTCGTATGCTGCGCGATATGGAAGGGATTGAGGGTGTAACGCGCGATCAAGTGAAGGTGAATGTGCTGGGTATTAATCATTTTACTTGGATCGATCAAGCGACGTATCAAAATATGGATTTATTTCCGATGTATCGGAAGTTTGTTGATAAGTACTATGAATCCGGATTTGAGCACAACAAAGATGCCTGGGTCACGAACACGTATACGGCCGCTAACCGCGTGAAGTTTGATTTGTTTCGGCGCTATGGCGTTATTGCAGCGGCAGGTGATCGCCATTTGGCGGAATTCATGCCTCCTTGGTATTTGAAAGATCCGGAGACGGTTCGATCATGGAAGTTCGGCTTAACGACGGTCCAAAGTCGTGTTGAAAAGCAGGCGGCAACAGAGCTTTTTTACGGGAAGCTGCTACGTTCCGAGGAGAAGCTGCCGCTCAAGGCATCAGGAGAAGAAGAGGTCAGACAGTTAAAAGGTCTAATCGGACTTGAACAATTCGTAACCAATATTAACGTTCCCAACGTGGGACAAATGAAGGGAATTCCTCTGGGAGCGGTTGTAGAAACGAACGCTGTATTCTCAGCGAACAGTTTGCGTCCAGTCTATGCGGGTGAGCTTCCGATGGAAGTGGGTAATCTGGTCTTGCAGCATACGATGAATCAGGAGCTTATTTTGAAGGCGGCTCTTCAAAAGGACAAAGACTTAGCTTTCAAGGCATTTATGAACGATCCGCTTGTGAATATCGATATCAACGATGCGGAAGTATTGTTTGATCGAATGCTGCAAAATACGAAAGCGTATTTGCCTGGATGGAATATCTGATGGCGGGCCGGCCATGAGTGCAGGGTTAGAGTTATTCAGTGAATCCGCCTCCATTGATCCGCAGGATGAAAAGGCTGTTCGCCGGATGATTTTCAAACTGGCAGGTCCATCTTTGACGGAAATGCTGCTCATGAATATGACCCAAATGGTGATGATGATCCTGGTCGGACACCTTGGGGCCATTGCGGTAGCAGCTGTGGGCTTAACAAGCCAACCTTATTTATTATTGACCGTCCTTTTTGCAGCGCTAAATACAGGAACAACGGTTATCGTAGCCCGTTCCACGGGAGCGGGAAAGATGGAGGACGCGAATCTGGCCGCAGGGCAGTCGCTTCTGCTCGGTACCGTCCTGTCTGTCCTTATTGTTACGCTCGGCGTCACCTTTGCGAAGAGCATGCTCCATTTGATGGGAGCCAGTGCTGAGGTCGTGCAATATGGAATGTCATATGCGAAGTTAATGTTTTTCTCCATTGGATTCTCCTCTATCTCGTCTGCATTATCCGCTATTCTGCGAGGTGCAGGAGATACACGGACTCCGATGAAAATCAACGTGCTGTCAGGGGGCGTCAATGTGAGCCTCGGATTCGTGCTGATTTACGGTCACCTCGATTTTCCGCAAATGGGCATTACGGGGGCGGCAATCGCCACCTTAGTAGTTCAGACAGGAGCTATGATTTGCTTTATAGCCGTTATGTTCAGCGGAAGATTTGCAGTCCGCATCGGTTTGTCGGATATAACTCGGTTGGATAAGGTTATGATCAGACGCATGTTGAAGATAGGGATTCCGAGCAGTCTGGAGCAGCTCATTATGCGTTTAGGGATTATGACGTTTGTGAAAATTTGTGCTGGACTGGGGACGGTTGCTGTCGCGGCATCACAAATTGTAACGAGCATTATCGGGATCTCGTTTATGCCGGGGGCTGCTTTTGCCATCGCAGCTTCTACGCTAGTTGGGCAAACACTTGGCGTAAGCAAACCCGACCTCGCTGAACGATATGTGTGGCAAGTCAGAAAGTACGGCATGTTCGTGGCTGGATTTATGGGAACGCTATTCATCTTGTTCGCTCCTCTTATCCTCATGCTATATACGAATGATGAGACGATTATTCGTGAAGGGGCTTGGGCTCTTCGGATCGTAGGATTTATCCAGGTATCTCAAATATCGCAGTTTGTACTTGGAGGAGCTTTAAGAGGAGCAGGAGATACTCGCTATCCCTTATATTCGACATTCATTGGCGTGTGGGGAATAAGGGTTGTTCTTAGTTATTTATTTGTTTATATCTTTCATTGGGGCATGATCGGTTTATGGAGTGCCGTTGCTTGTGATCAATTTCTTAGGTCTAATTTGATTTATTTTAGGTTCAAGCGCGGTACTTGGAAACATCTAAAGGTTTAATACATAAAAGGAGACGCGGAATTATGGGGATTGTGTTTGATTCGAATTCGCAAACTTTCCATCTTCAAGGGAAGTCGTCGAGCTATATCATGCAACTGATCAAATCCAAATATTTGGCTCACGTTCATTGGGGCCGCCAAATACGGGGAACGAATCCGGGAAGTTTACTCGCTATTAGACGTCGCTGCTCTTTCTCGCCGTCCACGGACCCAAGTGATCTAACGCTGTCTTTGGACACATTGCCGCAGGAATTTCCGGCGTACGGAGGAAGTGATTTTCGCGTTCCGGCCTATCAGGTTCAGTTGGAAAACGGGACGACGGTCAGCGAACTCGTCTATGAGTCTCACCGGATTTATTCGGGAAAAGCGCGGTTAGAGGGACTGCCGTCCACCTATACGGAGGATGACAGCGAAGCGGAGAGTATCGATATCGTGTTGATCGATTCGACGATCGGGTTGAAGGTCGTTCTCACGTATACTGTATTTCGCGATTTGGATGCGATAACTCGGTCTGTTCGGTTCATGAATGTGGGTTATCAGTCGATCAAGCTGCTTCGAGCACTGAGCTTCGGTATCGATATCTCCCGGTGCGATTTCGATATGCTTCATTTATCAGGCACATGGGCGCGTGAGCGTCATATCGAAAGACGCCCCATTCTAACAGGCGGGTCTGTGATTGAAAGCCGTCGGGGATCCAGCAGCCATTCGCTCAACCCCTTTATGGCTCTGCTTTCCAAGCAAGCGAATGAAGACCAAGGAGAAGCCTATGGATTCAGTCTTGTCTACAGCGGCAGCTTTGTTGCTCAAGCCGAAGTGGATCCTTACGGAACGACGCGCGTGGTGATGGGCATCAACTCGTTTGATTTTTCTTGGCTCTTGGAGCCAGGGCAAACCTTCCAAACGCCGGAGGCGGTTCTCGTCTATTCCGCGGATGGCATCGGAGGGATGTCGCGCACGTATCACAAGCTGTATCGCACACGGTTATGCCGTGGACAATTCCGCGATCGTCATAGGCCGATTCTCATCAACAACTGGGAAGCTACTTATTTTAATTTCAACGCGGATAAAATTGAAGAGCTTGCGCGAGTCGGCAAGGAGCTCGGTTTAGAACTTCTCGTGCTGGACGATGGTTGGTTCGGCAAGCGTGACAACGATAAAAGCTCACTCGGAGATTGGTTCGTTGATCGTAACAAGCTCCCACAAGGCATGCCAGATTTGGTAACCCGTGTGAAGCAGCAGGAGCTGGAGTTCGGTCTATGGTTTGAGCCTGAGATGGTATCTCCGGATAGCGACCTGTATCGGGCCCATCCTGACTGGTGCCTGCACGTGCCAGGCCGCCGGAGGACCGAAGCGAGGCAGCAGTTGATTCTCGATTATTCTCGCCAAGATGTAAGAGATTACATCGTTACGGTCATTACCGATATACTTGCGAGCAGCCCTATCACGTATGTGAAATGGGATATGAACCGCAATATGACGGAAATCGGTTCCGCCCAGCTCCCGCCAGAGCGGCAGCGTGAGACGGCGCATCGGTATATGCTCGGACTTTACGAAGTGATGGAGCGGATAACCTCGGCATTCCCGAATGTGTTGTTCGAAAGCTGCTCAGGCGGTGGCGGACGGTTCGATCCTGGGATGCTCTACTATATGCCGCAGACGTGGACGAGCGATAATACCGATGCCGTTGAACGGCTGAAAATTCAATATGGAACGAGTATTGTATATCCAATCAGCACGATGGGCGCGCATGTTTCCGCAGTTCCTAACCATCAGGTGCATCGTACGACCCCGCTCGATATGCGGGGGAATGTCGCGATGTCGGGTAACTTCGGCTATGAGCTGGATTTAACCGCATTTACGGAAGCGGATAAGGAAGCCGTGAAGAAGCAAGTTGCGCTTTATAAACAATTGCGGCCTTTGATCCAATTCGGCGAATTTTACCGATTGATCAGCCCTTTTGAACACGTTAGTGCTGCTTGGATGTTTGTTTCCGAGGATAAGAAGGAAGCGTTAGTCGCTTTTTTTCAAGTGCTGTCGGAGCCGAACGCGCCTCTCAGAAAACTGCGATTAAAGGGCTTATTGGCAGAGAGTAATTACATACTATACGATGCGGAAAACCAAGACGATGGTGTGGAAATCTTTGGCGGGGATGAGCTCATGCATTTGGGTCTAAATTTACCGATCTGGAAAGGCGATTTCCGAAGCCGCCTTTACCGCTTAAAAATGGAGGAATGACAAGATGAAAAAGCTGCGTTTGAGCGATTTGCAGGATAAGAAGAACGGCCACATTTTGCAGGATGTATTACCAGGTGCTTATTTATCTTCAGGCGGTCTTTCTTTCGCGAAACGGGGAGAGCGCAGTCATACGAACGATGGACCGGATGGAAGAGACTATCATGTCCACGGGGATTGTGAAGCGTTCCTTATTTTGCAGGGAACCGGAACGATGGAAATTAACGGGGAGCATATTCCGGTTATTACCGGGGATATCGTGATTGTTGAACCCGGCGAGGATCATCACCTCAATTCAAGTACGGAGGATCCGATTGTCACCGTGTGGTGCCATGCAGGCCCGAATCGTCATAAGAATCAACAGCAGGAGGACGCCGTATGAACAAAATCATAGCGACGGATTCCCATACCTTTACTTTATCGGGCGAGGATCATGGGTTTGCCGTCACGCTTTCTACGAAAAAGCTGCAGGAGGGAATCGATCTCATCTCGCTGCAATTGGAAGCGGTGGAGGCGCTGACGCCTCCCGCTTTAACACTTCAATGGTCGCATCCCGCTTGTGACATACAGGGAAGTTGGCATCCGGCCCAGGACCGGAATAAGAGCTTTAAGGCCGATTGGATGCGCACTTTACGTTCCAATGCGGCTGCGTCGGCTCCTGTTTACGCCTTGTTTAATGCGGAGGGCCGCAATAGGCTGACATTTGCTTATTCGGATGCACTTAATACGGTTCACTACTCGGGAGGCATAAGCGAGGAAACGGCTGATTTCCATTGCCGCGTCCAATTGTTTACAGAAACGACGGCGTCATTCACTTCCTATGAGGCGAAGCTTCTCGTAGATACGAGAGATGTTCCATATTATGAAAGCCTTCAGGGTGTTCAAGAGTGGTGGAGCGCGATGCCGGAATATCGTCCAGCGTTCGTTCCTGTGGCTGCCAAGGAACCGATGTATTCGACCTGGTACAGTATGCACCAAAATGTAACAGATAAACATATCGAAGCGCAGTGCCGAATCGCTAAGACGTTGGGGATGGAAGCCGTTATCGTGGATGATGGCTGGCAGACGGAAGATAACCGCAGGGGGTATGCGTATTGCGGCGATTGGGAGACTTATGAGGGCAAATTCCCCGATATGAAGCGGCATGTCGATGCGGTTCATGAGCTAGGCATGAAGTTTATCCTCTGGTACTCGGTTCCTTTTATCGGCAAATACAGTAAGGTGTGGGATCGCTTCAGTAATAAGATTCTGCGATTTAACGAAAATCACGGAGCAGCCGTGCTCGATCCGAGGTACCCAGATGTCCGGGAGTATATCATTAATAAATATGAAGCGGCGGTAAAAGAATGGGGCTTGGACGGCTTCAAGCTTGATTTCATTGATACGTTCTATTCACCTGAGCTGCAGCTTCCCTCAACTGTCCCCGGCAAGGATTATGAGTCCATACCGGAAGCTGTGGACCGCCTATTGACGGACTCAATCGGCAGATTGAGAGAATTGAATCCCGATATCATGATTGAATTCCGCCAAATGTATATCGGGCCTGCCATGCGCAAATACGGCAATATGTTCCGTGCATCCGATTGTCCGAACGACAGTATCCAAAACCGAGTGCGGACGCTGGACATCAGGCTAATCTGCGGAGATACGGCCGCTCATGCCGATATGATCATGTGGCACCCGGAGGAACCCGTGGAAAGCGCCGCTTTACAGTTGATTAACTGTCTGTTTTCTGTGCCTCAAGTATCCGTCCTCTTGGATAAACTGCCTTCCAACCATTTGAAGATGCTCGAATATTGGCTTTCCTTCTGGAAGGAGAACCGTGATTTGCTATTAGACGGTCGTATTGAGCCTTTGAATCCGGAGCTGTTGTATCCGCTAGTCCGTGCTTTTAAAGAGGATAGAGGGATTATGGTAGCTTATCATGAGCGAATTGTGCCTATAGATGCAGGGGTGCCGCTGTCCCAGTGGATCGTGGTGAACGGCAGAAGACAGGATGGACTCTATCTAGAGGTTACTGGTGAAATTGGAGCTGCGAAAGTGATTATTAAAAATTGCTGCGGAGACATTGTGGAGGAGCTGACTGCCACGCTAACATCAGGCATTCATAAGCTTGCGATTCCGGCCTCGGGCCTCGCAACCATCTCTATCTTATAGAACTAAAAATGGCACGCACATTAGGAGGATCATCGATGAACTATTTAGCTAATGAAGGAAGATATGCAGAAATGCCTTATAACCGAAGCGGAAAGAGCGGCCTTAAGCTGCCTCCGATCTCATTCGGATTATGGCACAATTTTGGAAGTGTCGATCTATTCGAGAACAGCAGGGCTCTGGCGCGCCATGCGTTTGATTTGGGGATTACCCATTTTGATTTGGCGAATAATTATGGTCCAACAGCTGGCTCAGCGGAGGAAACGTTCGGACAAATTCTGAAGAAGGATCTTCAGCCATACCGTGATGAGCTGATTATTGCAACCAAAGCAGGCTATCGCATGTGGGAAGGTCCTTATGGGGAGCGGGGCTCCCGCAAAAGCATGCTCGCCAGCCTTGACCAGAGCTTGAAACGGCTAGGCATGGACTATGTCGATATTTATTATTCGCACCGTTTCGACGCTGAGACGCCTCTGGAAGAAACGATGGGTGCCTTGGATCAGGCTGTGAGGCAGGGAAAAGCGCTGTATGTGGGTGTTTCCAATTACAATGCGGAGCAAACGGAGCAAGCAGCAGCTATATTGAAAGGTCTCGGTACTCCGTTCATCATTCATCAAGTACACTATTCGATGTTCGAAAGACGGTTGGAGCAGGGTCTGCAAGACATTTTGGCAAGAGAAGGTGTGGGGTCCATCGCTTATAGTCCGCTAGCCAGAGGACTTCTGACGGACCGTTATTTGGAGAACATTCCGGCGGACTCCCGTGCTGCAGGTGGCAGTGTGTTCCTGCGACCTGAGGATATTACCGAAGAGAAGATTGCCAAGTCTCGACTTCTGAATAAATTAGCATCGGAACGCGGGCAAAGTCTTGCCCAAATGGCTCTAGCATGGGTCCTTCGCAAGGGATACGTTACCTCCGCATTAATCGGGGCAAGTAAAGTGAGTCAGCTTGATGATAATGTGGCAGCCTTGAAGCAGCCTACCTTCACGCAAGAAGAATTGGATCTTATCGATCAAATTCTTGGGGGAAAGAATCTAGCACATTGATAATTACACTCTTATGACTTTTGTTCTTTTCAAATATTCATAGGTTAATTCACTTCAGGTGCACGCTCCTCAATTATCTTGTGTACAGGCTCCACCCCAATCTACACCTCCTTTTTTCACATAAGATATCTTGAAAAAGGAGGCGTTGTATAATGACAGTTCAATTAAAACGGGTAAATGGAACTAGTGTATTTTTTGCTAACACAAGTGTTAGTACAAAAGGTGTGGGTACTCTGAATGAAGCTTTCTTATCTATATTGAATCCGGATCGCGGGGTGTTTAATAACCTGATAGATTTCCGGCTGAACGGCCATAAACTTGCGACAATTAGGACAAGGGCAGTAAACAATAAGACCACAATTGTTACTCTTTTTTTCGGCAAAGAAATTCGAGGACTTACGACTGCTAGATTTCGTATTACGACGAATGGAGACACAACGAATGTTAGCGGAAATGTCGATGGGAAGCAGATCGTTCCCTTCACCATTCGATGTAGTAAAGGGAAATGTAAAGGCCCCGACTCTATCAAATTTAAAAACGGAGGCACGTTAACAATAACGGTTAGTCCTCAACTGGAGAGGGCCCTGCGTCTAGTTTCAAACAAATTATCCAAAGAAGTCCAAGCCTTCTTGGATAAATTACCACCGCAAGGAGCATGTGAGATTGCCTGTATTGCCGCAGGAGCTGCCTGTGCTGCCGCTTGCTCTGTATTGTTCCCACCTTGCTTAATTGCCTGTTATGCTGCACAAGCCGCATGTTTACTCCTTTGCTAGTTTAAAATAGCTAAAAAAGTCATACACCCTCCGTGTTGTAATTCCGCAAAAACGAAAAGCAAAAGGAGCTCAGCCAGTTACACATGGCTAGGCTCCTTTTTTCTATTTTCAGAGTAAATATAGGCATTTAGATCAGTAACAAGAGCGGAACTGAATTCATATGTTGTCATGGGAGTACACAATAAATTGGCGGATCTCACAGGGGAAGTTGTTTCCTGATTATTCGCTGCCGGCACAACTATCTATTAAGCGGAGGTTGGAAAAATGAATGATTTTCAAAATGATTTAAAGAAGTTGAATGTTTCCGAGTTCAAGGCGAGCGAGGCGACACCTTGGAACGCTCAAAGCCAGCAAGATGCTCGTTTATGCTTCGTTTGCTTCGTTTGCACCAATTGCTTCAATTGCGCCAATTGCTTCAATTGCTTCAATTGTTTCAACTGTCATCAATGCCACAACTGTCATAATTGTCATAATTGCCACAACTGCCATAACTGCCATAACTGCCATAACTGCCATCGTTGAGGACATTGAGATGGTTTTGCCCGTTGTTTCTAGCTTCCAGAAGGAAACAGTGGATACCTAATGAGTAGAGATAAGCCCCTGCAGACTGGCTGCAGGGGCTTTCCTTAAAGAATAAGACATGAGGGACAAATAGCTGTACATAAGATTATTTGTGAAGAGTTGGGGCATGTCGGGAATAGCTTACGGAGGAGGAATAAAATGATAAATTTGAACCCTTCGATGCGACTGAAGGTGAAAAGGGATACGTTTTTTCTCCCTAATCCAAACGGTAGTGTGTATTTTCGAAACAATGTAAGCTCGTTCCGTATGGAAGGAGAATTAATCGATCAGTGGATTGAAAAATTGCTGCCGATATTTAACGGGGAACATAGGTTGGAGGATTTGACAGACGGATTGCCGGACCAACACCGGAACCAGGTATATAGAATTGCAGAAATGTTGTATCGTAATGGCTTTGTTCGGGATGTGAGCCAAGATATACCACATCAATTGCCGGAAGAGGTTCTCAAAAAATATGCTTCTCAAATTGAATTTTTGGACAATTTCGGTCATTCGGGTGCGTACCGGTTTCAGTCCTATCGTCAGGCTAAAGTATTGACGGTGGGTTCAGGCCCATTTTTGCTCTCGGTCATTTCTGCGCTGCTTGCATCCGGATTGCCCAAGTTTCACGTATTAGTTTCGGGCTCAGAGCCGACTGATCGGGAGCGGTTGCTGGAACTGGCGGCTCATGCCCGTAGAACGGACCCGGAAGTGGCAATAGAGGAGGTTATCCTGCAGAAGGAAGGGGTTAGTAGTTGGCGGGAGGCTGTGAGACCGTTTGATTCGATTTTGTTTGTGTCACAGGAGGGTGGTATAGAGGAACTGCGGATTCTTCATGCGGTTTGCAGAGAGGAGAAGAAAGCGTTTCTTCCAGCAGTGTGTCTACAGCAGGTGGGACTTGCGGGTCCGCTCGTGCATCCGGACTTTGAGGGATGCTGGGAGTCAGCGTGGCGCAGCTTACACGAATCCGCGATTCGTAAAGACCCTCAGCTGCACACCTTTTCTTCCACAGCGGGAGCGATGTTAGCGAATGTAAACGTGTTTGAATTATTTAAAAAAATTACGGGAGCGAACGATTCGGGGTTTAGTAATCAGATCTTCCTGCTTAATCTGGAGACTTTGGAAGGAAGATGGCATTCGTTCATGCCACATCCGCTTGTGACCGGACGCATCGCAGCAGAATGGATTCACGATTTCGAACTGCAGCTCGAACGGAGGTCAAGCAAAAGTGAAAACGAATTACTTCCTTACTTCAGCAGGTTGACATCGGCGGAATCAGGGATTTTCCATATTTGGGAGGAGGGGGAGTTAAAGCAGCTGCCGCTCTCGCAGTGTCGCGTACAGGCAGTCGATCCGCTATCGGAAGGGCCGGCGGGGCTGCTGCCCGACCTTGTTTGTACTGATCTTACGCATGAGGGAGCAAGGCGGGAAGCGGGGCTAGCCGGGATTGAAGCGTATGTGTCGCGAATGGTCGGCCTGCTCGTTGCTGCACTTCCATCCCAAAAGGAATCAGATGGCAGCAGGATTGAACCGCAGGAATTCATCGGTGTCGGAGCGGGAGAAACGGTTGCGGAAGGTATTGGCCGGGGGTTGCAAAAGTGCTTGTCCGAGATACTGAGCAAGCAACTGGCGTGTCAGTTACCTTCTGTCTTTCGAGTACAGTTATCTGCGATAGAAGATAAGCACTGCCAGTTTTATTTGCAGGCTTTAACCACAATGAAGGGAGTACCGATGATTGGCCTGGGAGAGGAAGTGTCCGGTTTCCCAGTGGTATGGGTCGGTACGAGTGATCGCTGGTATGGCGGTGTAGGCTTGAATGTAACCCTGGCGTTACGGGATGCTTTGCAACAGGTTCTGATGGAGGCACAAAACCAACTGGCTCACCTCACATCGCAAGTGTTGGAGGTTTCTTCCGTGCGTTTGGCAGAACAGTTGCCGCTAAACCAAGTGATCCCCTCATGTGGAGTGAACGCAAAATCGGAGGTTCTTCAGTCCGCTTTGCAGGTCTTGAAACGGAACCGTAAGCGGCTCTTGGCTATCGATCTGGCAGCAGAACCGTTTTTGAAAGAGGGAATAGTAGGAGTGTTTGGCGTGTTGCTGCGAGAGGAGGGATCCCGGTGAGCGCTATCGTTATGATTGTGGGAAATGGGGGGTTGGCGGATTGCGTGTACGAAGAACTGTCAACCCAATTCGAGGTCGTACGTCAAATTGATTTCGAATCAGGAGTACCGAAAGCGGTGGATTTGGCTCTGGTGCTGCACGATGCTTGGCATCCTAACGTTCATCAAAAGGCGGAAAAGCAGCTGCAGCCAGCCGGCATTCCTTGGCTGCGCGGCTTCGTTTCATTTGGTGAGGGCGTGATCGGGCCTCTGGTTCGCCCGGGTACACCGGGTTGCTCCCAGTGCGCAGACATGCGGCGCCTCATGGCGGGACGTGAGCGCAGGGAGATGCGGGAGCTGCAGATGAGGCTGGCAGCGCACGAGGGCATGGCGAGTGACGCATGGGCGTCGCGTACAGGACTTTTGCAGATGGCTCACCTGTTGGTAGTAGAGGCACGGAGGATGCTACAAGGCGATCCGGTTTACACGGCAGAGAAAGTGTTTTTGATCAACTTGAAAACGCTGGAGAGCACCCTTCACTTCTTTCTCCCAGACCCGCTGTGTCCGGTTTGTAGTCGATTGCCTGATGACTCATCAACAGCAGCCCGCGTTTCGCTGCAACCAAGTCCGAAGATCAGCTCAGACAGTTACCGCTCCCGTTCGATGGATGACCTGAATAAAGTTCTGACCAAAGACTATCTGGATTACCGGACTGGCTTTTTGAATGGGAAAATGATTGACCTTGAGTCGCCTTTTGCCGATGTCAGTGTGAATCTGCCGTTGTTCTCTGAGGACGTGGGGACGGCAGGTCGGACTCATTCCTATGCGATGAGCGAACCCACCGCCATTCTGGAGGGGTTAGAACGATACTGCGGTCTGGCACCCCGCGGCAAACGGACGGTAGTCCATGGCAGCTTCCGCAATCTGGAAGATCAAGCGCTCGACCCCGTCAAGGTAGGGACGCACACGAAGGAACAGTATGCTCAGCCGGGGTTTCCGTTCACAACGTTCGATCCTGACCAGCCCATCAATTGGGTATGGGGCTATTCGTTTTTGCAAGAGCGACCGATTCTGGTTCCGGAGCAGCTCGCTTATTACAGTATGGGCTGCGGGCATGGTTTCGTGTCCGAGTCTTCCAACGGCTGCGCGTTAGGAGGAAGTTTGGAGGAAGCGATTTTTTACGGCATATTGGAAGTGGTGGAGCGAGATTCTTTCCTGATGACTTGGTATGCGCAGCTGTCTCTCCCGCGTCTTGACCCTTATTCGGCTAACGACCAAGAATTGCGGTTGATGATCGATCGTTTACGAGCCGTGGCGGGGTTTGATGTGTATTTCTTTAACTCGACGATGGAGAGCGGGATTCCAAGCGTTTGGGGGGTAGCGAAAAACAGGAAACAAACAGGAGTGAATCTCATCTGTGCGGCCGGAGCTCATCCTGATCCTGTACGGGCGGTGAAAGGCGCGGTTCACGAGTTGGCTAGCATGGTACTGAATCTGGATAAGAAATTTGAGGCGAACCGGGAGGCGTATGTTCGGATGTATCACGATTCCTCCCAGGTGAAGCAGATGGAGGATCATTCACTGCTGTACGGTTTGCCGCAAGCGCAGGAGCGCCTGCAATTTCTGCTGGATGAAAATCGCCCTATGCGAAAGTTTGAGGAGGAATTCAAACGGGAAGTAAGGCATGCTGATTTAACAGACGATCTGAAGGACATTCTTAAGGCGTTCCGTCGATTGAATCTCGATGTGATCGTGGTGGATCTGACAGCGCCGGAAATTAAGCGAAATGGACTTCATTGCGTGAAAGTGCTGATTCCAGGGATGCTGCCGATGACATTCGGACATCAATTTACCCGCGTGGTAGGGTTGGAGCGTGTATTGAGGGTACCGATGGAGCTCGGGTACACGAAGGAGCCACTGAAAATAGAACGTCTCAATCCATACCCACATCCGTTTCCATAGGTTTTAACTATGGTATCAAATATCGAAACGTGGAGTGGTTCACAACCTCGTTCAGTTGATAAGAAAGTATAAGTTTTATACTTTTTGCTTCGCATCAACCTTGACAAACGCGCTCGTCCTTAATTGACGACGAAGTCGTTTATCCTTGTATGAGGAGGGAGAAGCATGAATCTGGAGGCATTTCTGCACAATCTGCATTATGATATTGACAAGACCAAACCACCGGACTTGGTGGTGGATTGGGATGACGGACCACTTGCGTATAAGCTCTATCGCGGTTTGCCTGTGGTTCCGTTATCTCCGGAAGTACCGCTAACGTTAGAAGGCGGTGAAGCGCAAGTGCTGCCTGACCTTCGCCGTATGGGTCATTTTCTCTGGTACATATACGGGCTCACTCAATTGTCCCAGTCAGTCCCTGCCTCGAATTCCATGGTACCGAACATGGGCTTGATGCAGTTGTATCGGCGGTTTGTTCCCTCAGGCGGAGCGCTATATCCGAATGAATTATACGTGTATCTGAAGCTGGAGGATTTGCCCTCGGGGGTATATCATTATGATGTGGCGCACCATCGTTTAGTGTTGCTGCGCGAAGGCAACTTCGATTCATTTTTGGCTCGGGCTCTTGGCAATCGATGTGACGTGTCGGCTTGCTTTGGTACTGTTTTTGTATCGACCATGTTTTGGAAAAACTTCTTTAAATACAATAACTTTTCCTACCGACTGCAAGGACTGGATGCTGGTGCATTGATTGGGCAGCTCTTGGAAGTGGCAAAGCGGTTCGGCTTTGCGTCCGGGGTGTATTTCCAGTTCCTTGATCGGGCTGTGAATCATCTCCTTGGAGTATCGGAACAAGAGGAGAGCGTGTATGCGGTAATTCCGCTGTCGGTGGAACCTGCGATCTCTTGGTTTGCCAATAGGAATGCGGATGAGGGGGAAGGCTCTGCCGCCGAATTATGCCGGGAGTTGACAATAGTTAAGCATGATCACTACATACGGTCCCGGAGGGTTAAGGAGTTTCCGATGTTAATCAAGATGAACGAAGCTTCCCTATTGGAATCTCTTCGGCCGTTACGGCGAATTGGGGAAGAGAAGATCTTTCACGGCGAGGATCAAGCAGTGGCTCTGCCCCGTGTAAAGCGGTTATTGTATGATCTGGCGTCCGTAAGCCGAAAACGTTTTTCGCCGGACGGTGATTTTGTTATGAGCAAGGTTAGCCTAGAACAGCTGGCCTTGCTGCTGCAGGAGGCAACGGCATCCTTCAATTATCGGAATGATTTGGATGGAGATCAAGAGAACCTCGTTTCACGCGTTTCGCTGTACGGCTGTTTGTATAACGTTGAGGGCATCCCGGACGGTGCTTATCATTATGACAGCGCTGCTCATACGTTACGGCGAATACGTCATGGTGATCATCGGCTCAGGCTGCAGCAGGGAATGCCTTCCGACAACGTGAATCTCTTTCAAGTTCCGTTATGCTTTCATGTGGCGGGGAACAGGGATCATCACGTATCGGCCCTGGGGTTTAGGGGATACCGCATCCAACAGATGGAGGCGGGGATGCTCGTGCAGCGCTTACTGTTGGCGGCATCCGCTCTCGGGATGGGGGGGCATCCGCTCCTAGGTTTTGATGCCAGATTGTGTGATGAGATCTACAAGATGCCTCCGATAGGGATAACCAGCCTAATCCAAATCCCGGTTGGACCTTATCGCCATTCCCCCCGATTGGCAGGAGGTTTGCACGGCTAGAAACAGTCCAATTGAGGAATGAATGTAAAGGAGATACCATTTCGACACTTCCATTTCATGGGGGTGGTTTCTTTTTGTTTATACAAATTATGGAACAGGGGCTATCCCTGAAGGTTTATGACCTTTTGGGACAGCCCTTTATTTTGTCTCTTGACCGGAGGACATCATAAAAAACCACAACCGAGCGGAAGTTATCCCATGGAACAGATTGAGCAACCATTGTACCATCAGGACATAGTTGTTACAGGAGGAGGATAAGGAATGAATACGGAGATGAGACACGTCAAGGAAGCGTTTGAGGAACGTATCATGCAGCTGCCTGTATTGGATACGCACACCCACCTTGTGGGGGATCGCCTCTGTGCCAGCGACTTTTGGGAGATTGCGCATTATTTCTGGTTGTTTCGCGAGCTGCAGGCTGCGGGATATCCGGCGAATGCCATGGAGCTCCCAGAGGATATACGAATCGCTGCCTTTTTGGAAGCGTACCATGGATCAAGAAACACGATGATGAATGTGGTGTTGACTCAAATTTTCAAAAATCTATATGGCATTGAAATCAGCGACGCTGCCTCCGTACGGAAAGCCGACGCTGCTGTCAAAGAGACCGCACAAAGCGCTACATGGGCGCAAGAAGTCGCGGACCGTATGAACGTTAGCAGGTTCGTGGTGAATATACCCGAGCATGCGGAGTTCCAAGGCATGCGGGAGAACGCCATCCTTATCCCGCGAATTGACGGTAAATTAGGCGGGTGGGTCAAAGAAGTTGAGCTGTCGCATAACCCGGCTGAGGCATTCGCTCAAGCGCGTGAGAAGCTTAAGCAACTACTCGACGAGTACAAGGAAGCCGGTTACGTGGGCATCATGACCACATTGCCGAGCTATGAAACCAGGGCGAACCGCAAGGTTGTGATTGGGCAAGGCAGCACCAAGGATGAGATTTTGATGATGCTTCTGCACGAATTAGGCTCTGCAGCTGAGCAGAGGGGACTTCTTATTCAGTTGTTTCTCGGTGTGGAACGTTCCTGGTGTGGAACAGCCACCCCGGTCAATGACCCGGCCCGTATCTTGAAGCTATCTGCCTTGTTTGAAGCCTATGCTTGTACCTTCGAGCTTGTGGTGGCCTCGGAGCTAAACAATCTGGATATTGTGCAAGCGGCATGGAACTTTCCGAATGTTCATGTGGGCGGACATTGGTGGTTTAACTTTCGGGCAAGTACATACCGAGATAGTATGCAGTACCGGTTAGAAGCGCTTCCGGCCATCAAAAGCTCGCTCATTGTATCCGATGCCCGCTGTATGGAGTGGAGCTACGGCAAAATTTTGCTTGTCAAACGGATTGTGAGTGATTTCCTGTGGGGGCAAATCGAAGCAGGCTGGATTGAGTATGACACGGCCTTATTTGTTGCTGAGAATTGGCTGCACAGCAGTGCAGCTAAGCGCTATGGAGTCGCTCGTTAATCCTATTTTTCCCATCGTAAAAAAACACAAAGCGCTATAAGTTTCACCATCGCTACCTCCGGACAACCCTAGTAAGATGAAGAAGACAAATAGATGCAGCATGCAAGAAGGGGAGGACAACATGGCCAGTAAAATTCAGCCATCCGATCGATTAGTTTACGATTTCACATCGAAGAGTCAGAAATGGGCTTTTGTCCGAAAACATTGGCCGATTTATGTGATTTCATTACCGGGAATCATTTATTTCTTACTTTTTAAATATATCCCGTTATTCGGTTCCGTCATCGCGTTTCAAAACTACAACATTTTCAAAGGAATTAAAGGAAGTAAGTGGGTAGGTTTAGAAAATTTCCAACGCATGTTCGCGTATACAGATTTCCTTCAGATATTGAAAAATACGATATTAATCGGTATATACGATATGATCTTCGCTTTCCCGGTTCCGATCATTCTGGCTCTTCTCATCAATGAAGTGCGCGTTATGATGTATAAGCGAATTGTTCAAACCGTGGTTTATATGCCGCACTTCCTATCATGGGTAATCGTCGGTGGAGTCGTCGTTGGGGTATTATCGCCTTCCACGGGAATCGTCAATCATTTGCTATCTTTATTTGGCGTCGAGCCCATTTATTTTCTAGGGGAAAACACCTATATTCGGACCATTCTCATCAGTTCTGGCGTGTGGAAGGATAGCGGTTGGGGCACCATCATTTATTTGGCTGCGATTGCCGGCATCAATCCCGATCTGTATGAAGCTGCACAAATTGATGGAGCCAGCCGGATTCGTCAAGTGTTCTCCATCACGATTCCAAGTATCTTACCAACCATTGTTATTTTATTCCTGCTTCATATCGGTAATTTTCTTGATTTCGGTTTCGAACGCGTCTTCGTATTTCTTAACCCGCTTAACAATGAGAATGGGGAGATTATCGATACGTTTGTGTACCGGGCAGGACTTGTTGATCGGCAATACAGCTACACGACGGCCATCGGATTGTTCAAGTCGGTTGTGGGTCTTATGTTGATCATGATCAGTAATACGTTTAGTAAAAAGCTGACCGGAGAAGGTTTGTATTGATACGGAAGGAGACGGGAGGTGAATCGCTATGATTATGACAAGAGGTCATAAAATTTTTAATTTGTTCAATGTCATTTTGTTAGGTATCATCGGACTCAGCATGGTGCTTCCCCTTATTCACATTATTGCGCAGTCATTAAGCAATAACACGGCCATTAATGCGGGTAAGGTATCGTTGTGGCCAGTTGGTTTCACACTGGGGAGTTATAAACTTATTTTACAGGACCCAACGATATGGATTGGGTTTCGGAATAGTGTCATTATTACGGTATTTGGAACCTTGATTAATCTTTTTATGACAACAACGCTTGCGTATCCTTTATCCAGACCTGAGTATTTGTTCCGCAAATCCATTCTGGTGATGGTGCTGTTTACTCTTATTTTCAGCGCGCCATTAATTCCGAACTATTTGTTGGTGAAGCAATTAGGGCTTCTTAATACGCTATGGGCTTTAATGCTACCTATGGCGATAAGCGCTTTTAATTTATTCGTTATGCGTTCATTCTTCCTGAACCTACCGACGGAGCTGCTGGATTCGGCAAGAATTGACGGGTGCGGAGAGTTTCGGATATTGTGGAATATTGTATTGCCGCTTTCTAAACCTGCTATGGCTACAATGGGCATCATGTATGCGGTGGGTCATTGGAACCGTTATGCCGAGGCTGTCTTTTATATTGATCATCGCAATTGGATTCCGCTGCAGGTTCGGTTAAGAGAAATTGTATTTACAGATCAGATGGGGCAATCGGATGTATCTTCGGAACTAATGCTTTTACTATCACCGGAAGGGATTAAGATGGCGGTCATTGTCGTGGCTACGATCCCGATCCTTTGTGTATATCCGTTCCTGCAAAAGCACTTTATCCAAGGGATGATGGTGGGTTCAGTGAAATCCTAATATTTTCATTTGGAAAGAAGGGATTCTTTTGAAAAAAGTTACAAATGTTGCACTCGTCGCTGTATTGTCTGTAGGTACTTTAGCGGGCTGTTCAACGGGAAAAACCGGTCAGCAGCAAGCAACGCCGTCATCAGTCACAACAGCGGCAAAAAAGGCACCGACCAAGTTTTCTATTTCATATCCGACCACGACGAACACTGGATACCACACGCGTGTTGACATTAACAATGACAAATGGGTAAAGAAATTGGAAGAGCTGACGAATACCGACCTTACGCTTCGAATAACGGAAGTAAGCAAGATGGGCGTCTTGTTCGCAAGCAATGATATTCCCGATGTTGTAGGCAGCTTGGGCACAGCAACAGATAAAGCGATGTCAGGATCCGTAGAAGCTGGGATGTTCTTGCCACTGGATGACTTGCTGAAACAAAATGCCCCAAATTTAATGAAAACGGTGCCGAAGGAAGCATGGGACGCCGTATCCTATAATGGGAAGATTTATGGGATCCCCAACTGGTTAGAGAATCCTTCTAGACGTGCTACGTTTATTCGTACCGATTTGCTTGAAAAGGCGGGTTTACAGCCACCTAAAACAATCGATGAATTCCTGGATGTACTCCGAAAGTTTAAGGCCATGGGCGTCAAATATCCCTATGGTGCTCGTGAGAACTTGAAATATGCCGACACCGTGCTGGGGGCATTTGATGTGCTGCCTTATAAAGAACAATTCGAGGTAGTAAATGGTCAAGTTGTGCCGAAGTTTTTTGATGTGGACAATATGACAAAAGCGCTTAACGTGATCAAGACCATGTTTGATGAAGGTTTGATGTCCAAAGAGTTCGCGACGACAACTTCGACCGATTGGTTGAAAAATATCCGCTCCGGCGATGTTGGTATCTGGTCTTCCAACTTAGTCAGCTTGAATGATTTCCGGACGAACGTTCCGAATGCGGTGAAAGATGCCAAGATTGATGTCATCGCCTCTCCCAAAGGACCTGACGGCAAAGGCGGTTATCTCATGTACCAGCCAGTTATTGGCGCTCATTACATCAACAAAAATGTGAAGCCTGAAACGGCCGCAGAAATCGTTAAATATTTCGACTGGATGACGTCAGAAGAAGCATTCAAGTTCTTTACTTTCGGTATCGAAGGCGATACGTACACGGTAGTTGACGGTAAAGTGAAGTATAAGGAACCGACCAACAAAGAAGAGCAAGAGGAGCAGGATCACCGTGGTACGCTGCATTCCTCCCATGAAAGTACCGTTAACCGTCTGAAAATGCAAACAGACCCTAATGGACCTTACATTCTGAATGCATTTGATCATATTTTAGCAAAAGAAGGCTTATCGGGAATTGGCTTTTCTCCTAATCTGGAGGCCGATGCCAAGTATCCGGATGCTGCTTCACCAGGTTCGGATGCTGCGCCGAAGATCATTATGGATCATATGATTAAAATGATTTACGGCAAGGAACCAATTTCCGACTGGCCGAAGGTCATTGAAGAGTATAAATCCAAAGGCGGCAACGAGATCATTAAAGAAGCGACGGACCGTTACAACAATAAAAAAGGCGTGCTTTTTTTGGGTAAGAAACAGTAATAGCAAGTCGATATGTAACTGCCCCTTGAGCGGGCAGTTTTTTGTTTTTTGGGTGGGGTTTGCTGATGAGCGAGCCAAGTCCGCATCCTAGCCAGATTTGACCCCCGACCCCCGACCCCGACCCCGACCCCGACCCCAACCCCAACCCCAACCCCACCCCGATCCCAACCAGCCCCCAATCGTAGACCGCTCAACCGTCCATCTGAATCGATTCTCCACAATAGCCGCTCCTTCTGCCAAGTAGCCAAACAATTAGAGTTCGCCACGCACCAGGCATCGTCAGATTTTAGCGGAACATAGATGCTTTATTTTGCTCAAAACCGCGTGTATTACGTTTTCGCGGAACAAGGATCCGCTATTTCCCGCTTTCGAGGTGTAAAAACCGGTAAAAAGGCAAAATAGCGGAACCACGTTCCGCGTACCTGCCCCTCATCGGCATTTTCACCAAAATAGCGGATCCTCGTTCCCCTCGATCTTCAGATCAGTAGCCTATATGTCCGAAATCACTCATCGTTGGATTTGACCAACTGTTATCTGTATTTGAACATTTTCATGACTATCTACCTGCCCTCGCACCAAACTTTTTACTACACCCTCCAATAACGGAGCACGTCACATGATTTACCACAGTTCAAACAAGAATCACGCCCCCCTCAATCGATGTAGGAACGTAGAAGTGATCGTGTTCTGACATACTTTATTCTGTGCACAGAAACGTATGTGTCTAATCGTATAAAACGACATAGCGTCTTAAAATTATACATACAGGAAACGCCAACTTTTCGTTATGATACATACATAGAAGTGAAACCGCTTGCAGTATAAATGGAAAGAAGGGGTGTTTAGATGAAAAAAACGATCAGTCTTACGCTGGCTGTCGTGTTGACGGCTTCTGCATTAACCGCATGTTCTTCGGATGGAAAGGTAGCGGGAACGGGTTCACCACAGCCATCGGGCAACGTGAAGAAAGCACCGGTCAAATTCTCCATGCTCTATCCAACGACTGTCAGTACGGGATATCATACCCGGGTACCTGATTTAAACAAGGATAAATGGGTATTGAAACTGGAGGAGTTAACGAATACGGATTTGGACGTTAAGGTTGTGGAAGATGCCAAATTCGGCGTTATGTTCGCGAGTAACGATATTCCCGATGTTGTTGGGAGTATCGGTGGTCCAGGCAGTAAGTCGATGTCCGGTTCAGTAGAGAACGGTGTTTTCATGCCGCTGGACGAGCTTTTGAAACAGAATGGGCCGAATTTATTAAAAGTGATACCCAAAGCAGCTTGGGATAGTGTTTCGTATGAAGGGAAGATTTATGGCGTGCCAGAATTTTTGAGCAATCCATCCCGTCGTTCCACATACATTCGTACGGATTTGTTGGAGAAGGCTGGGCTTCAAGCTCCAAAAACCGTTGACGAATTTCTGAATGTGCTGCGAGCATTTAAAAAGATGGGTGTAGAGAATCCCTATCAAATGAGGGAAAACTTCAAGTACGCAGACGTGATTCTAGGAGCTTTCGATGTTTTGCCTTATAAGGATCAATTTGAGCTGGTAAATGGTCAAGTAGTCCCGAAATTTTTCGATGTAGAAAATGTGCAGAAGGCACTCACCACGTACAAAACAATGTATGACGAAGGTTTGATACCAAAGGAATTCGCAACCATCACTTCTACTGATTTTACGAAAAGCATTGAGTCCGGCAAAGCGGGAATCTGGTCTCAAAATGCTTCCGGATTACCAGGGTACCGCACGAAAGCCCAACAAGCTGTTCCAGGAGCAAAAGTTGATATTATTGCTTCGCCAAAAGGCCCGGAAGGAAAAGGCGGGTATTTCTATTATGCACCTGTCATTCGTACCTTCTTCGTTAATAAAAATGTGAAGCAAGATACCGCTGCGGGCATTATTAAAATGTTTGATTGGATGGTTTCTCCGGAAGCTGAAACCTTCTTTACCTTCGGAATCGAAGGCGATACCTACACGAAGGACAGCAGCGGCAAAATTACGTATAAATTCCCGACGACGAAGGAAGAAACCGATGAAGAAGGCTTCCGCAGCGGAACGATGTGGGCGGTACATGACTCCACTTACAATAAACCAAGACTGCTGCTGAACGAAGATGGAAAAGCGACCTTGAAAGCATTCGATGAAGTGCTGACGAAGGAAGGTCTGTCTGGTATCGGGTTTTACCCTGATTTGAGCAGCTTCGCAAAATTTCCGGATCTTGCAGCTCCTCAGCCTGACGTTGGCCCGAAGATCATTATCGATCACATGATCAAAATGATTTACGGCAAAGAGCCAATCACCGATTGGCCGAAGGTAATCGAAGAGTATAAAGCCAAAGGCGGCAATGAAATTATTAAAGAAGCGACCGAGCGTTGGAACAAAAAGCAAGGCGCGATTATGATCGATACAAAATAAAAGCTCTTCCACCAGACGCATCCCTCATGCTGAAAGTATTCAGTAGAGGGGTGTTTTTTATTTTGCTAAATTCGTAAAAAAACACATGTTATCTTAAGTTTGTCCGTTCTACTAGGGTGAATAATCTCCTATAATGAAGGCAACAAATCGATGGAAAGGTGAGTGTCTAAATGGAAAGTATCGCAGAACGTATGCTGCCCGCGCCCCGTGAAGGCGGATTTCGGATGGAAGGTTATTGGGTATGGTGCGGTTCGGTTATTCGGGGAGAAGATGAACGCTATCACATGTTTGCATCTCGTTGGCCCAAATCGCTGCCCATGCATCCGGGGTGGCTGGTTGCTTCGGAAATTGTGAGAGCGGTTTCGGATACCCCGGAAGGGCCATATACCTTTCAAGAGGTCGTTCTTCCAGCTAGAGGAGCCCAATATTGGGACGGGCGCAGCACACATAATCCGCATATCACCAAATTCGGAGATAAGTATCTTCTCTACTACATGGGTTCTACGCACCCGCTGCCCGATGTGGTCGCTGGTGATGGATTCGGGTTGGAAGATCCGCGATGCATCGTAGCCCGTTCTAATAAACGAGTGGGGCTCGCTATGGCGGACAGTGTTAATGGGCCTTGGGAAAGAAGCGATAACCCGATACTCCCCGTGCGTCCAAACCGGTTCGATAGTTATTTGACCTCCAATCCGGCACCTTGCCTACACGAGGACGGTTCCGTGCTGCTTGTCTACAAAGCTCGCCAATATGAAGGTAATCTTCATGGGAAAATGACGATCGGGGCAGCCGCAGCAGATAACTATCAAGGACCTTATCGCGTATTAACTGAGGAGCCTATTTTTCCGCCGGATCAATTTCATATCGAGGATCCTTTCATTTGGAAGACGCCGGAAGGGTATGAGCTGTTAGCCAAGGATATGGAGGGAACACTTTGCGGGGAAAAACATGGCGGCATTCATGCTGTTTCTCCGGACGGGTTAAGTTGGCAATTGTCTGAGACGCCTAAGTCTTATTCGCGTACGGTTCTTTGGGATGATGGAACGGAGCAGACGATGGGCAACCTTGAACGGCCTTTTCTGTTATTTCATGACGGGAAGCCAACGCACTTGTTCGCAGCAGTTGCCGACGGACCCGGGGGATTTCGTAACGCAGCGAACACTTGGAATATGGTTATTCCATTGAAGCCTTAGGGAGGTAATTTACATATGAAAGCTATACTGGTTGGTTTGGGATCAGCAGGGTTCAGTTGGTATAAACGTCTAAGAGATCAAGGTTTATTAGCAGCCGTTGTTGAGGTAGATATGGCCATGAAAGAGAAGATGCAGGTTGATCCGTTCCCCTTCTACACTTCATTAGATGAAGCTTTGCAAAACGAGCAGGCGGATTTTCTCGTTAATGTGACCTCTCCGATGATGCACACAGTTGTGAATCATGCGGCGTTTGACCGTAAGCTGGCTGTTTTGTGTGAAAAACCGATTTCTTTTGATTATGAGGAATCCATTGAGGTCGTAGCTCGAGCCAAAAGGGAAAACATCCCCTTGATGATCGCAGAAAACTACCGCAGAATGCCCTATATTCGTAAAATGAAACAGCTATTGGATGAAGGTGCAATTGGCACTCTTTCCTCGCTGGATATACAGTTCTACAGGTACCACCATGTGCAGCGGAGATATACCGTTAGTATCCTCGATGACATTGGTGTACATCACATGGATATGCTCCGTTACTTAACCGGGAGAGAAGGAAAGTCGGTCCAGGCCAAGCTTTACAATCCAATTGGCGCCTGGGAAGAGGAAGGGGCTATTATCAATGCGTATGCCTTTCTTGAAATGGAGGGTGGTATCACTGCTGCCTATAATGCATCCATTGCTTCAAGAGGGACAGAGACACCGTGGAGCGGCAATTGGAGAATTGAAGGAACCAAAGGCGCTATGGAAGTCATCGATAAGGAAATCCGCCTAATTCGCGACGGAGAGGTTTTGCTTGTCGATGACTTTAGCGGAGTGGATGAATCGGATACACTGGCTGAGTTTTTGGCGTCGCTTCAAGAGGGACGCGAAGCGGAAACAAGCGGCAGGGACTATTTGAAAACCCAAGTGCTTGTACATTACACGAAGCTGGCAAGCGAATCCGGTCAGACGAAGGCCATTGAGGTTCCAACTCTATAGATGAATGGGGAAACTAGTATGCAAATAACAAACCCGCAGCAATCGGCGCCTGGTGTATGGCGCCTTACGATCGGAGAACCGCAAGGAATTACACCGCTCTCATGGATGGGCGTTTCGCCAAAAACCGAGGCACTGCAGCAGATGCCGCAGGTACAGCCGCCTTTTGACTGGGTAAGTATCCAGCTTGAGGAAGCAAGTGACTGTCTCATTCTATCTATTCCGCTTAATCGAACTGAAAAGCTATACGGGACAGGCCTGCAATTATTAAGAATGAATCAACGGGGAAGAAACCGTTATTTGCGTGTGAACAGCGATCCCAAGCAGGATACGGGGGAGACGCATGCTCCTGTGCCTTTTTACGTAAGCGATCTCGGGTATGGCGTTTTGGTGGATACTTCACGGATTGTGACTCTGTACTGCGGGTCAACGATGAGGCAGGAGGAAACGCAAAGTGAGGATATTCGTGATCGCAACACGGATAAGGGATGGAAAGCTACTCTAGTCGCATCGCGGGTGGAGATCCGGCTTCCTGTCGAAGGTGCAGACGTGTATGTGTTTGGCGGGCCAACCCTTTCGGATGCGGTGGCAAGATATAATTTATTCTGCGGGGGAGGCACTCTGCCTCCGAAGTGGGGCCTTGGCTTCTGGCACCGTGTTCCGACGCTCTATACGGATCAGCAAGTTCTTGAAGAAGCGGAGCAGTTCCGCCAGCACGATATTCCCTGTGATGTGATCGGGCTCGAACCCGGTTGGCACAGCCAAAGCTACCCAGTCAGTTACGAATGGGAGAAAAACCGATTCCCTGAGCCTGATAAATTCGTGAAAGCTTTGGACCAAAGCGGCTTTCGGGTGAATCTGTGGGAGCATCCCTTCGTTTCGCCGAAGAGTGAGCTGTACGAGGAATTGAAGCCGCTTTCGGGGAGTCATTCGGTATGGGGCGGGCTTGCGCCGGATTATTCGCTGCCAGCGGCTGTGGAGCTGTATAAGAAGCAGCATGAAGAGCAGCATGTCAATATCGGAGTTTCCGGTTATAAGCTGGATGAGTGTGACGGCAGTGACTTGACCAACAATTCCTGGATGTTTCCGGGACATGCGCAGTTTCCATCCGGTTTGAACGGCGAGCAGATGCGACAAATGTACGGGTTGATGTTCCAGAAAATGACGGCTGAACTGTTCCGCAGCAAAAATCGGAGAACATACGGGCTTGTTAGAGCTTCAAATGCCGCAGCCTCCACGATGCCTTATGTCCTATATTCGGATCTCTATGATCACAAGCAATTTATTCGTGGCCTAGTCAACTCGTCTTTCAGCGGGCTGTTATGGACACCGGAGGTTCGCAGAGCCCGAAATGCCGAAGATTGGGTACGGCGTATGCAAACGGTTTGTTTCTCGCCACTCGCGATGCTGAATGCATGGGGCGATGGAACGAAGCCTTGGTCTTTCCCGGAAGTGGAAGGCACTGTTCGGCATTATATTAAGCTGCGGATGAGATTGCTGCCTTATTTGTATACAGCTTTCGCAACCTACCGAGAGCAGGGGATCCCTCCATTCCGCGCAATGCCTTTCGTGATGTCCGCATCAGAAATCGCGGAAGCCGAGGCATTGTATGCTGAAGCAGCGGAGCAAACCTTGAATACGACAGATGCCGCTTACGGCAAGAAAAAAGTGAGAGAATGGGACGACCAATACATGTTCGGCGATGCATTATTAGTAGCTCCACTGGTTGAAGGAGAGTCTGAGCGGGAGGTCCTGCTGCCATCCGGAATCTGGTATGGATTAGAGACAGGGGAACGCTATACCGGTGGATGCATCATTCGCGTTCAAGCCGGCTTGGAGCGAATTCCGGTATTTGTTAGAAACGGGTCCGTCATTCCGATGATGCCTGCGCTAGCGCATGTCCCACCCTTAGGCACGCGAGTTCTGCTTGAAATCATTCATTTCGGCGATGGAATGGGTGAAGGAAAACTGTACGACGATGACGGGGAATCGTTTGATTATGAACATGGCAAGTTCGGCTGGTGGAAGGCAGCAGTCACGCAAAATGCAGCTGGCGTCTACTCCGGGGAACTCATAGGGACGGATGGGGAGCCTACATCCTTTAGCTCCATCACGTGGCGTTTCGCACAAACTCGTTTGTGATTCCTTCCGTTGTAGAACCAATTTCCGTGAGTTATCATAAATGGATAGCGATGCTGAGAAACATAGGGGAGGTCTGGACATGCATGTACTGATTGTAGACGATGAACCTGTCATTCGCAGAGGAATGGTCAAGATGGCGGAATTGTACGTACCTGCTTTCTCGAAAATACAGACGGCTGAGAACGGCGTGGCTGCTTTAGAGCGGATTCGCGCCTGCGAACCTGATCTTGTGTTGACGGATGTTCGCATGCCCAAAATGGACGGATTGGAGCTCTGCAGAATCATTCATGAGGAATTTCCTCAAATTAAGACCGTTGTGATATCTGGTTACAGTGACTTTGAATACGCCCAAAAAAGCATGAATTATGGTGTTCGGCACTATATGCTGAAACCGGTTACCAAATCAGATGTGCATGGCATGCTGGATCAATTGATCAAAAAGCCATCACGCAGCTATATGCCGCCTTCCCGTTATATCGAGTGGATCGATCAAATGGAACAGCAAATATGGGCCTTGCAAATGGAGGAACTAAGCAGCTTAATCAGCCGCTGGCGTGAATACTGCCTATCTGCCAATTTATCGTTGGCTGAGCTTAAGGAGCTATTGGATGATTGTAATGCGCTTCTTGTCAAACGCTTTCAGGGCCGCAATTACTCCCCATCCTCCGTGCAAGCTCACTTGCAGGCGGATAGTGTGAAGGAAGCCCTTGAAGCGTTCGAGAAGGGGTTGATTCGAATGGCAAAAGGCCTTCAAGACGTTCGGAGCGGCAGCTTCAAAGATCCTATGGAAGAGGCCAAAGGCTTTATCGACAGCCGATTGTCAGAAGACATTTCGCTGGATCAAGTCGCTGCGATGGTCGGATTGACACCTACCTATTTCAGTTCGCTTTTTAAAAAAGTAACGCAGGAGACCTTTGTTCAGTACCGGATCAAAAAAAGGATGACGAAGGCGAAGGAAATGCTGGCTATCCCTTATGTTCGAATCGTGGATGTAGCCGCAGATGTCGGGTATGATGATTACCCCCATTTTACTAAAACCTTCAAAAAAATTGTTGGCGTTTCGCCTTCTGAATATCGCGCAGGGCTCGGTATCAAATGAAAATTAGAGGTTTAACTAAAAAGCTATTCGTCTATTTTCTGATTGTCATCATTCTTTCTCTTAGCAGTGTCGGTATTTTCTCTTATATGACCTCTTCCGATGAGTTAGCGGAAATGGTTGAGAACCAAATGAATCAAATCGTCGGAAACGCGGTTCATCATACCGATCTGTATTTGAAAGACTATGAGCGCTCCATTGTCTCTATTTTGACGAACAGACAGGTTATGGAGTTTATTGATCTGAAGGCCAATCGGGAGGAATATGACTTTTATACCTATCGGAAAATGATTCTCGAAACGAGTGTCGATCCGTTATTCATTCGCAACCCTAAACTAGCTTCTGTTTACTTGCTCAGCGATAAGCTGAATGCGGTCTATTACTATAATGGGGTGAACGAGCAATCCTTCAATGCGGAAGATAAACGGAAACAGCGAAAATATTTTCTCGCCAATACAGCGGCTGACGGCAAATTAAGTATTTTGAACCATAGCATTATTGAAGGTCAAGAGAATCAAATGCTCACGCTAGTCCGTCGTATCCGAGGCTTCACCTCGCCTGAATTGAATGGTTTGCTCGCCATTGAGATGAGATCCGCTGATTTGTCTGCCCTATGGAAAGGGATTGATTTAGGGAAATACGGGTACCTGTTTATCATTGATGAAAAAGGTCGTTATATCTATCATCCAGATGGAAAAAAAGTCGGTTCAGATGTTCCGGAGGAGTTCGTGGAGAAGCTGCAGAAGGCTGGGACTTCTTCCTTCGTCGACAGCGATGAGCGGGAGGAGCGCATGTATCTAAGCCGCAAATCCGATTATTCGGGTTGGCAGCTAGTTGTCTCCATGCCGCTTCATGAACTCCGTAAACCGGTAGCTAACATCCGTTCGACAACGCTTGTAGTCGGATTATTTACACTGGTTTTAGCGATCTTACTTGCTTACAGATTCGGTAAGTCGATTACCAAGCCGATTCAAGTACTTAAATCCGGGATGAGAGAGACGGAAAAAGGAAATTGGGCCACCATTCCACTCCCCTCTCACAGGGACGAAATTGTCGAACTCATGGTTCGCTATAATCTGATGGTCAATCGGCTATCTGAAGCGGTTGATCGTGTGGTTCAGGTCGAATTAAGCAATTCAGAAATTCGGATGGAACGGCAGAAGGCTGAGTTTCAATCTCTTCAGCTGCAGATCAATCCTCATTTTATGTACAATACACTGGAGACGATTATCTGCTATGCCACAATTCAGGATTCAGAAGAGATTTCTGAAATTGTTAAGGCACTGGCTTATATGCTGCGTTACTCGGTCCAAACCAACCTGGAGGAAATAACGGTTGCGAACGAGTTGAAGCACGTACTTTATTATCTGGTCGTGTTGCGGCATAGAATTGGTCGGGAATTCGAGATTGATGTTGCGATTAAGCCCGAATATTTGCTTCATGTCATGGTGCGGCTGACTCTTCAGCCTTTGGTCGAAAATGTGTTCCAGCATGCATTTCCGGAAGGGTTGGAAGATTATCATTTCATCCGAATCGACGGTGGGGTAGAGGACGGGATCTTCTGGATCAGTGTAGAGGATAATGGTTCAGGGATGTCGCAGACACAACTTACGCAGCTCCAAGAGAAGTTGAGTACAAACAGACTGGCAGATGCAGAAATAGATGAAGCGGGTAAAAAAGGCGGTATTGGCGTGTTGAACGTCCATCGCCGGATCCAAATGGTTTATGGGGAGAACTATGGACTGAGGATTGAAAGTGTGGCTGAGCAGGGAACCAAAATGATCATGGTGATGCCTGCATTGCCTAAACAATATGAAAGACCAAATCCTGTATAGGGGGCATAAACTTGAACAATCGCGAGAAATTGTGGTACCTTCAGCCTGCTAAGATGTGGGTAGAAGCGCTTCCGATTGGGAACGGTCGACTAGGCGGCATGATTTTCGGTCATGTGCAAGAGGAAAGAATTCAGTTAAACGAAGATTCCATCTGGTACGGAGGTCCCAAGGATGGTCTCAATCCGGATGGTTCTCGATATTTAGAAGAAATCAGGGAGCTGCTTTTTGCCGGAAACGTCGAGGAGGCCACGCAATTAACGCGAATGGCGCTCTTTTCAACACCCAAATATTACAACCCTTATCAGCCTTTGGGAGACCTAAGGCTTTATTTTCATGACCAGAAAGGCGAAGTTGAAGATTATCGGCGAGAATTGGATTTGAAGCAAGCGATCGCCCGCACAACTTATAGGGTGGGCGGAGTCACCTACCGTCGTACGATGTATGCCAGTTACCCTGATCAAGTGATGATGATTCTACTATCGTGCGATCAGCCAGGCAAGCTTAATTTCTCTGCGAATTTGAATCGCAGACCTTTTGAGGGGGAAACCGGCGCATTGTCGGAAGATAGTATTTGGATGAGCGGGGAATGCGGGAAGCATGGTGTTGAATATGCCTGTGTGTTGAAAGCAAAATCCGAGGATGGTCAGGTGTCCGTGATTGGCGACTTCCTGTCTGTGGAAGGGGCTAGTTCTGTGACTTTAGTTCTTGCCGCAGCCAGCACATTTCGAGAGTCTGATCCTTTAGCGGCATGCAAGCTTCAAATTGAAGGCGTCGATCGCTTCAACGCTGACGAGATAGAACGCCGGCATATCGAAGATTATCAGGAATTGTATAATCGGGTGAGTCTGCGTTTGACAGAAAACGATCCTTTTGATGATTTGCCAACGGACAAGCGGTTGAAGCTTCTACAAGAGGATCAATCGCGTATGGATAGCGGTTTGGCGGAGCTGTACTTTCATTACGGCCGTTATTTGTTGATCGCCAGCTCCCGACCGGGATGTCTGCCCGCGAACCTTCAAGGCATTTGGAATGAAAGCTTTACGCCTCCTTGGGAGTCTAAATATACAATTAATATCAATACACAAATGAATTATTGGCCGGCTGAGGTTTGCGGATTATCGGAGTGCCATGAGCCGCTGTTCGACCATATCGAACGGATGCAGGTCAGCGGACGGCAAACGGCTCGCGAGCTGTATGGGTGCTCGGGCTTTGTCGCTCATCACAACACGAACTTATGGGGAGAGACACGTCCTGAAGGATTGTTTCCGACATGTGTGATATGGCCAATGGGTGCCGCATGGCTAAGTCTGCATGTATGGGAGCATTTTGTGTTTACCGAAGATTTGGATTTTTTGCGGCATAGAGCCTATCCGATCTTGAAGGATGCTGCAGCTTTTTTCCTAGATTATTTGGTGGAATCGCCAGATGGACAGCTTGTGACTGGTCCCTCTGTGTCGCCAGAAAACCTGTATGTATTGGCGGATGGAACTAGAGGAGCACTGACTATGGGACCTTCTATGGATACGCAGATCATCCGTGAGTTGTTCGAGGCATGTAAACAGAGCAGCCTTCTGCTGCAGGTTGATAGTGAGCTTCGAGAGCGGCTCTCCGCACTCATGGAGCGGCTGCCTAAGCCGCAGATTGGCAAACACGGACAGATCATGGAGTGGTTGAAGGACTATGAGGAGGATGATCCAGGTCATCGGCATATTTCGCAGTTGTTTGCTCTGCATCCGGGAACCCAAATCACCCCGCATCGCACACCGGAATTAGCCAAAGCAGCTGCAGCCACATTGCAGCGCAGGTTGGCGAACGGAGGAGGTCATACGGGTTGGAGCAGTGCGTGGATCGTCAATATGTTTGCAAGACTGGAAGATGGCGAACAATCCTATGCGCATTTGAGCCACATGCTGCGTAAATCAACGTATCCCAATCTCTTTGATGCGCATCCTCCTTTTCAAATTGACGGGAATTTCGGTGCTACGGCTGGTATGGTTGAGATGCTGCTGCAATCCCATACCGATGAGCTGAACTTACTTCCTGCGCTGCCGTCGGCGTGGTCCGAGGGAGAAGCGAGTGGACTCAGGGGGCGCGGCGGATACGTCGTCAATCTGAAATGGACCGATGGGAAGCTATCGGAAGCGATAATTAGGGTAGCGAAGGATGGCTTATGCAGAGTACGTACACAACATGCCGTTCTGGTTCGCTGCGGGGGAGAAGAAATCTCCTTTGGCAGGGATCAGTCGGTTGTTGAGTTTAGTGTTGAAGCGGGCAAAACTTATGGACTTTTTAGTAAATAATCATCTGCGATTCAGTAGGTGGAGCAGCTTATTCGCGACAGCTAATCCATAACGTTAACCAAAATTGTAAAGCGAGAAATCCATGACAGTTAAAAAATTTCGGGCAAGTTATCTCCCATGAGTGCATAGGATTGTAGTACACAATTCACCATCACGAGCTGACCTAGTTAAGAAAGGCAGCAGTGAAAGGAGGTACCCATGGACATATTCAAAAGAATTTCGGAGCATCGTACGGAGAAGGATTCATTGAGCTGGACCGGTACGTTCGCGGAGTACATAGAATTGCTTCGCAAAAATCCTGGACTCGCGAGAACAGCGCATTCAAGGGTCTATGATATGATTGCTTCGCAAGGAATCAATGACCAAGTCGGGCACAAATCCTACAAATTCTTCAACAAAGAGATTTTCGGCTTGGATCGGGCCATTGAGAAGCTAGTGGAAGAATATTTCCATTCCGCTGCCCGTCGATTGGATGTTCGTAAGCGGATATTACTGCTGATGGGTCCTGTAAGCGGTGGTAAATCAACCATTGTGACCATGTTAAAAAGAGGGCTGGAGCAATTTGCTAGAACTGACCTAGGGGCTGTCTATGCGATTAAAGGTTGTCCGATGCACGAGGAACCACTTCATTTGATCCCTATGGAGCTGCGTCCCGAGATCGAGCGAGAGCTAGGCGTAAAGATTGAAGGCAGCTTATGTCCTTCCTGCCAAATGCGTTTGAAGACCGAGTACAATGGCTGTATTGAAGATGTTCATGTTGAGCGTGTGTTCGTTTCAGAAGAAGCGCGTGTAGGGATCGGTACGTTCAGTCCATCCGATCCGAAATCTCAGGATATTGCCGATTTGACGGGAAGCATAGACTTCTCTACCATTACGGAGTTTGGTTCCGAATCCGATCCGCGTGCCTATCGATTCGACGGGGAGCTGAATAAGGCAAATCGGGGGATCATGGAGTTTCAGGAAATGCTGAAATGCGATGAGAAATTCCTCTGGAACTTACTCTCTCTCACACAAGAGGGTAACTTTAAGGCAGGACGGTTCGCTCTCATTAGCGCCGATGAACTGATCATTGCGCATACGAATGAAACCGAGTATAAATCATTCATTGCGAACAAGAAAAATGAGGCTCTGCAATCGCGGATGATTGTGATGCCAATTCCGTATAACCTGCGGGTTTCGGATGAAGAAAAAATTTACTACAAGCTGATCGGACAGAGTGATATGTCTCACATTCATATTGCTCCGCACGCGCTCCGGGTTGCTGCGATTTTCTCCATTCTTACTCGTTTGAAAGAAACGAAGAAGCAAGGGATGGATTTAGTCAAGAAGATGCGCATGTATGATGGTGAAGTTGTGGAAGGTTACAAAGAAGCAGACCTCAAAGAAATGCAGAATGAATATCAAGAAGAAGGTATGAGCGGCATCGATCCGCGTTATGTCATTAACCGCATCTCAAGTGCATTGATTCGTCAAGATCTTCAGTGCATTAACGCGCTAGATGTGCTGCGAGCCCTGAAGGATGGTTTGGATCAGCATCCGTCGATTACTAAGGATGAGCGTGAACGGTTCCTTAATTTCATTTCCGTAGCTCGCAAGGAATACGATGATATTGCTAAGAAAGAAGTGCAGAAAGCGTTCGTTTACTCCTTCGAAGAGTCAGCCAAAACGATTTTCGATAACTATCTCGATAATATTGAAGCTTACTGTAATTGGGGAAAAATTAAGGATCCGCTAACCGGTGAGGAAATGGATCCAGATGAGCGGCTGATGCGCTCGATTGAAGAGCAGATCGGCATTTCTGAAAATGCGAAGAAAGCATTCCGAGAAGAAATACTGATCCGTATTTCATCCTATTCCAGGAAAGGACGGAAATTCGATTACAGCAGCCATGAACGGCTGCGTGAAGCGATTGAGAAGAAGCTCTTCGCTGATTTGAAAGATATCGTGAAAATAACGACTTCCACGAAGACGCCGGATGAGAAGCAGTTGAAGAAAATTAATGATGTGACAAAGCAATTGATTGATGAGCACGGATATTGCCCTGTGTGTGCGAATGAGCTGCTGCGGTATGTAGGGAGCTTGTTGAACAGATAAAACTTCATAGTGGAAGTATAAAAAGGACTTGAGGTGGTGACGACCCCACAGGTCCTTTTTTCGTTTGTAAAGGGCACCGTCTACCATCTATCACCGAATCTATCAATCTCTCATATACTATAAGATCTTACGATAGAGGAGGTGCAAGAGATATGATAGGCAACTCAATGAAAAAGACAGGTGCAGTTCTTTTACTTTTGGTGAGTTTTCTAGCTTTCGTGATGACTTGGGAGGTGGGGTTATTATCTCCGTTGGGGGGAATATGTATAGCGGGGTTTAGCTTCGTCGGAGCCATTCTGATGTGGTTGGATGTCCAGGGGTCTACGCAAGGTGCTGGCAAGAAAGATGCAAAACGAGCAAAAGCCGATCTCTGATCGACAAGAGGACAATTCCCCCCAGAAAAAATCCAACGAACCTGGAAGATGGTCAGACCTCTTAGGATTCGCCAAAATAATGGACAAACTCCCACTCCATAAGCTTTCAGCTCGTATGGCTTATTGTATGTTTTTTGATTTAGTACTGCTCTTGTTTGTTCTTGTTCTTCGTGCTTCGGGTACTCAGGTGAATGATTTCCCGAACGCTTGGGATATTCGGTTTATTGTGATCACGACAATTGTTGTTTTTTTCGTAGGACTCTGCGATATCTGGAAAGACCGGAAATAATAAGCTTGTTACCATGTGTATGAAAATAAACGCCCAATTTTTTGTGAAATGGTCACCAACTAGGCAATCGCACACATACAGTATTGTAGGCAATTAACTATACAAGAATGTGAGTGATCTTCAAGATGACGAAACCAGAAGAGCAAGAATTTCGTCCGCCAGTAGGTGGGCCTCACGGTGGCGGCCCTAGTCATGGCGGTCCAGGGCATGGGGGTCCAGGGCATGGCGGCCCCGGACATGGCGGTCCTGGTCATATTGGCCCCGGTCATCATGGCTTCCCAGGGCATGGCGGGTTTCATCACTTTGGACATGGAGTGAATAATCTGCTGCCTTTGGTTGTAGCCCCTTATTTATTGAATGCGACACAGCCTTACTATCCACATCCATATCCATATCCATATCCATATTCATGTCCATGTCCATATCCATACCAGGATTATCTATGTCAATGTCCATACCCATACCCGCCATATTCCCCGGGTTATCCAGGTATTTAGACAATATAAGCCTAACTTGATAATGTATAAGAACCGAGATGCTTTCTTATCAGAAAGTTTCTCGGTATTTTGTTACCACATTTCCTTTACCCCGAAACATGGCGTTTTATCATTTATTACATGTATTGGATGAAATAACCTAAATTTCTTTATCAAATCTTAATATTTAAGTAGGAAATCTGTAGTTTTCATGCTACAATTCTTTTTGGATAGCGCTTACATAAATTACTCTCTCGGTTACTATTCCTCTTGATTTTCCCCTTTGGCATACATTCATCTAAACCATAGAATACGAATTCAGCTTTTTCAAAAATTACCTGTACAACTTTAAGGGGGAATGTGTATTGAGCGATCAACCCGTTCGGATCTTACATCATATTAGTGATATGAATCGTGGAGAAGCGCAGAGCTTTATTATGAACGTGTATCGGCACTTGGATCGATCAAAGATTCAATTTGATTTTGTTGTCCACACACATAATCCTTCTGATTACGATGAAGAAATACGAGCATTTGGTGGAAGGATATTCATCCTGCAGAGACCTAGAGCGGGCTGGATGGGTTACATATATGAGTTAAAGTCGACGATTCAACAACACGGCCCCTTCCATGCTTTACATAATCATACATATGAAGCTAGTGTCTTAACTTTGTTAACATCAAAGCTGTATGGCATTGATATTCGTATTGCGCATTATCACAGTACAAGTGATTTTACATACTCTTCTTCAACGACTAAGATATCTCGATGGCTAAAAAGGAACATGATAAGGCGAATTGCCACCAGCTGGGTAAGCAGCTCGATCACGATAAGTCAGGCGTTATTCGGGTATCAATGGGTTAAAGATAAACGCGGCAGAATGGTGCGTAATGGGATCGATGTCGGTCGATTTGCAAGTAGATTACAGAAACCCATGACGCTCCGCGAGCAGTTGCATATTCCACCCAATGAACCAATTATTGGTCATATTGGACGGTTTAGCGCAGCAAAGAATCATACATTTCTGATTGAGATTTTTGAAGAGCTGCTGTACCGTGTGCCGAATGCGAGGCTTATTTTGGTGGGGGATGGTGCATTGCGGCCTCAGATTCTAGCATTGATCGAGCAAAAAGGAATCCAAAATCGCGTTCATCTACTAGGACTGCGAGACGATATTTCTGAGCTCCTTCAGGAATTTGATGTCATGGTTCTTCCTTCATTCAAAGATGGTTTGCCTATGGTTTTGATAGAAGCGCAAGCCGCAGGAGTCCCCTGCGTGGTATCCGATGTTTTTCCGGAAGAAGCGGATCTGAGGGCAGGCTTTTTCGCATTCGTGTGTTTGAAACAAGACATTGCTGTATGGGTGCAGTGGTTAATGAGGGCATTGCGCAGCGATCCTGTCCCGGTGGATGAGCGAATCCGAGCGATTCGACTAGCCGGCTATGATATTAAAGAGGTGGCTCTGGAATTAGAAGACGTTTATGCGTTCCAATAGATAGTAGTGAGAGCTCTTATGTTGGTGACTTAATAAGGGTTCTTTATTCGCAGCAACATCATCGATTGTATGAACAGTAGTCTAACGACAAGAATCTATTCCCATTAGCGACAAAAATACCACTACAAACATTAAAATCGCAGAATTTCATGACAAAAAAATACCTTAAAAACGAACTATGCGACATGAAAATCCCTCGAATGTGTTACAGTCATTTTTGATTTAGCCAAACAAAATGGTAAGGATAAAGCATATCTTTGGGTTAAATAGATCACGTAGCCGATCTATTTCTATTCATGTGCGAGTGATTTGCCTCTTACTTTACTAACGAGCAAAAAAATAATCGGTAGTCCAACGATGAAAATTGGAAAAATGTAAATAATCCATACGAATTTCGCATAATCCAACAGACCTATGACGTTTGCAGGCACTAAGGAAATAGTGAAAATGGCGGTTGCAGCAAATCCAATCATTACCCGCCAGTTCTTGATGCCAATCAATTGTGCAGTTCCATAACTGTTGATGAACAAGTAAATGGCTAACTTTACGAATACACTGAAAATCCAGATGAACATAATCCAGACATCCATGTTTTGAATAAATTCTAGATAATTAATAAATCGAACCATACTAAAATACGGAAAAATTAAGGTTGATCCGATATTTGTTCCGAATGTCATAATTACAAAAATTGCCGTAAGTACGGCAATCAAGGATGGAATGCAGATCGCTAGTAGTGTGGGCTTAAGCATCTTTTCAGAATTCGCAATAAAAGGCACTAACATCATGATCATCATGGACTCTCCTAGAAATGATGCATTCACCAATGACCCCTTCAATATAGCTATTACCCCAGAGTCTGCATATATCGGTAAAAGAAGCGCTGGGTGCAGATTCGTTAAATTTAATCCAAAAGTAATGACAATGCCGACCAGAAGCAATGGTCCTGCCATTTCACTGAAGCGAGCAATACCTTCGATACTTCCTGCGTAGTTTATGTAAACCATAGCAGCGACCATAAGAGCTGCTATGACCCAAATCGGAGTATCGTGAAAAAGAAATTGCTTAATAAATAAGGAGAATATTCTCAGTATATCTGCTGATACTGAAAACCACATCAAAATATACAACGCACCAATTAGCTTTCCGACCCACTTCCCAAAAAGCTTTTGTGCAAACTCCACCAGTGTGTGTGAAGAATGCCGTTGACAAACTCGCACTAAAATCAATGTCACAACTAGTCCAATTGCACCTGCCACCGCTAGAGAGATCCATGCGTCTTGTTTAGCAATCTCGATCGATGGAGATACAGTAAGCCAAATACTCATTGAAATTTCTAACGTTGTGAGCATCCAAAACAACTGCCAAGGCGAGATTTTCACGTTCTTTCTCCTATTCCCGGGATGCGTTTTCCAATATTCCCCATATTCTGAATTTTCAATTTGACATTAACCGATACTTCAACTGTCGGGAATATTTGATCCCAGCTGTTACGAAGTTCTTTCCATCGGTAAGGGTGTTCTTTGTGAATTTCTTCTCCGATTCCAAACACATCCTGACCATATTGAAGCTGCATTTTCTTAATGGTTGCTTCTACTTTCTTTGCTTTGATTTCATTAAGCTTACGTTCTAACGGCGTTCGTTCTGCGGTTACGGAAATATCCGTATTCGTGTTGTTTTCAAGGACTCTTCCTGTTCCCTCTAGCTTCACGTAGGCTTTAAGTTTATTATCTTTAAATTCTGTGCGAATGGATCTTTTTAAATTGGATTCGTATAACGATATGCTGCCTTCCTCCGTTTCTTCAGTAAGAAATTGATCTTTTAACACACCTTTAACCCAAAACATTTCCAGGGATTCTCTCCCGCTCACTTTCCCGACCATTTGCAAGTCTTTATTAAAGATAGCAACGGATTTAACTTCGATTATTTCATGTTTCTCTTGTTCACTATTCGGTGAAATCTCAACCATCGGCATGGAAGGCCGGATGCCATCTCGTCCTACATCGAGTAAGACATCTCGTAAGGCAGTATCCCCTAAACGGCAAAATCGGTCTTGATCAACGGCTACGATCGCTGAGAATTGATTAAACGGACTGTTGATTTTTAATATATCTTTTCCTTCTCCATTATTCACAACAAATATATCCGTACGCATACGCGTATCCGTATTTCGTGTAAATTGATCCATAATATCAACTAATCCTTTTTTCGCTAGCTTTTCTCCGATGAAAATGGACCTGCGTTGTCCAAGAAAAACCCTCCGGGGTAGTTTGTCTTGAATTTGTTGTGTCAAGTCTACGATTGAAGTTCCGGTCGCTGTAAGTACAATATTTGCTCTTTGCTCGCTTCCCCCTCCCCCTTTGGTGCTCTTGAAATTAGCGGGCACTGCAACCTGAGCGCTTTTTTGAAGTTTTCCGCTCTCTGATAAATCAAGAGCAGTTCCAATCCAGAAAGCGTAATCATTAATTTCATTCCTGTCCCAACATCCAGAAATTAACATTGTCAGTGCAATCCACAGGATTAAACTCATTTTCTTCATTTTCCTCATTGTCTTCGTTGCTCCGATGCGTATCGTTTATTCATTCGTATAAGCGTATCTTTCCAGAATTCTCGTCCAATAGGCGCTACCTGTTTTAAATAAGGGACGCCGAATGACTTCAGCGACACAAGATGAATCATGACGAACATGATCCCGATGGCGACACCATACAGACCTAGGAATCCACCTAACATCAGAAGTGGAAACCGTAGAATTCGAAACGGCAATGCCAAACTATAACTCGGAAAAGCAAACGAGGCAATTCCGGTACCGGCAACGATCATCACGATAGGAGCAGAGATAAATCCAGCTTGGACAGCCGCTTCCCCAATAACCAGCGCCCCTACAATACTTACTGCTGAACCGATTGCTTTAGGCAACCGAAGACCAGCTTCCCGCAATCCTTCGAACATCAGTTCCATCAACAATGTTTCGATTACGGTTGGAAACGGAATACCTTCTCTCGATACTGAAATACTGAGCATCAACGCAAGCGGAATCATCTGTGGATGGAACGTCGTAAGCGCAACATATACGGAAGGAAGTAAGCAAGACATAATTGCCAGCAGGAAACGTATAAGTCTGACTGCCGAGACATATAAAAAGCGTTCATAATGGTCTTCCGCTGCTTGAAAACCTGCCCAAAATGTCATAGGCAACAATAAAGCGTTCGGAGAGCCGTCGACGATAATGGCTACTCTGCCTGCCAATAGACTCGCAGATACGGTGTCCGGACGTTCCGTATTTTGGATTTGCGGGAATAGAGAAAAGGTCTTGTCCTCAATAAATTCTTCTATATATCCCGAGTCCAGCAATTGATTCGTTTGAAAAGTATGAAGTCTTCTTCGGACTTCTTGAAGCAACTCTGGTTTGACCTGCTCTTCGATATACGCAACGACAAACTCCGTATTGGTCAGTTCTCCTGCTTGATGCTTTTCGAACTTTAGTTTGGGATGACTTATTTTTCTTCGAATCAT